>WFVA01000139.1 GCA_015491895.1 Albidovulum sp. | reverse complement strand
GGATGAATGGTGCCCCCACACGGACTCGAACCGCGGACCTACTGATTACAAATCAGTTGCTCTACCAGCTGAGCTATAGGGGCACTCCGGGGTGATTTAAGGCTTTGGGGCGGGTGGGGCAAGCCCCTTGCCTTGCCGGGCGCGGCAAAATTCACCGCCTTCATGCGCGCTTCACGTCTGCCGGCGCATGAGCAGGATCACCGCGCCGAGCCCCACGAGGATCACCAGCACCGCCGCCGGGGCGGCCTCGCCGATGTTCTCGAGCGAGGCGGAATCATAGACCCGCGTCGCCAGCGTGTTGAAGTTGAAGGGGCGCAGCAGAAGCGTGGCCGGAAGCTCCTTCACGCAATCGACGAACACCAGCAGAAGCCCCGTCAGCACCGAGCCGCGGATCAGCGGCAGGTGGATTTCGCGCAGGGTCCGGCCCGATGTGCGCCCGAGCGAGCGCGCCGCCATGGGCAGGCTTGGCGGGATGCGCGCCATGGCGGCGTCCGTCGCGCCCTGGGCGATGGCGAAGAAGCGCACGAAATAGGCGTAGATGATGGCGAAGGTGGTGCCGGTGAGGAGGAGGCCCGGATCGCTGCCCGTCAGCATGAGCACGAGATCGGCGAGGCGGTTGTCGAGCGCGGCGAGTGGGATCAGCACGCCCACCGCGAGCACGGCGCCGGGGGCGGCGTAGCCAAGGGTGGTGAGCGGCAGGAGCAGGCGGGGCAGGCGGGCGCGGCTGAGGCGCACCCCATAGACGAGCACCAGCGCCGCCAGCATCGTCAGCACCGCCGCCCATCCGCCGACCCAGATCGTGTTGAGAAGCGCGCGGATCAGGCCGGGATCGCGCCAGCGCCCGGCATTTTCCAGCGCATGCGCGAGGATCACGCCGCCCGGGAGCGCAAAGCCGATCAGGAAGGGCAGAAGGCAGAGCGCCGCCGCCAGCCAGCCCCGCCAGCCCGTGAGGGTGACGGCGCGCACCGGGCGCGGATCGCGCGCGGCGTTGTGAAACCTGCGATTGCGCCGCGAGCCTCGCTCGATCCCCACCAGCACCAGCACCAGAAGCAGCACCACGCCCGCGATCTGCGCCGCGCCGCCGGCGTTGTTGCTCTCAAGCCAGGTGGTGAAGATGCCGGTGGTGAGGGTCTGGACGGCGAAGTAGTCCACGGTGCCGAAATCGGAGACCGTCTCCATCATGGCGATGGCGATGCCGGCGGCGATGGCCGGGCGCGCGAGCGGCAGGCCGAGGCGCAGGAAGCGCCCCCAGGGCCCGGCGCCGAGCGCGCGCGCCGCCTCGTAGGTGTTGCCCGATTGCTCGCAGAAGGCGGTGCGCGCGAGGAGATAGACGTAAGGATAGAGCGCCGCGCTCAGCACGATCACCGCCGCCGTGCGCGAACGGATCTCGGGAAACCAGTAATCGCGCGCGCTCTGCCAGCCGAAGAGGGCGCGCAATTCGCTCTGCACCGGGCCGGCGTATTCGAGGAAATCCACCAGCGCATAGGCGCCCACATAGGCGGGGATCGCGAGCGGCAGCAGCAGCATCCAGGCCAGATGGCGCGCGCCGGGGAAGCGATACATGGTGATCAGCCAGGCCGCGCCCGTGCCCACCATTCCCGTCAGCACCCCGACGCCGGCCATCAGGATCAGGGTGTTGGCCAGGTAGCGGGGCAGGGTGGTGGCGAGGAGGTGGGGCCAGATGTTTTCGCTCGGGTTGAAGGCGATCCAGATCACGGAGAGGAGCGGCAGCAGCACCAGGGCGGCGATCAGGAGGGCGGCGAGCGACCAGGGCGATGCGCGGGCGCGGCGCATGATGCCGGGGGCATGGCGCGGCGTGCCATGGCGCTTGCGGGCGGCTGTGTCTGCCATTTCCTGAGTGTTTTGCATGGTCATTGCGGATCGCTACCCGAAAGCGCTATCACTGTAAAGGACGCCCGCTCCGGCCCGGCTAGGGATCGGGCCGGGTTTCGAGGCGGAAAGGTTGCAGGGCAGGCGGGAGGCGGGAGGAAGCGGATGCAGGTGGCCATACATCTCGGCGCGCATGCAACCGCCTCGGGCGCGCTTCTCAAGAGCCTCTTTCGCAACAAGGGCATCCTCGCGGCCGAAGGGGTTTCGCTGCCCGGCCCGGGGCGCTACCGGCGGATCCTGCTCGATCTTCTGCGGCGGCTTGAAGAGGCGCCCGAATCCCCGGCCGACAGCGAAACCCTGATCGACACGATCAGCGATGAGCCGGGTGCGCGCCGCCTCATTCTCTCGCACGAGAATTTTATCTGCCCGCCGGCGCAGATCCTCGAGGATCGCATTCTCTACGCGCCCCTGAGCGAAAGGATCATGGGGCTTGAGCGGCTGTTTAAGGGCGCGGAGATCGAATTCTTCCTCGCGCTCAGAAATCCGGCCGATCTTCTGCCGGCACTTCTCGCCCGCATGCCCGAAATCGGCGCCTCCGGCCTCCTGCGCGGCACCGATCCGCTGGACATCAGCTGGCTTGACGTGGCGCGCCGCATCCGCGAGACAGCCCCCGAGGCGGGGCTCACCCTGTGGCGCGACGAGGATTCGCCGCTGATCTGGGAGCCTCTGATGCGTGCGCTCTGCGGCCTGGGGCAGGGGATCGCCTTGCGCGGCACCGATGATCCGCTCCATGAGCGCCTCACCCGCCATGGGCTGCGCCAGCTTCGCGCCTATCTCGCCGCCCGCCCCGCCCTCACCGATCACGCCCGCGCCCGGGTGATCGCCGCCTTCCTTGACGGCCACGCCCGCCCGCCGCCGGGCGAAGACGATCCGCCGGCCATTCCCGGCTGGGACGAGCGTCTGATCTGGCAGCTCACCGAGATCTACGAGGCGGAATGCGACGAGATCGCGGAGATGGAGGGCGTGCGCTTCCTCGCGCCCTGAAGCGGCGGGCGGCGGAGGGGCGGGGCGCAGGCTGACCACCGGGCATCTGCGCATCGGAGGCCCATGCCATTCGCCGGTCACGAAGGTCAGGCGAGCAGATCTCCAGCGCCCCCCTTGTTGACCAAACCACGCATCAGGCTGCGTTCCATCGCTCCACGCCGCCGCCCGTGCCCGGGCGAGCGCGCGGGATGATCCGGCATTCGCACAGGCCTTGCCGCATTCGAACCCTGATCCATGAGGAGTAGCCATCAGGAACAGTATATGGTTCGGCAGGCTGCCCGTTATGATATGCCAAGCCGGCTATATTCAGAAAATCGCTGATGGCGGAACCCTGCTGCTCACCCATTACTTGCCTCCCGCTCGTCAGCTTCCATGTTCATCCGGGTTCACCACTTTCCCGGAGGCGTCCAGATAGGCTATGGGAAAACCATAGAAGATGCTTCTGTCGGCGTAATCCCATGGGAGTAATGTCAGATATCCAGCTGGTTTTATGCCGAAAAAGGTAAACCTTGCTTTTCGCGGATCATCCTCCGCAAGAAACAGTCGATAGATGCAGAGCTTGTAACTGTAGATCAGCGCCACGCGCCTTTTCTCGCAATATTTCCGCTTGATGCTCTCAAGCCCGCCGGGGCGTGATTTCACCTTCTCGAGGAAGGCCATGTGCTCCTCGCGGCGCTGCTGCACCGCCTTGTCGAGCCAGAAATGCAGGAAGCTCTGCTCGATCACGATCAAGAGGCCGATGACGATGAAGACGGTCCGCGTGGCCCGCCTCATGCGCTCGGGCGATGCCTGCGGGCGGAACAGGCGAAACCACAGCCGGACGGAAAAGACGATCATCGCAATCGCGATCAGCAGCCTTATCGCCAGAATGATGGACATCACGCGGCCTTTTTCTCTTCAACTTGATGGACTGTAGCTGGAACCCGTCCGCCATCCTCTTCCCAGCCCGGCCGCACCCATTCCCGCGTCACGTTCCGGTGAGGCCGCACCACCCTGCGCGGCACCAGCGCACCCCGGCCAAGGCCGGCCGCCGGATCGAAGGCCAGCACCGTGTCGCCAACCCGGATGTCGGAAATCGGGCGGATTTCGGTTGGGGAAATGGTGATGGGGCTCGAGGCGGGGGAACAGCGGGTAGCATGATATATCTGGTTCTCTACCGGCATTGGAACGAGTTTCGGTTCGGCTACCGGCCTTCCTTGCAAATCAACTCTCTCGATCCGATATGACCAGCCATTGACCGGAACCGGTGCCATATCTCATAACCGACCAGATGATAGTGTCCCAGTCCGTGGTGTATGAGGCGGCCACCGCGCTTCTTCGCTAGTCTGAGGTTTGCAAGAACCGATGACGTGACGAAGGAGAGCACGATGACCAAGAGCATGATTGACCTTCCCGAGTTGATCGCCAAGAGCGAAGACGGGGATTTTCTGCGTGATTTGATCCGCGACGCGGCCGAGCGGCTGATGGATATCGAGGTGTCGGCGCTGTGCGGCGCGGCACACGGGCAGCGGACGCCGCTGCGCGAGAACCAGCGGAACGGCTATCGCGAACGACGGTGGGACACGCGGGCGGGGAGCATCGGCCTGAACATCCCGAAGCTGAGGAAGGGGTCGTATTTTCCGGCATTCCTGGAGCCGCGCCGGACGGCCGAGAAGGCTCTGATGGCGGTGATCCAGGAGGCGTATATTCAGGGCATCTCAACGCGGTCGGTCGATGACCTGGTCAAGGCGATGGGGATGACCGGCACCTCCAAAAGCCAGGTCTCCCGGCTCTGTGCCGAGATCGACGAGCGGGTGCAAGCGTTCCTGACCCGTCCCCTGGAGGGCGACTGGCCGTTTCTGTGGCTTGACGCAACATATGTGAAGCTGCGCGAGAACCACCGGATCGTGTCGATGGCGGTGATAGTGGCGGTCGCGGTGAACACGGACGGACGTCGTGAAGTGCTTGGCATTTCGGTCATGCCCAGCGAGGCAGAGGCCTTCTGGGCGTTCGCCGCGGCGCTCGAACCGGTGGCGCGCTGCGCGGCTCACTCCTGCGCTCCCTGACCAGGCGTGGCCTGCGTGGCGTGAAGCTGGTCGTCTCGGATGCCCATGAGGGCCTCAAGGCCGCGGCCCGCAAGGTGCTGGGCGCAGGCTGGCAGCG
>WFVA01000138.1 GCA_015491895.1 Albidovulum sp. | reverse complement strand
TCCGGGGGCTCCTCGTTTGCGGTGTTTTAGGAGGAATGCATGCAGATGCAAAGCGCACTTGAGCTGATCTATCCCGCGCAATGCCTTTCGTGCAGCGAGCGGGTGATGGATGATTTCGGCCTGTGCGGTGCCTGCTGGCGGGAAACGCCCTTCATCAGCGGCCTCGTGTGCGACAAGTGCGGCGTGCCGATGCTTGGGGATTCGCCGGGCGAGGCAGCATCGCTTTGCGATGATTGCCTGTCCGTTGCCCGGCCTTGGGCGCGGGGGCGCTCGGTGCTTGTCTATTCGGGCAATGCGCGGCGCATCGTGCTGGCGCTGAAGAACGGCGATCGCCATGATCTCGCGCGCCCGGCCGCGGGCTGGATGGCCGCCGCCGCGCGGCCGATCCTGCGGGATAACAGCCTGATCGTGCCGGTGCCCCTGCATTGGATGCGGCTCCTCAAGCGGCGCTACAACCAGGCCGCGCTTCTCGGGCAGGAGCTTTCGCATCAGCTGAAGCTGGCGCATTGCCCCGACCTCCTGCAGAGAACACGGCGAACGCGCCGCCTTGATGGCCTTGATCGGGAGGATCGCTTCAGGATGGTTGGAGGCAGCATTCGCGTTCACCCTCGCCGCCGCCACAGGATCATCGGCCGCCCCGTGCTCCTCGTGGATGATGTGATGACAACCGGGGCCACTCTGGCTTCCTGTGCAGAGGCCTGCCTCAGCGCCGGTGCCGCGGAGGTCAATGTTCTCACTCTGGCGCGCGTTGCGAAGGATGGCTGATTCCTGATATGGGAGCCTCAGCAACGAGGCGGATCAGGAAAAAGCGCATGAAGCCGATCACGATCTACACGACCCCTTTCTGCGGCTACTGCCATGCCGCCAAGCGGCTGCTTACCAGCAAGGGGCAGGTGTTTACGGAAATTGACGTCAGCCGGAACCCGGAGCAACGCCAGGAAATGATGGCGCGTGCGGGCGGGCGCCATACCGTGCCGCAGATATTCATCGGCGATATTCATGTGGGCGGGTATGACGATCTGGCCGCTCTTGAGCGCGCGGGCAAGCTCGATCAGTTGCTCGCCGCCTGATGGCCATGCTGCGCGCCGCCCTCCTGCAGCTCAATTCTTCGGATGACCCGGCGGAAAACCTGCCTGTCACGCTGAAGATGATCCGCGAGGCGGCGGCAGGGGGCGCGGATTTCGTGCTGACCCCGGAGGTGACGAATTGCGTTTCCGAAAGCCGGGCCCGCCAGCGCGAGGTGCTTCAATGCGAAGCCGAGGATATCACGCTCGCCGCATTGCGCGGCGAGGCCCTGCGGCTCGGGATAACCATCCTGATCGGCTCCCTCGCGCTCAGGACGGATGATCCCGATGGGCGTTTTGCCAATCGCTCCTTCCTCATCGGGCCGGATGGCCGGATCATTGCCCGTTATGACAAGATCCACATGTTTGACGTGGATCTGGGCGGCGCGGAGAATTTTCGTGAATCAGCCGGCTTCCGGCCGGGCGATCGCGCCGTAATTGGGGATGCGCCATTCGGGCGGGTTGGGCTTACGATCTGCTATGATGTGCGCTTTCCCCATCTCCATCGGGCGCTGGCAAAGGGGGGCGCAGCGATCCTCACCGCGCCGGCGGCCTTCTCGCCGGTTTCCGGCGCCGCACATTGGCATGTGCTTCAGCGCGCCCGCGCCATCGAGAACGGCTGCTTCGTGCTCGCACCGGCGCAATGTGGCCTGCACCGGGCCAGGGCGGGCCGCGCGCGGCGCACATACGGCCATTCGCTCGCCGTTTCGCCCTGGGGCGAAATCCTGATCGACGGCGGGGAAAAGCCCGGCATTTTCCCGGTTGATCTCGATCTCGGCGAAGTGGAAGAATGCCGGCGAAAGATCCCCTCCCTTCTGCATGACAGGCCGTTCAGGGGGCCCGGTGATGAGTAACGAGCACAACAGCGATCCCCTTGCGGTGGCGCTTTTCGGCGAAATCCTGATGGTGGATCAGCTGGCGCGCAATCGCCTCTCCCGCGCCCTTCCCAAGGGCATGGAGCTTTCGCATTTCACCGTTCTCAATCACCTTGCCAATGTGAACGCGGAGCGCAGCCCGGCGCAGCTTGCCTCCGCTTTTCACGTGACCCGCGGCGCCATGACGAACACGCTTTCGAAGCTCGAATGGGCCGGCTATGTGCATATCCGCCCGGATTGGGAGGACGCGCGGCGCAAGCTGGTGGTGATCAGCCCCGCGGGGCGGCGGGCGCGTGATCTGGCGCTTCAGGCCATCGAGCCGGTGATAGCGGATGTTGTCGGCTCGATAGGGAGTGAAAAGGTGCGCGCGGCCTTGCCGGTGTTGCGTGAATTGCGCCAAAGGCTCGATCGCGAAGACTGACCGCGCCTCAACTTCCGCCTTTGCCGGGCTTCCCTGCGGCCGTCACGTAATTCACGGAAAGATCGCGATCCGAGATCGACCAGGACCAGGAAAGTGGATTGAACACGAATCCCTTGCGATCGAGCGGTTCCAGCCCGGCTTTTCGGATCAGATCGTAAAGCTCGTCGGGGGTGATGAACCGGCGCCATTCATGCGTGCCCTTCGGCAGCCAGCGCATGATGTGCTCGGCGCCTATGATCGCCATGAGAAAGCTTTTGGGATTGCGGTTGATGGTGGAGGTGATCATCATCCCGCCCGGTTTCAGGAGATCGGCGCAGGCCTTCATGTAGGCTTCGGGATCGGCAACATGCTCGATCACTTCCATGTTGAGCACCACATCGAACTTCTCGCCCCCGGCCGCAAGGGCTTCGGCCGTGGTGTGGCGATAATCGATGGCAAGCCCGCTCTGCTCGGCATGGATCCGGGCGACGGGGATATTGCCCTCGGCCGCATCCGCGCCGACAACATCCGCGCCAAGCCGTGCCATCGGCTCGCTCAGAAGCCCGCCGCCGCAGCCTATATCGAGCAGGCGCAGGCCGCGGAAAGGCTCTGTTTCGGCGAGATCGCGCCCGAACTCGGCGGCGATCTGGCGCGTGATGTAATCGAGCCGGCAGGGATTGAGCATGTGAAGCGGCTTGAATTTGCCTTCGGGATCCCACCACTCGGCCGCCATGGCCTCGAATTTCGCGACTTCCGCCTGATCGATGGTCGTTTCTTCGGTTTGCATTTCCGGCTCCTTGTGCTCTGTTATGAGCACGATCGGCAAGCACGCGCAACCATACCACGGGCATTTGATGGACAGAACCGCCGGAGACAAGGGTGCATCGCTCAATCTCTTCCCCCCGATCGAGCCGTTCGATCAGCGGGTGATGGATGTGGGGGATGGCCATCGGATTTACGTCGAGCAATCGGGCAATCCGGCCGGCCTGCCCGTGATCGTGCTGCACGGCGGCCCGGGCGGCGGCTCCAGCCCGATGATGCGCCGCTTCTTCGATCCCGAAACCTACCGCATCATCCTGTTCGATCAGCGCGGCTGCGGCCGCTCCACCCCCCTTGCGGAAGTTGCGCATAACACCACCTGGCATCTCGTCGATGATATCGAGCGTATCCGCAAGGCTCTGGGTATCCGGCGCTGGATCCTGTTTGGCGGCAGCTGGGGGGCCACGCTTGCGCTGATCTATGCCATCACCCACCCCGAGCGCGCCGCCTATCTGGTGCTGCGCGGCGTTTTCCTGATGACTCAGCGGGAATTGCAGTGGTTCTACGGCGGCGGCGCCGGGGCCTTCTGGCCGGAGCTGTGGCAGAAATTCACCGAGATCATCCCGCCCGAAGAGCAAGACGATCTGATCGCCGCCTATCATCGCCGCCTTTTCAGCGGCGATCGGGCGACGGAGATGAAATATGCCCAGGCCTGGACGGGCTGGGAAAACGCCCTTGCCAGCGTTGTTTCCATGGGCCTCATGCACCGAGCGCCGGGGGAGTATGCCCGCATATTTGCCCGCCTCGAATGCCATTACTTCCGGAATGGCGGCTTTCTCGAATGCGATGGATGGATCGAACGCGAGCTGCCTTCGATTGCGCATATTCCCGCCAGCATCGTCCAGGGCCGGCTTGACATGATCTGCCCGCCTCAGGCCGCCTGGCGCCTTTCCGAATCCTGGCCAAGGGCCGAGATCACCATTTTGAGCAACGCCGGGCATGCCATGTCGGAGCCGGAGATCAGCCGCGAACTCCTGCGCATCATGCGGGGGCTCAGATCTGTCGGGCCGGCGCTCGATCTCTGAAGCCTGAACCTGAATGATCTGATCGTTCTCAAATCCTTGCGCGGTAGCACGCTGACGATACGGGCGGGAACGCCTCCGGCAGAAGCAGCCACGCACATCCCCCGCCGCGATAAACTGGATCGGGCCCCGGGTCACGCGAAGATCAACCTCCTGCGGGCGGCCAGGGTAGTTCGGCCCCGGCAGAAGCGGCGCAACATCCGCCCGTTCCCCGCCCGCAGGGCTATCGCATTTGGCCATTTATCTTGTGAAACTGTCGGACCATCCTGCGGGCTTTCGTTTGCGCTCTGTGGCGAGGCCAACCGGCTGGCGTTCGGCATCGTTGTCGGGGAAATCGTTTTCTTCATGGGTGCGGCGCTCTATGCCCATGATCCATCAAAGGGGGTGTTGCGGCGCCGGCGCATATGGGCGGGAACATGTCGCTTATTGCGCTTTACAGGTGCCGGTAATTCCTTAACCTGCGGACACTTGGGAGGAATTCATGGCATCCATGGGCCGCATGATAGCGCAGCGTTTGCTGCTCGGTCTGCTGACGCTTTTCGTCGTTTCGATCCTGATCTTCCTGGCGGTCAACGCATTGCCGGGGGATTTTGCCCAGGCGATCCTCGGCCAATCGGCCACGCCCGAAGCCGTGGAGGCGATCCGCCGCGGGCTCGGGCTCGATCAGCCTCTGGTGACGCGCTATTTCCAATGGCTCTGGCGGCTTCTGCACGGCGATCTCGGCGTGAGCTTCGCGCAGGCGAATTTCGCCGCCTATGTGGGATCGGCCAGCAGCGCCGAAGCCATAACCGTGGCCGATCAGATTGCGCCCCGCTTTCGCAACACGCTTTTTCTTGCCGGTGTTACCGCCGCGATTGCCGTGCCGCTTTCGGTGAGCCTGGGAATACTGGCGGCGCTTTATCGCGGCTCGATCTTTGATCGCGGGGTCAATATCGCGGCGCTTACTGCCATTTCGAGCCCCGAATTCTTCCTCGCCTATATTCTCATTCTCTTTCTCGGGGTGCTCAACCCGGTGCTGCCTTCGCTCTCCAATATCTATGAGGGGATGAGCTTTGGCGAGCGGCTGCTGAAAACGCTCCTGCCCGCGCTGACGCTCACATTGGTCGTGACCGCCCACATGATGCGCATGACCCGCGCCGCGATCATCAACCTGCTCGCAAGCCCCTATATCGAAATGGCGCGGCTCAAGGGGATGAGCCCCCTGCGGGTGATCGTGCGCCATGCGCTCCCCAACGCACTGGCGCCGATCATCAACGTGATCGCGATCAATCTGGCCTATCTCGTTACCGGGGTTGTGGTTGTCGAGGTGGTGTTTGTCTATCCGGGGATCGGGCAGCTTTTCGTGGACAGCGTCAAGATCAGGGATATACCCGTGGTGCAGGCCTGCTGCCTCGTGTTCGCCGCCGCCTACATCCTGATGAATCTCCTTGCCGACATCCTCTCGATCCTTTCCAACCCGCGCCTGAGGCATCCGAAATGAGCATCCGGGCCGGGATCCTGATCGCCCTTGTGGCAATGGGCGCCGCAAGCCTCGGGCTTCGGGCGATCGGGCGGCGCCTCTGGCCGGAAAGCCCGTATTGGCGTGACATGCCCCTCGGGGTTGCCTTCGGGTATGTGCTTGCTGCGGCCGGCTTCGCACTTGCCGTGAAACTCTATTTCATTGACAGGATCGTTTTCTTCCGCTGGGCGATGAACGGGCTGATCGCCTTCTCCATCGCCGCCTGGATCTTCCGGGCGCTCGGGAGGCGGATCGGGCCGGGATGGAGCCGCAAGCTCTTTCGCCAGATGCCGCTCACCGCATCCTTCGGCATCCTGACGGTTCTGGCCTATGCCTTCACCGCCATCTTTGCCGGCTGGCTCGCGCCTTACGGGCAGGCCGAGATATTCGATGCCGTCAATGTGCTGCCGGGCACGGATCCGGCGCATCCGCTGGGCACCGATCAGATCGGGCGCGATATCCTCACGCGCCTCATCTATGGCGCTCAGAATACCGTCGGCATCGCTTTTGCCACAACGCTGATCGCCTTTTTCACCGGCGGCTCGCTCGGCTTTCTGGCGGCAACGATCGGCGGCTGGCTGGATCAGCTTCTTTCGCGCGGCATTGATGTGCTGATGGCCATACCGGCGCTCATCTTCGCGCTGCTGCTGATGACCATCGCCTCCGCCTGGGCTGGATCCGAGCGCTGGATGCTCACGCTCTACATGGTGCTCATCATCGCCCTGATCGATGCAACCCGGGTGTTTCGCCTCGCCCGCGCGGTGGCGGGCAATATCGTGGTCATGGATTACTTCGAGGCGGCGAAGCTCAGGGGCGAGCGCCTGCCATATCTGATCTTCCGTGAGATCCTGCCCAATGCCACGGCGCCTCTGCTGGCGGAATTCGGGCTCAGGTTCTGCTTCGTGTTTCTCACCATCGCGGCCCTCTCATTCCTCGGCATCGGCATCCAGCCGCCGCTGGCGGACTGGGGCACGATGGTGAAGGATCTCGCGCAATTCATCAATTTCGCAGCTTTCAGCCCGCTCACCGCCGCCCTGCCGCTGATGGCCGCCGGCGCCATCGCGCTGCTGACGGTGGCCGTCAATTTCATCGTGGACTGGATGCTGCAGAAATCATCGGGGCTGAAGGAATGAGCGCGCCGCTGCTGAAAATCCGCGATATCCGCATCGAGGGGCGTGCAGATGAGGAATGGCTGCCGATCATCAGGGGCGTGAGCCTCGATCTGAACAAGGGCGAGGTTCTCGGCCTGATCGGTGAATCGGGCGCGGGGAAATCCACCCTCGGCCTCGCAGCGATGGGCTATACGCGCGATGGATGCCGCATCACCGGCGGTTCGGTGGAGTTTGACGGCACCGATCTCGTGCAGGCCCCGGCTGATGTGAAGCGCGGGCTTCTGGGCCGGCGCATCGCCTATGTGGCGCAATCGGCGGCGGCCAGCTTCAATCCTGCCCACCGGATTCTCGATCAATGCGTCGAGGCGCCTGTGGTGCACGGGGTGATGAGCCGCAGGGAGGCCGAGGCGGAAGCGATGGAGCTTTACCGCCGCCTGCGCCTGCCCGATCCGGAAGTGATCGGCTTTCGCTATCCCCATCAGGTTTCGGGTGGCCAACTTCAGCGCGCCATGACGGCCATGGCCATGGCCTGCAAGCCCGATCTCATCATCTTCGACGAGCCAACAACCTCGCTTGACGTCACCACCCAGATCGAGGTGCTGGCGGCGATCCGCGATATTGTCGAGCAATTCGGCACGGCGGCGATCTACATCACCCATGATCTGGCGGTGGTGGCGCAGATGGCAGATCGCATCAAGGTGCTGCTGCGCGGCGAGGAGGTGGAAGAGGCCGATACCCGCACCATGCTTGCCGCGCCGCGCGAGGAATACACGAAATCGCTCTGGGCCGTGCGCAGCTTCCAGCGCCCGCCAAAGCCGGCCGTGGCCGGAGGGCAAGCGCCGCTCATCGCCCTGCGCAACATCACCGCCGCCTATGGCAAGGCGCCGGTGCTGCACGATGTGAGCTTCGATATCCATGCCGGGCGCACGGTGGCGGTGGTGGGGGAATCGGGCTCGGGCAAATCCACCGCCGCGCGGGTGATCACCGGGCTCCTGCCGCCCTCGCGGGGCGAGGTTCTGTTCGAGGGCGAGGCCCTGCCCGCAAGTTACAAGGGGCGCAGCCGCGATCAGCTGCGCCAGATCCAGATGATCTATCAGATGGCCGATACCGCGCTCAATCCGAGCCGGACGATCGGAGAGATCATCGGCCGCCCGGTGCAGTTCTACCTGGGCCTAACGGGGCAGGAGAAGCGCCGCCGGGTGGAGGAGCTGCTGGAGCAGATCGAGCTTGATCCCGGCGAATACTTCAATCGCCTGCCCGGCGAGCTTTCCGGCGGCCAGAAGCAGCGCGTCGGAATCGCGCGCGCGCTTGCCGCCGAGCCACGCTTCATCATCTGCGATGAGGTCACGAGCGCGCTCGATCAGCTGGTGGCGGAGGGGATCCTGAAGCTTCTGGCGCGGCTCCAGGATGAACTGGGGCTTGCCTACATGTTCATCACCCATGATCTGGCCACCGTGCGCGCCATTGCCGATGAGGTGGTGGTGATGAAGGAGGGCCGGGTCGTGGAGGCAGGGGGGAAGGACGAGATGTTCCGCCCGCCCCACCATCCCTATACCGATCTCCTGCTGAGCTCGGTGCCGGAAATGGATCCCGACTGGCTGAGCCGCCTGCTCGCCCGGCGCGCAGAGGGTGAAATTCGGCATCAGGGGGCAGATGGGGTATAACCCGAATCAATGAGAAATCCGGTGCGTGGGCGCCAGTAAAACAACCAGGGAGAAGATGACATGTCACAGATCAGCAGACGCGGCCTTCTGAGAACGGGTGTGGCAGCCGCCGTGCTGTCGGCAACGGGGCTGCCGCTTCACGCCGAGCCGAAGCGCGGGGGGCGGCTTGTCGTCGGGCTTTCGGGCGCCAATACGTCAGACAGTTTCGACGCTCGCACCCATTCCGACATCTTCATGATCACGGTCGGTCAGGGCACTGTCTTTGATTGTCTGACGGAAGTGGCCGCCGACGGCTCGCTCGTGGGCGAGCTTGCGGAGAGCTGGGAGGCGAGCCCGGATGCCAAGGTCTGGACATTCAACCTGCGCAAGGGGGTCACCTTCCACAACGGCAAGCCCTTCGGCGCCGATGACGTGATCGAATCCCTCAGGATGCACGTTGAGGAAGGGGCAAAATCAGCGGCCAAGCCGATCGTTGCGCCGATCACCGAGATGAAGAAGCTCGGCGATCACCAGATCCGGTTCACGCTTGAGGCGGGCAATGCCGATTTCCCCTATCTGCTTTCCGATTATCACCTGCTGATCTATCCCGCCGGCCAGATCGAGGAGGCGATCGCCAAGGGGATCGGCACCGGGCTTTACAGGACGGTGAGCTTCGATCCCGGCGTGCGCTTTGTCGGCAAGCGGGTGGACAGCCATTACAAGGATGGCAAGGCCGGGTGGTTCGACGAGGTGGAATATATCGCCATCAACGATACCAACGCCCGCATGAATGCGCTGATGACGGGGCAGGTCGATGCCGTCAACCGGATCGATTTCAAGACGGAAGCCCTGATGAAGGCCAATCCGCAGATCGAGATCCTGGAAGTGACAGGCAACCGCCATTTCACCTTCCCGATGCTGACCAAGGTGCCGCCCTTCGATAATGTCGATGTGCGCAAGGCGCTGAAATATGCCATCAACCGCGAGGAGATGGTGAAGAAGATCCTGCAGGGGCACGGCCGCGTGGCCTATGATTCTCCGATCGGGCCGGCAAACCAGTATTTCTACGCCGACATGCCGCCCATCCCTTATGATCCCGACAAGGCGAAATTCCACCTGAAGAAGGCCGGCTATGACAAGCTCGACATCGACCTGCACGCCTCTTCCGCCGCCTTTGATGGCGCGGTTGACGCCGCCCAGCTCTATCAGGCTTCAGCCCGGCCGGCAGGGATCAACATCAACGTGGTGCAGGAGCCGGCGGATGGCTACTGGTCGAACGTGTGGCTGAAAAAGCCCTTCTGCGCCGCCTATTGGGGCGGCCGCCCGACGGAAGACTGGATGTTCTCCACCGCCTACAAGGCGGGCGCGCCCTGGAATGACAGCCAGTGGGACGATCCGGAATTCCAGGAGCTTCTGAAGAAGGGCCGCTCCGAGCTCGACAGCGAAAAGCGCCGCGCGATCTATTACCGGATGCAGGAAATCCTGCGTGACCGCGGCGGCGTGATCATCCCGATGTATGCCAATTTCGTGCAGGCGGTGAATACGAAGATCGGCCATGAAAATCCGATCGGCAACGTGAGCGAGATGGATAACGCCCGCCTCGCCGAGCGCTGGTGGATGAAATAGGCGGAATCCCAGATCCGCGCCAATGCAGGAGCGCCCCGGATGGCCGGGGCGCTTCTTCTTTTTGCGCCCGGATCAGGCAGGCCTTGCAGACTCGCCCCGATGGGCCTATATGAGTGCCAACAGCGGCGCGTTGGTTTCCACCCCAACGCTCCACCGGGAAAGAGCAACGGGCCGCGCGCCCGTTTTTTTGTGTCTGGAGAACCATGAACGATCTGATCGCAAAAGCCGCCATTGATCGCCGCCTCGCCGAGATCATCAGGCCCGTTGTCGAGGGCCTGGGATATGAGCTCGTGCGCGTGCGCCTGATGGGCGGGAAAGGCAAGACGGTGCAGGTCATGGCCGATCGCCCGGAGGGGGGGATCGAGGTTGATGACTGCGCCCGCATCTCGAACGAGCTTTCCGCCGTTCTCGATGTGGAGGATCCGATCGACGAGGCCTATTCGCTCGAGGTTTCGAGCCCCGGCATAGATCGCCCGCTTACCCGCCTCAAGGATTTCGAGGATTGGCAGGGCTACGAGGCCAAGCTCGAAACGGCCGATCTGATTGACGGGCGCCGCCGCTTTCGCGGCGAGCTGCGCGGCGTCGAGGGCGATGAGGTGCTGATCGATATTCCCGCCGGCGGCGAGAAGGGCGAGACCATCACCATCGGGCTGAAGTTCGATTGGCTCTCGGATGCCAAGCTCGTGCTCACCGATGATCTGATCCGCGAGATGCTGCGCCAGCGCAAGGCGTCCGGCGCGCTCGATGAGGAAAAATTCGACACCATAGAAACGGAAAGCCCCGAAACCGGGGAAGAAGAGGACTGAACATGGCCATTACCAGTGCAAACCAGCTCGAGCTTCTGCAGACCGCCGAGGCCGTTGCCCGCGAGAAGATGATCGATCCCGAACTGGTGATCGAAGCGATGGAAGAGAGCCTCGCCCGGGCGGCGAAGAGCCGCTACGGCGCGGATATGGACATCCGCGTTTCCATCGATCGCAAGACGGGCAAGGCCACCTTCACCCGCGTGCGCACGGTGGTGGAAGATGACGAACTGGAAAACCACCAGGCCGAGATGACGGTGGAAGAGGCCCGCCAGTACATGGAGGATCCCAAGGTTGGCGATACTTTCGTGGAAGAGGTGCCGCCGGTGGAGATGGGCCGCATCGCCGCCCAGAGCGCCAAGCAGGTGATCCTGCAGAAGGTGCGCGAGGCCGAGCGCGAGCGCCAGTACGAGGAATTCAAGGATCGTGTCGGCACCATCATCAATGGTGTGGTGAAGCGCGAGGAATACGGCAATGTGATCGTCGATGTGGGCCGGGGCGAAGCCATCCTGCGCCGCAACGAGAAGATCGGCCGCGAGAGCTACCGCCCCAATGATCGCATCCGCGCCTATGTGAAGGATGTGCGCCGCGAGGTCCGCGGGCCGCAGATCTTCCTTTCACGCACCGATCCGCAGTTCATGGCCGAGCTTTTCAAGATGGAGGTGCCGGAGATCTATGATGGCATCATCGAGATCAAGGCCGTGGCCCGCGATCCCGGCTCGCGCGCCAAGATCGCCGTTGTTTCCTACGATAACTCGATCGATCCCGTGGGCGCCTGCGTGGGCATGCGCGGCTCGCGCGTGCAGGCCGTGGTGAACGAGCTTCAGGGCGAGAAGATCGACATCATCCCCTGGAGCGAGGATCAGCCCACCTTCCTCGTGAACGCGCTGCAGCCTGCCGAGGTGACGAAGGTCGTGCTCGATGAGGAGGCCGGGAAGATCGAGGTGGTGGTGCCGGATGATCAGCTTTCGCTGGCGATCGGCCGGCGCGGGCAGAACGTGCGCCTTGCGAGCCAGCTCACCGGGCTTGATATCGATATCCTCACCGAGGCCGAGGAAAGCGAACGCCGGCAGAAGGAATTCGCCGAGCGGACCCAGCTTTTCATGGACAAGCTCGATCTCGACGAGTTCTTCGCCCAGCTTCTGGTGGCCGAAGGCTTCACCACCCTTGAAGAGGTGGCCTATGTGGATCTTGACGAGCTTCTGGTGATCGATGGCGTGGACGAGGAAACCGCGAAGGAGCTCCAGGCCCGCGCCCGCGATCAGCTTGAAGCCGCCAACCGCAAGGCGCTCGAGCACGCCCGCGAGCTTGGTGTGGAAGACAGCCTCGTGAATTTCGAAGGCCTCACGCCGCAGATGATCGAGGCTTTGGCCGAAGACGGCATCAGGACCCTCGAGGATTTCGCCACCTGCGCCGATTGGGAGCTTGCCGGCGGCTGGACGACGGTTGACGGCGAGCGGGTGAAGGACGAGGGCCTTCTCGAGAAATTCGACATGTCGCTCGAAGAAGCCCAGGATCTGATCATGACGGCGCGCGTGGCGCTGGGCTGGGTGGATCCGGCCGATCTGGAAAAAGCTTCCGAAGAGGGGGAGCGAGGCGAAGAAGGTGAAAGCGAAGAAACCGAAGCCGGTGAGGGAGCCGAGAAGGAGGCCGAAGCCTGAAAGCGGGGGTGGCAGGAGAGATGAGCCGCGGCGGCCGCAGGAAGGATCGCAGCACGCCCGAGCGGCGCTGCATCGTTACCGGCGAGGTGCGCCCGAAGCGGGAGCTTCTGCGCTTTGTCGTCGGGCCGGATGGCGTGATCGTGCCCGATGTGCTCGAAAAGCTGCCCGGGCGCGGCATCTGGGTGCTGGCGGATCGCAAGGCGCTCGAGGAAGCGATCCGCCGCAAGCTCTTTTCCCGTGCCGCCAGGATGCAGGTAGAGATCCCTGAAGGGATCGCGGATGAGGTTGAAAAACAGCTCGCCCGGCGCGTGATCGATCTGATCGCCCTTGCGCGCAAGGCCGGATTGGCGGTAACGGGTTATGAAAAGGTGAAGGGCTGGCTTGAAAGCGGCCGGGCGCGGGTTCTGATTCAGGCCTCAGATGGTTCGGAGCGGGGAAAATCCCGGCTTCGGCCGCCCGAAGGCGGGAATGGCCATATCGGCATTCTTTCGGCCCGGGAATTGGGTTTGGCTTTCGGGCGGGAAAATGTGATACATGGCGCGCTCGCGTCTGGCGGACTCACGACACGTGTTGTAGAGGAAGCGGAAAGGCTCAAGGGCTTGCGGGCAAATCTCGGCGCATCTGGCGCCGGAAAGGACAAGACGACCACATGAGTGAGAATGACGGCAAGAAGACACTTGGCCTGCGCGGCGGCCCCCGGACGGGGAGCGTGAAGCAGAGCTTCAGCCACGGCCGGACCAAGAATGTCGTGGTGGAAACGAAGCGCAAGCGCATCGTGGTGCCCAAACCCGGCGCCAAGAAGGCGGAAGCGCCTTCCGGGCCGATCGTGGGCGATCCCAAGAAGCGCCCCGCCGGGATCAGCGATGCCGAGCTTGCGCGCCGCATGAAGGCGCTGAAGGCCGCGAAGGCGCGCGAGGCCGAAGAGGCCGAGAAGCGCAAGGCCGAGGAGAAGGCCAGGGAAGAGGAGCGCGCCCGGCGGCGCGCCGAGAAGGAGGCCAGGGAGCGCGAGGAACGCGAGCGCGCCGAGCGTGCCCGCGCCAAGGCCGAAACCGAGGCCAGGGCGGAAGAAAGCCGCAAACGCGCGGAAGCGAAGAGCGCGGCGCCTGCCGCTGCGCCCGTCCAGCCGCAGGAGCCCCGGGGGGCAAAGCCCTCATCCGGCCCGCGCAAGCAGGAGCGCGAGCGCGATCGTTCGCCCAAGGGCGGCAAGGGCCGTGGCAATGATGGCCGCCGCTCCGGCAAGCTCACGCTCAATCAGGCGCTTTCGGGCGAAGGCGGGCGCCAGCGCTCGCTCGCGGCTATCCGCCGCCAGCAGGAGCGTGCGCGCCAGAAGGCCATGGGCGGCAGCGTGGAGCGCGAAAAGGTGGTGCGGGAGGTGCAGCTTCCCGAATCCATCGTCGTGAGCGAACTGGCCAACCGCATGGCCGAGCGCGTTGCCGATGTGGTCAAGGCGCTCATGAACATGGGGCTCATGGTTACCCAGAACCAGACGATCGATGCCGACACGGCCGAACTGATCATCGAGGAATTCGGCCACAAGGTGGTGCGGGTTTCGGATGCGGATGTGGAAGATGTCATCACCCAGATCGAGGACAAGCCCGAGGATCTGGAGCCGCGCCCGCCGGTGATCACCGTGATGGGCCATGTGGACCACGGCAAGACATCCCTTCTCGATGCCATCCGCAACACCAAGGTGACGGCCGGCGAGGCCGGCGGGATCACCCAGCACATCGGCGCCTATCAGGTGGAAACGGAAGAGGGCAAGTTGCTCACCTTCCTCGATACGCCGGGCCACGCGGCCTTCACCTCCATGCGCGCGCGCGGCGCTCAGGTGACGGATATCGTGGTGCTGGTGGTGGCGGCGGATGATTCCGTGATGCCGCAGACGATCGAGGCCATCAATCACGCCAAGGCGGCCGATGTGCCGATGATCGTTGCCATCAACAAGGTGGACAAGCCCGATGCCGATCCCGACAAGGTGCGCACCGAGCTTTTGCAGCATGAGGTGATCGTCGAGAAGCTTTCGGGCGATGTGCAGGATGTTGAAGTCTCTGCCATTACCGGGCAGGGGATCCCCGAGCTTCTGGAGGCGATTGCCCTTCAGGCCGAAATCCTCGAACTCAAGGCCAATCCGAACCGCCCGGCGCAGGGCGCGGTGATCGAGGCGAAGCTCGATGTGGGCCGCGGGCCTGTTGCCACGGTTCTTGTCCAGAACGGCACGCTTCACCAAGGTGATGTGTTTGTCGTGGGCGAGAAATGGGGCAAGGTGCGCGCCCTGATCAGCGACAAGGGCGAGCGCGTGAAGGATGCCGGGCCTTCGGTGCCCGTCGAGGTGCTGGGCCTGCACGGCACCCCCGAGGCCGGCGATGTGCTGAACGTGGTGGAAACCGAAGCCCAGGCGCGCGAGATTGCCGAATATCGCGAGAATGTGGCCAAGGAGAAGCGCGCAGCGCAAGGGGCGGCCAAGACGCTCGAGCAGCTCATGGCCAAGGCCAAGGCGGATGAGAACGTCAAGGAACTGCCCGTCATCGTGAAGGCGGATGTGCAGGGCTCGGCCGAGGCGATCACCCAGGCGATGGAGAAGATCGGCAACGAGGAAGTGCGCGTGCGCGTGCTGCATTCGGGAGTTGGCGCCATCACCGAAACGGACATCGGCCTTGCCGAAGCCTCCGGCGCGCCGGTGATCGGTTTCAACGTGCGGGCCAATGCTTCCGCGCGCGCTGCGGCCAATCAGAAGGGCGTGGAGATCCGTTACTACTCGGTGATCTATGATCTGGTTGACGATGTGAAGGCGGCGGCTTCCGGCCTGCTCAGCGCAGAGGTCCGCGAAAAGTTCATCGGTTATGCGGAGATCAAGGAGGTGTTCAAGGTCACCGGCGTTGGCAAGGTTGCCGGCTGTCTGGTGACGGAAGGCGTTGCCCGGCGCTCGGCCGGTGTGCGCCTGCTGCGTGACAATACGGTCATCCATGAGGGCACGCTGAAAACGCTGAAGCGCTTCAAGGACGAGGTTGCCGAGGTGCAATCCGGCCAGGAATGCGGCATGGCCTTCGAGAACTACGATGATATCCGCCCGGGTGACGTGATCGAGATTTTCGAGCGCGAAGAGGTGCAGCGCACCTTGGAGTGATGGCCGGCATCGGCAATTGAAAAAGGGGGCCCATGCCGTGGCCCCCTTTAATTTCCGTTCAGTGAATTTCAGGCAGCGCGGGTTTCCACCGGATAGCCCTCATACACCCTTGAGCCAACCCTGACGGCTATCTTGCCGTTGGCAAGCTTGCGCATGAAAATGCCCTGGATGGAAACGCAACTCCCGACGATGATCGTGCGTAGCATCGGCCTGATTCCTCCCCAAGTGTATCAGCCGCTACCAGCATTCTTCATTCTGGCGAAAAAATCACCCCAAAAATGAAAACAATCCAAAGAAAACCGGGCAAATTGTGGATAAATCAGGGTCAGAGAAAATCACGCAAGAAGGCGACGAGGGGAATATCGGCCGGAGGCATGGGGTAATCGCGCAGCGCATCGGGCCTCACCCAGCGCAGATTCTGACCTTCCCGGGCTGTCACGATGCCTTCCCATTTGCGGCAGATGTAGAGTGGCATCAGAAGATGGAAATCGTCATACCGGTGGCTGGCGAAGGTGAGGGGCGCGAGGCAGCTTTTCCAAGTGTTGATCCCGAGCTCTTCCTGAAGCTCGCGGATCAGGGCCTCTTCCGGGGTTTCTCCCTGCTCGACCTTGCCGCCCGGAAATTCCCACAGCCCCGCCATGCTCTTGCCTTCCGGGCGCTGGGCCAGGAGCACGCGATCATCGGGATCGATGAGCGCCACGGCGGAAACGAGAACGGTTTTCACGATCGGTAATCCGCGTTGATCTCGATGTAGCGATGGGTGAGATCGCAGGTCCAGACGGTGCTTTTCCCTTTCCCGAGGCCCAGATCGATGGCGATCAGGAGCTCCTGGTTCTTCATGTAGCGCGCGGCCTCTTCCTCCCGATAATCCGGGGCGACCCAGCCATTTTCCGCCACCAGGATATCGCCAAAACGGATCGAGAGGCGATCGCGATCGGCGCGGGCGCCCGATTTGCCAACCGCCATGACAACCCGCCCCCAGTTCGGATCCTCGCCCGCCAGCGCCGTTTTCACCAGAGGCGAATTGGCCGTGGCCATGGCCACCTTGCGCGCATCGCCATCATCCTGTGCCCCGGTCACCCGGATTTCGACGAATTTCGTCGCCCCCTCGCCATCGCGCACCACCTGATGCGCGAGATCGAGCATGACGCCGTGAAGGGCCGCGCGAAACTGCCCGGCCGCCGGGCTCCCGGCATCCGTGATTTCATCGGCCGATGCCTGCCCTGTTGCCGCAAGGATCAGCGTATCCGAGGTGGAGGTATCGCCATCCACGGTGATGCTGTTGAAGGTGGGGCCGGTGAGATCCGCGAGCATCTCCTGAAGCAGGGGCTGGGGGATCTTCGCATCGGTGAAGATATAGACGAGCATCGTCGCCATGTCGGGGGCGATCATGCCCGATCCCTTGGCGATGCCGGCGATATGGATCGGGCCGCTCCCCGTTTCGAACACCGCGCCCGCGCCCTTGGGGAAGGTGTCCGTCGTCATGATGGCTTGCGCGGCTTCCCGCATGGCATCGGGGGAAAGGGCGGCGATCAGTTCATCGATCTTCGCCGTGATGCGCTCATGGGGCAGGACTTCGCCGATCACCCCTGTCGAAGCGGTGAAGACGCGGCTTTCGCGAATGCCAAGCCGCGCTGCAAGCACCTCCGTGATCTCCCGCACCGCCTCGATCCCATGGCGTCCGGTAAAGGCATTGGCATTGCCTGAATTGACGATGATCGCCGCGCCGCCCTTCGGCGGAAGGCCTGTCTTGGCCACGCAATCCTCCACCGCCGAGGAGCGCGTGGCCGATCGGGTATAGACCCCGGCGATCGCGGTGCCGGGCGCAAGGCGTGCAAGCATCACATCCTTGCGCCCGCTGTAGCGCACCCCGGCTTCCACGACCGCGAGCTCCACCCCGGCAATCCGGGGCAGATCAGGAAAGCCATCCCTTGGCGCGAGGGGCGATACCCCCGCAGACACGACGCCAGACGCCATGATCGCCCGCTCCCTAATCGATCAGGTTGCTGTCGCGCAGGGCAGCAGGCGGAATCTTGCCTTCGCCGGGCTTCTCCACATCGGCCTTGTCGGCGATCTCCTTGATCGCTTTTTCCACCGCTGCGCGCTCGATCTCCTGGCGCAACTCCTCGCGCACATCCTCGAGCTTGGGGGCATCCTTGAGCCGGGTTTCATTGAGCCTGATCACATGCCAGCCGAACTGGGTCTGCACCGGTTCGGAGATCTGTCCGGGTTCGAGCGCAATCACCGCATCCTCGAAGGGCTTGACCATCATTCCCGGGCCGAACCAGCCAAGCTCGCCGCCGTTCGGGCCGGATGGGCCTGTGGATTTCTCCCTCGCAAGCCCGGCGAAATCGGCGCCGTCTTTCAGTTCCTTGATGATCTCCTCGGCCTCATCCTTCGTTTTCACGAGAATGTGCGAGGCGTTGTATTCCTTGCTCGGCTCGGCCTTGGCATAGCGCTCTTCATATGCCTGCCGGATCGCTTCGTCGGTAACGGCGTCCTTGGCGATGCGCTCTATCTGGGCCCCGGCGCGCAACAGGCGGCGCTCGTTCTTGAGGGAGAGCGGAATGCGCCTGGGCTCCGGAGCCTCGAGCGCCTGGGATAGAGCTGTTTGCTGTATGAGCTGATTGAGAATGCCCTCGAACAGCACATCATCGGGAAGATTGCGGTATTGATCCGGCAGGGTTTCTGCCGTGGCGATCATTTCGCCAAGGGTGATCGGCTCCCCGTTGACAATGGCGACGACCGTATCGGCGCTTATATCATCTCCGGCAAATCCCGGCATTGCGAGCCCGGCCGCCAGCACGGCGCCGAGAAGGGTTTTCTGCCAGATGGCATGGTGCTTGAACATCAATTCATCCTCTGTTTCTGCCCCGCTCCCGCGTGGCGTTGACACTATCTCCATGGCCGCTTACATCCCCTTGAGGGCCATGCGCGCCACAGGCCTTCAAGCAGTCATACGGCTGCGCGCGAGCAGGGGCAAGAAGCCTTGTGGCTCGTGAACATGTAAGCAGATGACCGTGAGATTTGAACACGGGCCGGAGAAAATATGCTGGGTATCGGAACGCTCGCCAAAAAGGTTTTCGGAACGCCGAACGATCGCAAGATCAAATCCGTGCGTCCGATCGTGGAAAAGATCAATGCGCTTGAGCCCGAATTCCAGAAGCTCTCCGATGACGAGATCAAGGCGAAAACCGAAGAGTTCAAGGCCCGGCTCGAAAAGGGCGAGAGCTTGGATGATCTCCTGCCCGAAGCCTTTGCCAATTGCCGCGAGGCGGCGCATCGCACGCTCGGCCTGCGTGCCTTCGACGTGCAGCTGATCGGCGGCATCTTCCTGCACCGGGGGTATATCGCCGAAATGAAAACCGGCGAGGGCAAGACGCTGGTTGCCACCTTCCCGGCCTATCTCAATGCGCTGACGGGCAAGGGCGTGCATGTGGTGACGGTGAATGATTACCTCGCCAAGCGTGATGCGGAGTGGATGGGGAAGGTCTATGAGGCGCTTGGGATGCGCACAGGGGTTGTCTATCCCCAGCAGCCCGACGACGAGAAGAAGGCCGCCTATGCCGCCGACATCACCTATGCCACCAACAACGAGCTCGGCTTTGATTACCTGCGCGACAACATGAAATCCGAGCTCAGCGAGATGAACCAGCGCGGGCATTATTATGCCATCGTCGATGAGGTGGATTCGATCCTGATCGACGAGGCGCGCACCCCGCTGATCATTTCCGGCCCCACGCAGGATCGCACGGAGCTTTACCAGATGATCGACAGGATCATCCCCGAGCTCAGGGAAGAGCATTACACGATCGACGAGAAAACCAGAAACGCCTCCTTCACCGAGGAAGGCAACGAATTTCTCGAAGAGCGCCTCCATGCCGCGGGGATCCTGCCCGAGGGGCAGAGCCTTTACGATCCCGAATCCACCACAATCGTGCACCACGTGAACCAGGCCCTGAAGGCGCACAAGCTCTTCCAGAAGGACAAGGATTACATCGTGCGCAATGGCGAGGTGGTGCTGATCGATGAATTCACCGGCCGCATGATGGCTGGGCGGCGCCTTTCCGAGGGGCTGCATCAGGCGATCGAGGCCAAGGAGGGCGTGGCCATCCAGCCCGAAAACGTGACCCTCGCTTCCGTCACCTTCCAGAATTACTTTCGCCTCTACGAAAAGCTTGCGGGTATGACGGGCACGGCCCTGACGGAAGCCGAGGAATTCGAGGAGATCTACAAGCTTGGCGTGGTGGAAATTCCCACCAACAGGCCCATCGCCCGGGTGGATGAGCATGACCGCGTCTATCGGAGCGTGCGCGAGAAGAACGAGGCGGTTGTCGAGGCCATTCGCGAAGCGCATGAAAAGGGCCAGCCGGTGCTTGTGGGCACCACCTCGATCGAGAAATCCGAGGAGCTTTCGGATCTGCTGAAAAAGGCCGGGATCAAGCACAACGTGCTCAATGCCCGCCAGCACGAGAAGGAAGCGCAGATCGTGGCCGATGCCGGCAAGTTCGGCGCCGTGACCATCGCCACCAACATGGCCGGGCGCGGCACCGATATCCAGCTTGGAGGCAATGTGGAGATGAAGGTGCTCGAGGCGATCGCAGCCGATCCTGATGC
>WFVA01000137.1 GCA_015491895.1 Albidovulum sp. | reverse complement strand
GAGCTTGCCCGCGCCTATGTGCTGACGGGCTTTCCCTGGGCGCTGCCGGCCTATCTCTGGCTCGGCTACGGGCTCGATCAGGGCGCGGCGCTGATCGGCCCGCACGGGCTCACGCTTTTCACCCTGCTGATCGGTGCCGCCGCATCCGCCGCGCTTGAGGCACGCCGCCCACTGGCGGCCCTCGGGGGGCTGGCGCTGGTGATCGGGGGGCTTGCGCTCCTTGGCCTTTCGCGCGCCGCCCCTGCGCCGGATTTGGCGGGGCGGCCCGTCATCCGGCTGGTCCAGCCCAATGCCGAGCAGCGGCTGAAGTGGGATTCCGAGATGGTGCCGGTGTTCTTCCGCCGCCAGATCGAATTCACCGCCGCGCCGCCGCGCGATCCGTCCGCGCCGCGCCCCGCGCTCACGATCTGGCCGGAAACGGCGGTGCCCTACGCGGTGGAGAGCGGGGGGGACGTGGCGCAGATCGTTTCCGAAGCGGCGGGCGGGCGGCCGGTGGCGCTCGGAGGCCTGCGCGAGGCGGGCGGAAGCCTGCGCAACAGCCTCTTCCTCATCACCGAGGGCGGAGAGATCGCCGCCATCTACGACAAGCACCACCTCGTGCCCTTCGGCGAATACGTGCCCTTCGCCGATATTGCCCGCCGGTTCGGCCTCGAGGCGCTGGTGGCGCAGGGCGGGCGCTTTGCCCCCGGCCCCGGCGCGCGCCTCATTGACGTTCCCGGCCTGGGCCGCGCCCTGCCGCTGATCTGCTACGAGGCGATCTTTCCCCAGGATGTGAACGCCGCCCCCGCGCGCGCCCGTTTCCTGCTCCAGATCACCAACGATGCCTGGTTCGGCACCTTCTCCGGCCCCTGGCAGCATCTCGCCCAGGCCCGCTTTCGCGCCATCGAGCAGGGCCTGCCCATGCTGCGCGCCGCCAATACCGGCATTTCCGCCGTGATCGGCCCGCGCGGGCGCATTCAGGCCGAAACCCCGCTGGGGGTGGCCGATTTCGTCGATGCTCCACTCCCGGCGGCCCTTCCCCCCACGCCCTACAGCCGCACGGGCGATCTCCCCGTGGGCCTGCTGATCGCTGCCGGCCTGCTGCTCTTCCTTTTCGGCCGCTTGCGAAAAAGCGGGCGAAAAAGCAATTGACCGCACCCGGCCGGCCCGCTATCGGGTGTGGATCGCCGCCACAACGGCTTCCTGGCGTGGCGGTCCGGCATCAATGGAGCACTTTTCATGTCACGAAAGAACTACGTCTTCACCTCTGAATCGGTTTCGGAGGGGCACCCCGACAAGGTGTGCGATCGCATTTCGGATTCCGTCCTCGATGCGTTTCTCGCCGAGCAGCCCGAGGCCCGGGTGGCCTGCGAGGCCTTCGCCACCACCAACCGGGTGGTGATCGGCGGCGAGGTCGGCCTGTCCGACAAGGCCCGCCTTGGCGAGATGCTCGCCAAGGTCGAGGAGATCACCCGCGCCTGCATTCGTGACATCGGTTACGAGCAGGATGAATTCCACTGGAAGACGGTGGAGATCACCAATCTCCTGCACGAGCAATCGGCCCATATCGCGCAGGGGGTGGATGCGGCCGAGGGCAAGGACGAGGGCGCCGGCGATCAGGGCATCATGTTCGGCTACGCCACGCGCGAGACGCCCGAGCTGATGCCGGCCCCGATCCAGTATGCCCATGCGATCCTGCGCCGGCTCTCCGAGGCGCGCAAGGCGGGCGATGCGCCCAGCCTGCGCCCCGATGCCAAATCGCAGCTTTCGGTGCGCTACGAAAACGGCCGCCCGGTGGGGATCACCTCGATCGTGCTCTCGACCCAGCATGAGAGCGAGGATCAGACCTCCGACGACATCCGCGCCATCGTCGAGCCGTTCATCCGCGAGGTGCTCCCGGCCGGCTGGCTGACCGACGAAACCGAATGGCATGTCAACCCCACCGGCACCTTCGTGATCGGCGGGCCGGATGGTGACGCCGGGCTGACGGGGCGCAAGATCATCGTCGATACCTACGGCGGCGCGGCGCCGCACGGGGGCGGGGCGTTTTCGGGCAAGGATCCCACCAAGGTGGATCGCTCGGCGGCCTATGCGGCGCGCTACCTCGCCAAGAACATCGTCGCCGCCGGGCTGGCGGATCGCTGCACGCTCCAGCTCTCCTACGCGATCGGGGTTTCGAAGCCGCTTTCGATCTATGTCGATACCCACGGCACCTGCACCGTGCCCGATGCCGAGATCGAGCGCGCGGTGGGCGAGGTGATGGATCTCACCCCGCGCGGCATCCGCGAGCATCTCGGCCTCAACAGGCCGATCTACCAGCGCACCGCGGCCTACGGCCATTTCGGCCGCGATCCCGAGCCCGACGGCGGGTTTTCCTGGGAGCGCACCGATCTCGTGGAGGCGCTGCAAAAGGCGCTCTGAGCAGCGCGGCCCTTCGAATCACGAAAAAACCCCGCAGGCCAGATGCCTGCGGGGTTTTCTTCATCCTTTCTCCCGGCCGGGCCCCGGGGCTTCGAGAAGCCGGTCGAGCAGCCTTGCGGCGCGGAAATCGCGCTCCGTCAGCCCGCCCGCATCGTGGCTCGTGAATTCCACCTCGCAATAGCCCCAGCCGAAGCGGATGTCGGGGTGATGATTTTCGCTGTCGCCCAGCCAGGCGGCGAGATTGGCGTGATGGACGGGTTTCGCGAAGCCCCGGAAGGCGAGGCGGCGGTGGAGGCGGTTTTCGCGGATCTGCCAATCGGGGTGCAGATCGCGCAGGCGTGCCGCGGCCGCGTCGGGGGCGAGGGTGGCGGGTTTGCCGGATCCGGTTTCGTCTTGCATGGCATTTCCCTTTCCTGATCCGCCGAGCATATCAGATCGGGGCTGGAAACGGACGGCGAAAAGCCATAGATGGGCGGCCATGACGCAGGAAAGCACCCCTCCCGAAAGCCGCGCGCCTTCGAGCCGTCCGCCCGCGCGCCCGCGGCGCAATTTCTACGGCCGCATCCACGGCAAGACGCTGCGCGCCAGCCAGAAGGCCTATCTCGAGGAGGATCTCGGGCGGTTTTCGCCGGGGCCGGTGACATGGGAGGAAAACCCCGAGCGAAAGCCGCTCGACCCTGGGGCGATGTTCGGCGGCCGGCCCGTCTGGCTCGAGATCGGCTTTGGCGGCGGCGAGCACATGGTGCATCAGGCCGTCAGCAACCCGGATGTGGGCATCATCGGCGCCGAGCCCTTCATCAACGGCGTGGCGATGCTCCTTGGCAAGATCCGCGCTGCCGGGCTCGGCCCCGAGCGGCTGCGGGTACATCCCGGCGACGTGCGCGATCTCTTCGATGTGCTCCCCGACGAGAGCATCAGCCGCGCCTTCCTGCTCTATCCCGATCCCTGGCCGAAGAAGAAGCACCACCGCCGCCGCTTCGTGACGCCCGAGCATCTCGAGCCGCTCCACCGGGTGCTGAAGCCCGGCGCGATCTTCCGCGTGGCCACCGACATCCCCGATTACGTGCGCCAGACCCTCGAGCAGGTGCCGCGCCACGGTTTCGAATGGCTGGCCGAAGGCCCGCGCGACTGGCGCGCCCCTTGGGAGGACTGGCAATCTACCCGCTACGAGAAGAAGGCGCTGCGCGAGGGGCGTGTGCCCCATTACCTGACGTTCCGCCGGCTGTGAGCGTCGCGCCGGAAATTTCATGCCTCCGGCGGGGATATTTTCGGACCAGTGATGAGAAGGCGCAGGCGCGGGCTGGCGCTCACTTCTCCTTTGCGAGCGGGTGGTGGGTGTTGACCAGGCGCTTGAGGTTTTCGTCCAGCACATGGGTGTAGATCTCGGTTGTCGAGATATCGGCGTGGCCGAGCAGGATCTGGATGGCGCGCAGATCGGCGCAGCCTTCGAGGAGGTGGGTGGCGAAGGCGTGGCGCAGGCGGTGGGGGGTGACAACGGCAGGATCGAGCCCGGCCGCGCGCGCGATTTCCTTCACGAGGGCGTGGAAGCGGTGGCGGGTGAGGTGGCCGGCCTTGCCGTGCGAGGGGAAAAGGAAGCGCGAGGGCGGGTGGCCGCGTGCGCGGGCGGCTTCCTCCTCGCGGTCACGGATGGCCAGCCAGGCCCTGAGCGCCGTGCGGGCGTGGGGCGAGAGGGGCACGAGGCGTTCGCGCCCCCCCTTGCCGCGCACCAGCAGCATTTCGGGATCTCCCCGCGCGGCCGCCACCGGAAGCGAGACAAGCTCGCTCACCCGCATGCCGGTGGCATAGAGGAGCTCCATCATGCAGCCGTTGCGGGCTTTTTCCTGCGCGCTTCTGCCGCTGTTGCGCGCCGCTTCCAGAAGCGCTTCCACATCCTCCCGCGAGAGGGTTCCCGGCAGGGTTTTGGGCCGCCCGCCGCCCTTGATGCGGATGGCCGGGTTGTCGCCCCGCCAGCCTTCCTCGAAGGCGAAGCTGAAAAGCCCCTTGATGGCGGAGAGGCGCCGCGCGCGGGTGGATGGCGCGAGGCCGGTTTGCGTGCAGTGCATGAGGTAGGCCTCGATATCGCCGCGCTGGAGGCTGGCGAAATCGAGCCCGCGGCGCTCGAGCCAGCGGCTGAAATCGGCGAGATCGCGCCCGTAGGCGGCGAGGGTGTTGGCGGCGGCGTCAAGCTCGGCGGCCCGGGCTTCGAGGAAGGCCGATATCCAGCGTTCCATCATGGCTCAGCCTTCCCGCCCGAGGAGCAGGGTTTCGAGGCTTGCGCGGCGCGCCACATCCTCGAGCCCCACATGGCGCAGGATCAGGAGCGCACGGGAGAGATCGTCGAGATCTCCCGCCCGCCCCGAGCGCATCAGGGCGGGGATTTCGAGCAGGAGCTTGCCGAGCTGCCCGGTGGCGAGGAGGGCGCTTTCGGTGGGAGGGAGGGGCGCCTGCGAGAAGCCCCTGGCGATGGCTTTCTCAAGGGGAGTGGCCGGCTCGGCATCCGAGAGATCCCCGGTGGCGACGGCGGCGAGGAAGGCGCCCTCGGCGCCCGCCGGCGGCTTCGTGCGGGCGATGTTTTCGTAGGCGGGGGAGAGGAGGGCGATGCGCCGGGCAAGATCGGCCTCTGCGCCGGTGAGGGGCATGGCGGCGATGGCCTCGCCGTGGAACCGGGCGAAGGGCACCTCGAGGCCCGCGGCGCGGATCAGTTCCCAGGTGCGGGGCAGGGCTTCGGCGAGGGCATCGGCATCCCTGACCGCGAGCGCCGCTTCCAGCTCCTGCACGGCCCGCACGCGCTCCCAGATGCCGCCGGAGGCGGCGGGCTTGTGTTCGTCGTAGATGGCGAAGAGGCGGGCGGGATCGAGCGCGCCGGCGCGCGCCAGGCGTTCGGCCGCTTCAAGGCGGGCCTTCCAGCCCATGTTGCTGCGCAGATCGGCATGGGCGAAGGCCAGCGGCAGGCTGGCCGTGGTGAGGTGCTCGCCGATGGCCTCGTGCATGCGAAACAGGAGCGGCGTGATCTCGCGGGGGCGTGTGAGGGGCGGCTCGCCCTCGAAAAGATCGGGATCGAGGAAGCGTGAGAGCAGGGCATCCTCCTCGGGGGAGATGTGGCCGAGCGCCTCGGCGGTGCCCAGCGTGAGCGCCGCGGTGGGCCAATCGCCGTTGCGCGCAAGGCAGAAGACGCGGGTGCCGTAGCTCGGGGCGAGATCGCTGCGGCTGCGCAGCCTGCGGCAGATCTCGGTTTCGTTGCCCGTCAGCAGGGCCACGTCGAACATCCGGCTGAAAAGCGCCGGGCTCGGGTTCTCGAGCAGCGCAAGCATGGCCTGCGCCTCTTCGATCGCACCCATCTCGAGGAGCTTGTCGATCCGGGCCAGGAACAGCCCTCCCCTGCGATCCGAATCCGCCGGCGGGTCGGCCTCCGCGAGCATCAGGGTTTTCACAAGGCCCTGTATCGCCGGGAGGTTGCTCGCGGGAAGCTCGTGTATCTGGCGGCGCAGCAGATGGCCCGGGGTGTTTTTCCACAGATCCCGGGGCAGGCCGGTGACGGAGGGCGGCAGCAGGCCGAGCGCATCGGGATCGGGCGCGTCGAGGGGGGTGACGGTGATATCCTCGGCGAGCGCGGAGCCACCTGCGCCCCTTCCGGCACCTTCACCCGGGATGGGCC
>WFVA01000136.1 GCA_015491895.1 Albidovulum sp. | reverse complement strand
GCGCCGGCGCCCGGATCCGGCGCTCCGGCTGCGGATCAGGAAAACCCCGGCCAGCCGGCCGCTCCGGCCAGCCCGCCCGCGCCGCCCGCGCCGAAGGTGGCGGTCGTCACCGTCCAGCCGGGCTTCACGCTCTGGCGGATCGCGCGGGAAAACTACGGCAAGGGGATCCTCTATGTCCGCGTCTATGAGGCCAACCGCGATCTCATCCGCGATCCCGATCTGATCTATCCGGGGCAGGTCTTCACCGTTCCCGATCCTGCCGCGCCGCCCGAGTAGCGGGGGCGGGGCGCGCCGTGCCCGCATTCTTCGCGATATCCTCAGCGATGCAGGCGCAGACGGCCGGATGGCCGCGGCAGCAATCATTGGTGAGATAGGCGATCAGCCCGCCAAGCTGCGCGAAATCGACGCTGTAGCGCTGATAGCGCCCCTCGCGCCGCGCCCGCACCAGCCCCGCCTCCTCCATGGTGGCGAGGTGGAAGGAAAGGCGCGAGGCGGAGGCGCCGAGAGCTGAGGCGATCTCGCCCGCCGCCAGCCCGCGCCCGCCCGCCGGCACCAGGAGGCGCAGGATGTCGAGGCGGGTTTCGTTGGCGAGCGCGGAAAGCGCGGCGAGGGCTGGACTCTTCTCCATGGCTCCACTATTCAAGCGTTCTTGAAATGAAACTACCCCATGCCCCCCATGATCGCAAGGGCACGGGGCCGGGCGCGAAGGAGTGCTTTGATGCGCACCACCGTCACCAAGGCCGAATTCACTGCCGAGGACCGCCGCCGCAGCCTGCGCACGCTGCGGCGCATGGTGCCCTATCTCTGGCCGAAGGATCAGCCCTGGATCCGCCGCCGCGTGGTGCTGGCGCTGGTGCTGCTGTTTGCCGCCAAGGTGGTGACGGTCATCACCCCCTTCTTCTACCGCGCGGCGGTGAATGCGCTTGCGGGTGATGCGCCGTCGGCGGGCTGGGCCATGGGCGCGGGGGCGGTGGGGCTGACGGTGGCCTATGGCATGGCGCGCCTCCTCGCGGCCGGCTTTCAGCAATTGCGCGATGCGGTTTTCGCCCGCGTTGCCCAGCGCGCCCTGCGCCAGCTGGCGCTCGAAACCTTCCGCCACATCCACCGCCTCTCCTTGCGCTACCACATCACCCGCAAGACGGGCGGCCTCAGCCGGGTGATCGAGCGCGGCGTGAAGGGGGTGGAATTCCTGCTGCGCTTCATGCTCTTCAGCCTCGGCCCGCTGATCCTCGAGCTTCTGATGGTGGCGGCGATCTTCTATTCGCTTTTCGGGGTGCCCTATCTCCTGGTGGTGGTCGTCACCATCACCGCCTATGTGTGGTTCACCATGAAGATCACCGAATGGCGGGTGCGGATCCGCAAGGAGATGAACGATCAGGACGCGGACGCCAACCAGAAGGCGATCGACAGCCTGCTGAATTTCGAAACCGTCAAGTATTTCGCCGCCGAGGAGCGCGAGGCCGAGCGCTATGACGGCGCCATGGCCGGCTACGAGCGCGCGGCCCTCAGGACATCCTACTCCCTCGCCATCCTCAATTTCGGCCAGGCCTTCATCATCACGCTGGGGCTGGTGGCGGTGATGGTGCTCGCCGCCATCGAGGTGGAAAAGGGCACGCTCACGGTGGGCGATTTCGTGATGGTCAATGCCTACATGATCCAGATCACCATGCCGCTCAATTTCCTCGGCACCGTCTATCGCGAGATCCGCCAGGCGCTGGTGGACATGTCCGACATGTTCGACCTGCTCGAACAGCCCCCCGAGGTGACGGACAGGCCAGATGCGAAGCCCCTTGTGGTGCGCGAAGGAAGCGTCAGCTTCGATGACGTGCATTTCGGCTACGATCCCGAGCGCGAGATCCTGAAGGGGGTGAGCTTCGATGTGGCGGGCGGGGGATCGCTGGCGATCGTCGGGCCCTCGGGCAGCGGCAAATCCACCATCGGGCGGCTCCTGTTCCGCTTCTATGATGTCACCGGCGGGGCGATAAGGATCGACGGCCAGGACATCCGCGAGGTGACGCAAGCGAGCCTGCACCGCGCCATCGGCATCGTGCCCCAGGATACGGTGCTGTTCAACGATACCATCTATTACAACATCGCCTACGGCCGCCCCGACGCCAGCCGCGAGGAGGTGGAGGCGGCGGCGAAGGCGGCGCAGATCCATGATTTCATCCTCTCGCTGCCCGATGGCTACGCAACCCAGGTGGGCGAGCGGGGGCTGAAGCTCTCGGGCGGCGAGAAGCAGCGGGTGGGGATCGCGCGCACGCTGCTGAAGAACCCGCCGATCCTGCTGCTGGACGAAGCCACCTCGGCGCTCGATAGCGAAACCGAGCGCGGCATCCAGGACTCCCTGCGCCGGCTTGGCGAGGGGCGCACCGTGCTCACCATCGCCCACCGCCTCTCCACCATCGTGGACGCCGACGAGATCATCGTGCTTGAAAAGGGCAGGGTGGTGGAGCGGGGCACCCACGCGGCGCTGCTGGCGAAGGGCGGGCGCTACAGCGCCATGTGGCAGCGCCAGCAGGCCGAGGAGGCGCGCCGGGGCAGGCGGGCGGGCGGCGCGGAGCCCGCCACCGAACCGGCCGCCGGACCGGCCGCCGGACCGGGCGCCTGAGGCCGGAACGGCGCCGCCTTTCGCCCGGCGCCGCCGCCTCCCGAGAGCCTCTTTCGCCTCATGGCGGCAAGATGCCGCGGATCAGTCCGAAAGCACGCGGTGGCGCGGCCCTTCGCGGTTTTCCTGCAGCACCTGCCGGCGGCGCTCCGGCGTCACGCAGACCTTGTCGCCCCGAAAGGCCCTGCGCTTCACATAGCCGGGCTTGCAGCGATAGGTGCCGAGGAGCCGGATGCGGTGGAGATTGGCGCGCGTGTTTTCACGCTGCGCGAGGGTGCGGCGCTCAGGGCGCACGCAGACATGATCATTCGGCCCCGCCTCGCGCCACACATAGCCCTGCTTGCAGGTGTCGGGGCCGTAGGGGAGGGAGGGCGCGGGCTCGGCCGTGATCACGGGCCGCTCGGGGATCACGGCCCGCTCGGGCGCCGGTTCCGCTGTCACCGATGGCGCGGATTCCGCCGCTTCCCGTTCCGCCGCCGCGCGCTCGGCCCGGCGCTTGGCGGCACGATCGGCCAGCACGCCTCCCACGATCGCGCCGAGGATCGCGGCCGCCGCCGCATCGCCCCCGCCCGAGCGGCGCGCGCCCTCAGAGGCGCTGCCCTCATCGGCGCCGGCCGCGTCTTCCACCCCCTCGAGGGCCTGGAGATAGCGCCCGCTCACCCAGCCGTCCGGCCCGGGCTTGATCACATGGCACCAGTTGCCCTGGCATTCGGTGATATCGACAACCTCGCCCTTGCGCAGCACATCCACCTTGCCGAAGCGCACACCGGGGCCGGAGCGGACATTCACATCCGTTATCGCCGCCGCTTCCAGCGCCTGCACGGCCGTGCCCATGCCCGAAAGGGCAACGGAAGCGGCCACAACCATGGAAATGCAATCGGAAAATTTCATTTTCTCCTCCACAGGATCGTCGTCGTTCCTCGGGAAAAAGAATATTTTTCGTCATTTTTCCGCACAAGTAAGGGAAACCTTACCCTGGGTAAACCTCACCGCGCCGTGGCATGAAGAGGGGCGCAAGGGTGCCGCCGCGCGGCGCGAAACAGGCATCGCTGCAAGGGGTTGCAAGGGATGAATGGTGCCCCCACACGGACTCGAACCGCGGACCTACTGATTACAAATCAGTTGCTCTACCAGCTGAGCTATAGGGGCACTCCGGGG
>WFVA01000135.1 GCA_015491895.1 Albidovulum sp. | reverse complement strand
TTCGCGCAAACCGGCAGGAAACGGGAAGAAGGGCCGCACCCATGACACGCATCGACGATACATTCGCCCGCCTGAGCAAAGAGGGCCGAAAGGCCTTCGTGGCCTATATCATGGCCGGCGACCCGGACCGCGATACCTCCATGGCGGTGCTGAAAGGCCTGCCCGAAGCGGGGGTGGACGTGATCGAGCTCGGCATCCCCTTCACCGATCCGATGGCCGACGGCCCCACCATCCAGCTTGCCGGCCAGCGCGCGCTCGAGGCGGGGATGACCTTGCGAAAGGTGCTCGACATGGTGCGCGAATTCCGCGCCTGCGATCAGCAGACCCCGATCGTGCTCATGGGCTATTACAACCCGATCCATTCGATGGGCGTCGATCGCTTTCTGGCGGAGGCGAAGGCGGCGGGGGTGGACGGGCTGATCATCGTCGATCTGCCGCCGGAGGAGGATGAAGAGCTCTGCATCCCCGCCCAGGCGGCGGGGCTGAATTTCATCCGCCTCGCCACCCCCACGACCGACGACAAGCGCCTGCCCAAGGTGCTGCAAAATACCTCGGGCTTCGTCTATTACGTCTCGATCACCGGCATCACCGGCGCGGCGGAGGCAAGCGCGGCGGATGTGGCCCCCGAGGTGGAGCGGATCAAGGCAGAGACGGATCTGCCGCTGGTGGTGGGCTTCGGCATCAAGAGCCCGGAGGCGGCCGAGGCGATCGCGGGCGTGGCCGATGGCGCGGTGGTGGGCTCGGCGATCGTGAAGCTCATCGGCGAGGGCCGCGCGCCCGAAGAGGTGCTTTCCTTCGTGCGCGGGCTCGCCGAGGGCGCGCACCGGGCCTGAGCGAAGCCACAGGGCGGCAGGAGGGAAGCACGATGAGCGTCATCACCAACATAGACGACCTCAGGGAGATCTACCGCCGCCGCGTGCCGAAGATGTTCTACGATTACTGCGAGAGCGGCAGCTGGAGCGAACAGACCTTCCGCGAAAACGTCAGCGATTTCAGCAAGATCCACCTGCGCCAGCGGGTCGCCGTGGATCTTTCCGAGCGCAGCACCGCCACGGCGATGGCGGGGCAGAATGTGGCGATGCCGGTGGCGCTGGCGCCGGTGGGGCTGACGGGGATGCAGGCCGCCGACGGCGAGATCAAGGCGGCGCGGGCGGCGGAGAAATTCGGCGTGCCCTTCACGCTTTCCACCATGTCGATCTGCTCGATCGAGGATGTGGCGGAACACACCGAAAAGCCCTTCTGGTTCCAGCTCTACGTGATGCGCGATGAAGATTACGTGCGCCGCCTCATCGGCCGGGCGAAGGATGCCGGCTGCTCGGCGCTGGTGCTCACGCTCGATCTTCAGATCCTCGGCCAGCGCCACAAGGATCTGAAGAACGGCCTCTCCGCCCCCCCGAAGCCCACGCTGAAGAACATGCTCGATCTCGCCACAAAATGGCGCTGGGGGCTCGGGATGCTGGGCACGAAGCGGCGCGGCTTCGGCAATATCATCGGCCATGTGAAGGATGTGGACGATCCCTCATCCCTGTTCGAATGGACGGCGAAACAGTTCGATCTCCAGCTCGACTGGGCCAAGGTCGGGAAGATCCGCGATCTCTGGGGCGGCACGCTGATCCTGAAGGGGATCAACGATCCGGAAGACGCGAAGATGGCGCTGAAAGTGGGCGCCGATGCGATCGTGGTGTCCAATCACGGCGGCCGCCAGCTCGATGGCGCGCTCTCATCCATTCGCGCCCTGCCCTCGATCCTCGATGCGGTGGGCGATGATACCGAGGTGCATCTCGATGGCGGCATCCGCTCGGGCCAGGACGTGCTGAAGGCCGTGGCCATGGGCGCGAAGGGCACCTATATCGGCCGCGCCTTCATCTACGGCCTCGGCGCCATGGGCGAAGCGGGGGTGACGAAGGCGCTCGAGATCATCCACAAGGAGCTCGATCTCACCATGGCCTTCTGCGGCCACCGCGACATCAATGACGTGCGCCGCGAAACCCTCCTCGTGCCCCGCGGCTTCTCCGGGGATTGGGAATGAGGCCCGCCTCCGCCCGGCTTCTTCCCCTGCTTCTCACCCTCCTTCTCGCCGCCCTGCCGGCCCGCGCCGAACGTTTCGAATTCGTTGCCCTGGGCGACATGCCCTACGGCAGCGATGCCCGCACCCTCGCCCGCTTCAAGGCCCTTATCGAGGCCGTCAACGCCCGCAATCCCGCCTTCACCATCCATGTGGGCGATATCAAATCGGGCGCCAGCGCCTGCTCCGACGCGCATCTCTCCCGCCTGCGCGATCTGCTGAACCGCTTCTCCCCCGCCCTGATCTACACGCCCGGCGATAACGAATGGACGGATTGCGGCAATCCCCTCGCCGGCCATTACGCCCCCCTCGAACGCCTCGCCTTCCTGCGCCGGACCTTCTTTTCAGATCCGGGCAGAAGCCTCGGCGCCGCGCCGCGGGCTGTCGAAAGCCAGGCCGAGGTGATGGGCGGCGCATTCTCCCCCTATGTGGAGAACACCCGCTTCATGCAAAGTGGCGTCATGGTCATCACCGCCCATGTGGTGGGCTCGGGCAACAACAGGAAGCGCTTCCTCTCCCCCGCCACGCGCGAATACAAGGCCCGCGACCGCGCCAATATCGCCTGGCTCGAAGCGAGCTTCGCAAGGGCGCAAGCCGAAGGCGCAAAAGCGATCGTGCTCGCCCTTCAGGCCGACATGTTCAAGGAAGAATTCGATACCCCCGGCCAGCCGGAGGCCTTCACCCTCACCTCCCCCTACCGCGATTTCGGCCATGCCCTCAAACGCCTCGCCGCCCGCTTCGAACGTCCCGTGCTCCTGATCTATGGCGACAGCCACAGCTTCACCATCCACAGGCCCTTCCGCCGCACGGCCCCGAATCTCACCGCGCTCCAGGTCTTCGGCGCGCGCGACATGCACGCCCTGCGCGTGATGGTCGATACCGAAGATCCGGCCGTCTTCGCCTTCGCCCCGCTCCTCAACCCAGAGAAGCCCTGAGCCTCTCCCGGGGGCGACCCCGGGCCTCTCATCACTGGTCCATCAATATCCCGGGGGCGCGGGGCGGAGCCGGAAGAAAGAGGGCAGCCCCCGCATCCCGCGCCCGCCACATCCCGCGCCCGCCGCAGGCGATTACCCTCTTCACATCTCCTCCGATTCCCTCTATATGCGCGGCTTCACGCGGGCATACACCCTTGGAGGATGCCCGCCCCAACCAAGGAGAAAACCCATGGCCGGAAAGATCCCGGATCTGAAAGCCGAGGTACGCACGGGGACAGGCAAGGGGGCCGCCCGTCAGACACGCCGCGAAGGCTACGTACCCGGAGTTGTCTATGGCGGCGGCGAAGAGCCCCTGCCGGTGAAAATTCCCTTCAACCTGCTCTACAAATACCTGAAGGCGGGGCGCTTCCTTTCCACGCTGTTCAATCTCAAGGTCGATGGCCATGAGGATGTGCGCGTGGTCTGCCGCGATGTGCAGCGCCACCCGGTGAAGGATCTTCCCCTGCATCTCGATCTCTTCCGCCTCAAGCGCGACAGCAAGATCGATCTCGAGATCCACGTGGAATTCATCAACGAGGAAGAATCGCCCGGCATCAAGCGTGGCGGCGTTCTGACCGTGGTGCGCCCGGAAGTGGAGCTCGAGGTGACAGCCGGCAACATCCCCGAAAAGATCGTCGTCGATCTCGCGGGGCTCGATGTGGGCGATACAGTTACCATCTCGGACGTGGACCTGCCCGAAGGCGCAAAGCCCACGATCGACCGCGATTTCGTGATCGCCAACATCACCGCACCTTCCGGCCTGCGCTCGGAAGAGGACGAGGCCGCCGAAGAGGCTCCCGCTGGCGAGGGGGAAGCCGCCGAGGAAGGTGGCGAGGAGAAGCCGGCGGAGGAGTGATCCTTCCGGCGTCCGCCTCGGAAAGAACATGCTGCGCGGGGCCCTCGGGCCCCGCGTTTGCCTTTGCCCCCGCCGCACTCTAGATTTGCGCCGAAGGAAGGAGGCTTGCGATGAAGCTGTTCGTCGGTCTTGGAAATCCCGGGCCGAAATATGCCCAGAACCGCCATAACGTGGGCTTCATGGCGGTTGACCGCATCCACGAGGATCACGGCTTTTCACCCTGGCGCGGCAGGTTCCGGGGGCAGGCGAGCGAGGGGCGGCTCGGGGGCGGGAAGGTGATCCTGCTGAAGCCCGAAACCTACATGAATCTCTCGGGAGAGGCCGTGGGCGAAGCGATGCGCTACTACAAGCTCGCGCCCGGGGATGTGGTGGTGTTTCATGACGAGCTCGATCTCGCGCCCGGCAAGGTCCGGGTGAAGAGGGGCGGCGGCCACGCGGGGCACAACGGTCTGCGCTCCATTCACCAGAATATCGGCCCCGATTACACCCGCGTGCGCATCGGCATCGGCCACCCCGGGCACAAGGATCTGGTTGCGCGTTACGTGCTCCATGATTTCGCCCGCGCCGATCAGGAATGGCTCGATGATCTCCTGCGTGGCATCAGCGAGGGCGCGCCCGATCTCGCGCGCGGCGATGGCGGACGCTTCATGAATACGGTGGCGCTGCGGATGAACCCGCGCCCACAGCCGGGAAAATCCGGGGGGAAGCAGGCGCCGGCCGCGCACAAGCCTCCCGCCTCCGCCCGCGATGGCAATGGCAGCGGCGATGACGTGCCGGACACCCGCAGCGCCCTCCAGAAGCTCGCCGATCGCTTCCGCTGAACGGCCGGAACGCCCTAACAGATTGAAATTACACCTGCTTTCATTTCCCGCCCCGCTCCCCGCTATTCGATAACAGCGCGCCGTTATTGTCTTGCAGGGCGATTGCGGCGAATATCCGGCCATGGCCCCGGCCAGAAGCAGTCCATTTGAACGGTTGACATTGAAGAGAAAGGAACGCCGTCATGCCCATTTTCAGAAGGATCGGAAAGACCCCGCGCATCGCCGCCGCCGCCCTGCTGGCGGTTTTCGCCACCGGGATCGGCACCGAGATCGCCGCCGCGACGGAAATCAACTGCCCGCTCAGGCAGATCCGCCGCGAGGTCGTCACCCCCCTGCCCTCGGGCTGGTGGTATACGCCGATCATCAACAGCCTCACGGATACCCGCATCATCACCTTCGGCGATGGCAGCAAGGCGCTCCAGTGCGTCTACGGCCCCGCCGGCACCATCATGCGCAAGCCCCCGCGCGGCCAGACATGCACCGCACGCCGGGGCGGCTTCACCTGCCGGGGCGGCAGCGCCGCGCCGGGGGTCCATTCCCAGGGCAATATCCGCCTCTCCCAGAGCTATACGGTCGATTTCGATCGCAACAGCCGCAACAGCCGCGATGCCGATCTTTGGTTCGAGGCAGAGGACAGGGATCTCCTCTATCTGGTGCCCTGGAACGGCGCGATGATCGGCGTAGGGGATCGCTCGAACCGCGGCTACGGGGGATGCGCGCGCGCCCGCTTCACCCGCGATCGGATCTCCCTGCGCGATGTGCCCCCCGGCTCCTACGTCTGCTACAGGACGAACGAAGGGCGCATCGGCCAGTTCCGCATCAATGGCATCTCGCGCCGGAGCCCGAAGGTGATCCAGATGCAATACACCACCTGGCGCTGATCTCCCCCGCACCAGAAACGGCCCCGCCCCGTTACAGGGGCGGGGTTTTTTCACCTCTCGCCGATTTCCGTATCTCTGTATTAGCGAAACCAATACTGAGCAAAATCAATAATCCGCTTTGCGAGCTCCTGGATTTCCGGGCCCTTGTCGACAAGGTATATAAACATACCAGTTCCGGCCGAAGCCCCAAAGGCTTTTGCGCCTGACATCAAGGCCGTATCAGAAAGTCTTGCTCCATAAGCCAGTATATTCTTTATCGCCTCAAGTATTTCCCTCCCGGCTTTGTTCAGCACAGAACCCAATGGCATCGGTTTTGAAAGCTCTCCCTCGGCCTCACCTAATGCCTCCCAGACAATCTCAGCTTCTGTGCCGATGGCCCTCAGGGTATGTTCATCAATTTCCTGCGGCGGATTATTGTGCCCTATCGTTGGCCGTTCATTCTGACCACAGAAAGCAAGTTCACCGCGTAATGCCTGAACTTCACGCAGCAAACGGTATTTCTCGATTATCCTGCTGATAACGATATCAAGATGATCCGGCCTGCGCTCCCATTCTTCATCTGGTATCAGGGCAATTTCATGTATCACCTCCCAATCCTGCTCACGCCCCTCCAGCACATTCTCCTACCAGTCTGTCCAGAAAGGTGAATTCCACGAATGGCCGGTTTTCAGCTCTTTCCAAGAATTACTTATGATGCCTTGTGTTGCTTCCGTATGAACAAGCCATAGCGGTCGCCCTTTCAGACCTCCCGAAGCATCCAGTTCCTTGCAATCTGCGATGACATTCGCCAATAGGGCGTCATTCAAGCCATCGGTAGATCCTCCATCCATTGCAATGTATTGGCCAATGGTGCCAATTACTGCACTGGCAATATCCGGGCTCTCGCCATAAGCCAGCGAAAGCGCGCTTGTCGCCGATGCTCCTGCACAATCAATATCCGAAGAAATTTCATCGCCCGGAGAGCCAGCATCGGAAGCCAGTTTCATCATAAAATATGCATTCACGGATGCTGTCTTTCGAAGATGCCGCCTCGCTGTCAGTTCGATCTTCGGATCAGATGTCGTGCCAATCAAGGAACAGAGCAGTTGGGCACGCAGGACATGCAGGCATTTTGCAGGCACCTTCTCGCCTCTGTTGGCCTTGATGGCCTGTGACGCATACATCCAATATACCGGCAAAACCCGCATCGCTGCACGATGTGCGATCAAGGAGGCGAATTCCTGCCTGTGCACCTCATGAATGTTCTCAAGCCATTCCCTGAGATATTGTCTGCCCGTATTCGCGCCTCCGATATTCA
>WFVA01000134.1:0-5000 GCA_015491895.1 Albidovulum sp. | reverse complement strand
ACAAGCCATATGGGTATGGCACGAAGATGCTTGTTGACGAACGCACTCATCCGGCTTCTCAGAAGTATTTCTTCAGATCCATGCCCTTGTAGAGATGCGCCACCTCTTCGGCATATCCGTTGAACGGCAGGGTCGGGCGGCGCCTGGCAAAGAAGCCGTCGCCTATCCGCCGCTCGGTGGCCTGTGACCAGCGCGGATGATCCACCTCCGGGTTCACATTGGCATAGAAGCCGTATTCACCCGGGGCGGCCTGATTCCATGTGGTTACGGGCTGTTTGTCCGTCAGGGTCATCCGCACGATCGACTTGATCGACTTGAAGCCGTATTTCCAGGGCACCACGAGGCGGATCGGCGCGCCGCATTGTGGCGCGAGCGGCTCTCCGTATATGCCCGTGGCGAGGATCGTCAGCGGGTGCATGGCCTCATCGAGGCGCAGGCCCTCGCGATAGGGCCATTCCAGGATCCGGGTTTTCTGGCCCGGCATCTGCGATGGCCGCAAAAGGGTTTCGAAAGCCACATATTTCGCGCCGCTCCGCACCCCGACGCGCTCCAGCAGCCGGCGCAGCTCGAAACCCGCCCAGGGCACCACCATCGACCACGCCTCCACACACCGCAGCCGGTAGATGCGCTCTTCCATCTGCATGCCCTTCAGAAGATCGTCGAGATCGTAATCGCCCGGCCTTTCCACGAGGCCATCGATCTTCACGCTCCAGGGGTGCGTGGTGAGCCCGCCAGCATATTTCGCGGGATCGCTCTTGCCCGTGCCGAACTCGTAGAAATTGTTGTAGCTCTCTATATCCTGTTTCGGATTGGGCTTCTCGTCGGTGGAATAAGGGCTCGGGATCGCGGCTATCCCGGCAATAGCGCGCATCGGGCCGCCTGCAAGCCCGGCCGCCGCCAGCCCGGCCACGCCAGCCATTATCCGGCGCCGATCGAAATACTGCGCCTTCGGCGTGACATCTGCCAAGCGCAATCCGCAATCATGCTTTCCCGCCATGCGATCATTCTCCTCTTCGCTCCCGGCCATCATGCTTGAAGGGAGCGGGCAGTGAAAGTCAAAGCAACTTTCCTCACGAGAATGTTCATGAATGTTCATGGTCGGATGCAGCCTCCTGCCGTGGATTGTCGCACCCGCCTCTCAGGGTTTGACAACAAGGATCACCACGCACAGACTGCGCCGACGAACAGGGCATGTCCGTTATCCGGGGGAGCTTGCATGAGGTTTTCGCATCATCTGGCGATGATCGTATCGCTTTTTCTCGCCGCGCCTGTTGCCATGGCCGGCAGCGAAATTGTCACCTACACCTCGCCGGACGATTTCGAGGACACCGTCTTTTCCCTCGAAAGCGCCATTGTCGATCAGGGGCTGAAGATCGAGCATGTCAATCATGTGGGCGACATGCTCGAGCGCACCCGCGAGGATGTGGGCAGCGACAAGATCATCTTCGATCATGCGGATGTTTACAACTTCTGCTCCGCCAAGCTCTCGCGCGAGGTGATGGAGGTCGATCCCCTCAATCTCGTGCATTGCCCCTACCGGATCTTCGTGATGCAGGAGCACGGCTCCGACGAGATCATCATAGGCTATCCCAAAATGCCCGAAGGGGAGATGCAGGTGGTCGAAAGGCTGCTTGAAACGATCGTCAGATCCGCGATCGAATAGGTAGCTTCACGCGCCACTTCGCCGATAGCGGCTTCACGCCAGCAGGCGGCGCGCGATCACCGTTGCCTGGATTTCCGCAGCACCCTCGAAGATGTTGAGTATGCGGGCATCGCACAGGATGCGGCTGATGGGGTATTCCAGCGCGAATCCGTTGCCGCCATGGATCTGCAGCGCATTATCGGCCGCGGCCCAGGCCACGCGCGCGCCAAGGAGCTTGGCCATGCCGGCTTCGAGATCGCAGCGTTTGCCGTGATCCTTCTGCCAGGCGGAGAAATAGGTGAGCTGGCGCGCCACCATGATCTCCACCGCCATCATCGCAAGCTTGTCGGAGACACGGGGAAATTCAATCAGCGCCCTGCCGAACTGCCTGCGCTCCTCGCCGTAGCGCGTTCCGACTTCAAGCGCAGACTGGGCCACGCCGATGGCGCGCGCGGCCGTCTGGATGCGGGCGCTTTCGAAGGTCTGCATGAGCTGCTTGAAGCCCCGCCCCTCTTCGCCACCGAGCAGATTTTCGGCCGGCACGGGAAAGCCATCAAAGGCAAGTTCGTATTCCTTCATGCCGCGATAGCCGAGCACTTCGATCTCGCCGCCGGTGATGCCAGGATCGGGGAAGGGATCTTCATCGGTGCCTGGCGTCTTTTCGGCGAGAAACATAGAGAGCCCGCGGTAATCGGTTGTTTCGGGATCGGTGCGGGCAAGGAGAGTCATCAGCCCGGCGCGGGCGGCATGGGTGATCCAGGTCTTGTTGCCGGTGATACGGTATTCATCGCCTTTCCGCTCGGCGCGGGTGCGCAGGGCGCCGAGATCCGAGCCGGTATTGGGCTCGGTAAAAACCGCCGTGGGCAGGATTTCGGCGTTGGCGATGCGCGGCAGCCACTTTTCCTTCTGCTCATCGGTGCCGCCGCCAAGGATCAGTTCGGCCGCGATTTCGGAGCGGGTGCCGAGGCTGCCCACGCCGATATAACCGCGCGAAAGCTCCTCCGAGACAACCACCATCGAGGCCTTGGAAAGCCCGAAGCCGCCGTATTCCTCCGGGATGGTGAGGCCGAAAACACCCATTTCGGCCAGCTCCGCAATGATCTCCACCGGGATCAGTTCGTCCTTCAGGTGCCATTCATGGGCGTGAGGGATCACGCGCTCATCGGCGTAGCGGCGAAATTGCGCGCGGATCATCTCAAGTTCATCATCTAGGCCCGTGGCGCCGAAGGTGGGGTTGGCAGCCTGCTCGCGCATGAGGGCCGTGAGGCGCGCTCGCGCGGCGGGGGTGTTGGCGCTGGTGGTGAGGGTTTCGATGGCAGGTGTTGCGAGCGCGGCCTCCTCGAGCCCGAGATCGGCAAGGCGCGCCATCTCTCCCTGGCTCATGGGAATGCCGCCGCGGATCTGAGCCAGATACTCGCCGAATGCGATCTGGTGGATCAGCCGTTCGATCTCGCCGAATTTTCCTTCGCCCGAGAGCCGCTCGGCCCAGGCCTGCATCTGCGCCAGCGCCTCGATATATGTCGCCAGCCACGAAAGCGCATGGGCGGCGTGCTGGTTGGCCTCGAAGGCTGCGGGATCAATGCGGCCTTCACCGGCCACCAGCGCGGCGGCATTTTCGCGCGCCCTTCCAAGCAGGACCTCAAGGGGAGCAAGGCTCTCTTTCGTGGTGGCCAGAAGATCGGGAAGGAGAGGCGTATCAGGCATGTTCATCATCCATTTATGCTTTGCCAAGGCCATAGCCATTTTGCAGGTGCAGCGCAATTAAAATGCGAACGGAAGCCGATCAGCGCATTAATATGACGCGGCAAATCCGATTGAGAAATGTCCGCCCCCTAAAAAAGCGCCCTGCTTAACAAAAAGCAGGGCGCTTTTCTCAGGATCTGGGTGCCTCAGCCGATGGCGGCAGCTTTCACATCCTCATCTATGTAAGGCATGTATTGCTGGAAATTGTCGATAAACATATGCACCAGTTTCTGCGCCTGCACATCGTAGGCCGCAGGATCGGCCCATGTGCCGCGCGGATCGAGAAGCGCATCATTCACACCGGGCACGCTTACCGGCACATCGAAGCCGAAATTGGGATCGCGCCGGAATTCCGCATCGTTCAGGGAGCCATCGAGCGCCGCGGCCAGGAGCGCGCGCGTGGCTCGGATCGGCATGCGCTTGCCGGTGCCGTAGGCGCCGCCCGTCCAGCCGGTATTGACGAGCCAGCATGTGGCGCCATGCGAATCGATCTTCTCGCGTAGAAGATTGCCGTATTCCTCCGGGCGGCGCGGCATGAAGGGGGCGCCGAAGCAGGTCGAAAACGTCGGCTCGGGCTCCGTTACCCCGCGCTCGGTGCCGGCCACCTTGGAGGTGAAGCCTGACAGGAAGTGATACATGGCCTGCGCAGGCGTCAGCCGCGCGATGGGGGGCAGCACGCCGAAGGCATCGCAGGTGAGCATGATGATGTTCTTCGGATGCCCGGCCATCGAGCTTTCGGATGCGTTCGAGATATAGTGCAGCGGATAGGCGCAGCGCATGTTGGCGGTGAGGCTGTCATCCGCGAAATCGAGCGCACGGGTTTCCTCGTCATACACCATGTTTTCGATGATGGTGCCGAATTTCTCGGTGGTGGCGTAGATCTCGGGCTCGGCCTCGGGCGAGAGATTGATGGTTTTCGCGTAGCAGCCGCCCTCGAAATTGAAGATGCCGTTATCGGACCACCCGTGCTCGTCATCCCCGATCAGCACCCGCGAGGGATCGGCCGAGAGGGTCGTCTTGCCGGTGCCGGAAAGGCCGAAGAACACGGCCGCGTCGTCGGGATTTCCGGGGGCGTGATTGGCCGAGCAGTGCATGGCCATGATGCCCTTGCCGGGCAGGATGTAGTTCAGCAGCGTGAATACCGATTTCTTGATCTCGCCGGCATAGGCGGTATTGGCGATCAGGATCTTCTTCCTGTCGAAATTGAGCGCGATCACCGTTTCGCTGCGGCAGCCGTGGCGGGCGGGATCGGCCTTGAAGCCGGGCGCATCGATGATTGTGAACTCGGCAATGAAATCCTGAAGCTCTTCGCGTTCGGGGCGGCGCAGCATGGTGCGGGCGAAGAGATTGTGCCAGGCAAGCTCGGTGACAACCCGCACATTGAGGCGGTTTTCGGGATCGGCGCCGCCGAAGAGATCGGCCACGAAATAATCCTTGCCCTGCATGTAATCCAGCATGTCGGCCTCGAGCCGATCGAAGGCCTCCGCATCCATGGGCGCATTGTTTTCCCACCAGATATCATTTTCGACGGAAGGCGTGCGAACGATGAACTTGTCTTTAGGAGAGCGCCCCGTGAATTCGCCGGTTTCGACGAGCACCGCCCCCCCCTTGCCAA
>WFVA01000133.1 GCA_015491895.1 Albidovulum sp. | reverse complement strand
GTGCTATAGGCGGCGCAGATTTGCCGGGGCGCAAGCGCGCAGCCCGGCATCGCCCGCGCCCGCGGGAAGTGAGTGGCCCTCGGGCCAGAGCAAGCAACCCGGGAAAATCCAGAGGGAAGCCCGGAATCTGAAGAGGAAATGATATGAGCGACATCGCAGATCGCGTGAAAAAGATCGTTGTCGAGCACCTCGGCGTCGAGGAAGACAAGGTGACGGACAACGCCTCCTTCATCGATGATCTGGGCGCCGACAGCCTGGACACGGTGGAGCTGGTCATGGCTTTCGAAGAGGAATTCGGGATCGAGATCCCCGATGACGCCGCCGAAACCATCCAGACCTTCGGCGATGCGGTGAAATTCATCTCCGAGGCAAGCTGAGCCTCCGGCGGGAATACGTTTTCGGAATTGACGGCATGCGGCGCACCCGGGGGTGCGCCGCTTTGCGTTGCGGGGGCTTTGCATAGTGGGGGCGGCAATTGCAGAGGCGCCGGAGGAGGCGGGCGTCGAGGGGATGCCCGGCAGGCGCGCGGGCGTGGCGAATTGCGGCGCATTCAGCGGATCCGGGCCAATCGGCGCCATCGGGCTTGCCGAGAGCGGGGCGGGCAGGCTAAAGAGCGTCGGACCGGGGCGGCACGCAAACGGCAGGATAGCCGCCGGGAAAGAGAATCGAGGGGGCACGGATGCGCCGAGTTGTGATTACGGGCATGGGAATGGTCACGCCGCTTGCGAGCGGGGTGGAGGAAACCTGGAAGCGCCTGCTGGCCGGCGAATCGGGCGCCGGGCCGATCACCCGTTTCGATGCCTCCCACCTGGCCACCACCTATGCCTGCGAGATCCCGCGCGGCGAGGAGCACCCGGCCGCCTTCAACCCCGATGACTGGATGGCGCCGAAGGAACAGCGCAAGGTGGATGAATTCATCCTTTATGCGATGGCCGCGGCCGAAATGGCGGTGAAGGACGCCGGCTGGGAGCCCGAGAGCGAGGAAGAGCGCCTGCGCACCGGGGTGATGATCGGTTCGGGGATCGGCGGGCTGCAATCCATCGCCGAAACCTCGATCGCGCTGAAGGAGCGGGGCCCGCGCCGGGTTTCGCCCTTCTTCATCCCCGGCTCGCTGATCAATCTCGCCTCGGGGCAGGTTTCGATCCGCTACGGCTTCAAGGGGCCGAACCACGCGGTCGTCACCGCATGCTCGACGGGCGCGCATGCGATCGGCGATGCGGCGCGGCTGATCCAGTGGGGCGATGCTGACGTGATGCTGGCCGGCGGCGCCGAAAATCCGATCTGCGAGCTCGGCATCGCCGGCTTCAACGCCTGCAAGGCGCTTTCCACCAAGTTCGGCAACAATCCGGAGGCCGCGAGCCGCCCCTATGACGCGGATCGCGACGGTTTCGTGATGGGCGAGGGCGCGGGCGTGCTGGTGCTGGAGGAATACGAACACGCGCGCGCGCGCGGCGCCAATATCCTGGCCGAGGTGCTGGGCTACGGCCTTTCGGGCGATGCCTTTCACATCACCGCGCCGGCCGAGGATGGCGACGGCGCCTTCCGCTCCATGAGCGCGGCGCTGGAACACGCCGGGATCAGCCCCGACCGGGTGGATTACATCAATGCCCACGGCACCTCCACCATGGCCGACACCATCGAGCTTGCGGCGGTGGAGCGCCTGCTTGGGGATGCGGCGGCGAAGGCCACGATGTCTTCCACCAAGTCCTCGATCGGCCACCTTCTGGGTGCCGCGGGCGCGGTGGAGGCGATCTTCTGCGTGCTCGCGCTGCGCGATCAGGTGGCGCCGCCCACGCTCAATCTCGAAAACCCGGCGGTGGATACGCCGCTCGATCTCGCCCCCAAGGCGGCGCGCGAGCGGGAAATCAACGTGGCGCTTTCCAATAGCTTCGGCTTTGGCGGCACCAATGCCTCGCTCGTGCTGGGGCGGGTGTAGATCGCCATGTGGCGCAATATCGCATCCAACGCGCTCACGATCTTCGTGGTGCTCCTGTTCGTGGCCGGCGGGGTGATCCTCTGGGGGCAGCGCCAGTATCACGCGCAGGGGCCGCTTGCGCAGGCGATCTGCCTCAAGGTGGAGCGTGGCTCCAACATGGCGCGGGTTTCGCGCGATCTCGAAGAGCAGGGCGCGATCTCGAGCGGCGCGATCTTTCGCATGGGCGCGAAATACGAGGACAAGGCGCTTGATCTGAAGGCGGGCAGCTTCCTCGTTCCGCCCGGGGCCTCGATGCAGGAGATCGTCGATATCGTGACCCGCGGCGGGCAATCCACCTGCGGCACGGAGGTCGTCTATCGCGTCGGGGTGCGCAGGAACGAGATCCGCCTGCGCCGGCTCGATCCCGAAAAGGAAGTATATGTTCAGGTCGCGGCTTTCGATCCTCAGGCCGGGGAAGCGCCCGAGGCCTACAGGAAGGCGCGCGAGGAGGGCGATCTGCTCTACCGTATCGTGCTGGCCGAAGGGGTGACGAGCTGGCAGGTGGCCGAGGCGCTGAAGGCGGCCGATTTCCTGGAGGGCGATCTGGAGGCGATCCCCGATGAAGGCTCGCTCGCGCCCGACAGCTACGAGGTGAAGGCGGGCACGCCGCGCAGCGAACTGATCGCGCGGATGCAGGAGAAGCAGGAGAAGATCCTCGCCGAGGCCTGGGCCAACCGGGCCGAGGGCCTGCCGCTGAAGACGCCCGAGGAAGCGCTGATCCTCGCCTCGATCATCGAGAAGGAAACCGGCGTGCCCGAGGAGCGGCGCCGGGTGGCCAGCGTGTTCATCAACCGCCTGAACCAGGGCATCCGCCTGCAGACGGATCCGGCAGTGATCTATGGCATCACCAGGGGGCAGGGCGGGCTCGGGCGGGGCCTGCGCCAGAGCGAGCTGCGCCGCAAGACGCCCTACAACACCTATCTCATCGATGGTCTGCCGCCCACGCCGATCGCCAACCCGGGGCGCGCCTCGATCGAGGCGGCGGTGAACCCGGAGGATACGGATTATCTCTTCTTCGTGGCCGATGGCAGCGGCGGGCACGCCTTCGCCCGCACCCTGAGGGAGCATAACGAAAACGTCGCCCGCTGGCGCAGGATCGAGCAGGAGCGGGCGCGGGAAGGCGGCAACTGAGGCCGGTGGCGACATTCGCGCGCGCCCCGCATTCCCGCTCCCGTCCCTATCCGTTCCGGCGGGAGCCGGAGGATGGGATCAGTTGTCCTCTTCGGCCTTTTCCCTGCGAATCTCCGCCACCAAGGCCTTCATGTCTTCGAGCGGCACATAGCCGCGCAGGAAGCGATCCTCGATGATGAAGGTGGGGGTGCCGTTGATGCGCAGGCGCTGGCCGAGCTCCTGGTTCTTGCGGATGATGGTTTCCACCTCCTCATCCCCCATCTTGAGCGCGATTTCCGCGGCATCGAGGCCGAGGCGCTCGGCAATGGCCTTCAGCGCATCCGCCGTGGGCTCGCCGCGCATCTCCATCAGCGCGTTATTGATCTTGCGATAGGCTTCCGGTCCATGCGTGAGCATGGTGGCAACGGCAAAGCGCGCGGCGGTGAGGGAGGCTTCGCCGAGGATCGGATACTCCTTGTAGATCAGGCGGATATTGCCATCCTGACGCAGGAGCTCTTCCACTTCCGGGTGGGCCTTGCGGCAATAGGGGCAGCGGTAATCGGAAAATTCGACGATGGTCACATCGCCTTCCGGGTTGCCGCCGATCCACGAATGGCCGTCATTGAAGATCTCATCGGCATTGACGGTGACAAGCGCTTCCTCGTCAAGCTGCTGGGCCTGGGCCTGGCGCTCTTCCAGGACCTTGATGACCTCGAGGATGATCTCGGGGTTTTCAAGGAGATAGGCGCGGACTTCGGCGCGGAAGGCCTCGCGCTCGGCCTCGCTCATGCTGGTGATGTCGAAGGGCTCGGCCGAGGCGGCTGCCGTCAGCGGGGCGGCGAGCAGGACGGCGGCCAGAGCCGGGGCTAAAAGGGCGCGTTTCACTTGGTTCATCTCCGTTTCTTGGCTTGCCTTGCGGCGGTGAGGATATCCTGGGCGCGGCGCCAGGCGGGGGAGCCGCGCGGCAGCTGGTCGGCGGCGCGCCGGGCGTGGAGCGCGGCATCGCGGAGGCGGCCGGTGAGGGCCAGGCGCTCGGCGGTGGCGAGCGCGGCCCGGCCGGGCTGGCCGGCGCGGGCATGGGCGAGGGCGAGATCGCGCAGGAGCGCGGGGTCGCGGGGATCGGAGGCATGGGCCTTTTCGAGCACCGCAAGCGCCTTGCGGTTCGCCTCCGGGGTATCGAGCGCCAGGAGGGCGCGGCCGTAGCCGGCGGCGATCAGGGGCGAGCGGGGCGCAAGCGCGCGGGCCTGCGCATAGGCGCGCACCGCATCCCCGAAGTGGCGCGATTCCAGCAGGATCTGGCCTCTGAGCTCGTGAATGAAGGGATCCTTCGGGCGCATCCGGGCGAGTTCTCCGATTGCGCCGATCGCCTTCTTCTGCTTCGGAATCCGGTGCCATGCGATGGCCTGCATCATCAGGGCAATATCGCGGCTCGGGGCCTTCTTCGCTTCGCTGAGAGCCCATCCGGGGCTGCGGATGAAGGCGCCGAGCTTGCCGCGCGCGCGGGCAAACCAGTAGGCGGCTTCGCGATCGCCCTTGCCGCGCGGCTTCAGGGCCACGGCATAGGCGCGCGCGCGGGTGAGGCGCTCGCGCGTCAGCGGGTGGGTCAGGGCATAGGGATCCTGACGGGAAACCGAGAGCGCCTCCTGGCCGCGAAACATCTCCAGCACCCGCACCATGGCCTCGGGATCCACACCTCCATCGGCAAGATAACGGGCCGAGGATTGATCGGCGGCGGATTCCTCGGCGCGGGTATGGGCGAGAAAGGCGCGCTGGGCGGCGCTGGTGGTGCCAAGCGCAAGCCCCGCTCCGGCCTCTGCCCCGCCCGCGCTTGCCGCCACGGCCGAGAGGATCAGCCCGAGCCCGGCGGCGGTGCGCGCCGAGCGCATGTTGGCCAGCCGGCGCGAGATATGGCCATTGGCGATATGGGCCGCCTCATGGGCGATCACCGCCTGCAGTTCGCCCGGTGTATCGAGCTTCAGGATCAGGCCGGAATGGATGAAGATGGCGCGCCCGTCCACCACGAAGGCATTGAGGGAGGAATCCTTGAGCACGATGATCTTCACCTGCGCCGGGCTGAGGCCGGCGGCGTTGAGGATCGGGCGGGCGAGGCGCTCGAGGCTGTATTCGATATCCGGATCGCGCAGGATCGTTTGCGCGCGCAGGCCGGGGGCGGGCAGGGCCATGAGCAGGGCCACGCAGAGGAAAGCTGCGCGCATCAGCCGGCGCAGGGGCGTTGCCGGGGTGTGGCGTTGCCGCAAGGATACGGGTTTCGGCAAGGGCATTGACCTTCCTTTCCCGCGCTGGGAGAACATCCCCGCGCATTGAGGGCCAATCTAAGGAAGAATGCATGCGAAGTTCAAGGCGAAGCGTTGTCGATCCCTTTATCGTGATGGACGTGATGGAGGCGGCGCGCGCGGCCGAGGCGGCGGGGCGCCATATCATCCACATGGAGGTGGGCCAGCCCGGCACGCCGGCGCCTGCCGGAGCGCGCGAGGCGCTGGCGGGGGCGCTGGACACCGATCCGCTGGGCTATACCGTGGGCCTCGGGCGGCCGGATCTGCGCGAGCGCATCGCCCGGCTTTACGGCGAGTGGTATGGCGTGAAGCTTGATCCGGGCCGGGTGATCGTCACCGCCGGCTCCTCGGGGGCCTTCCTGCTCGCGTTCACCGCGCTTTTCGATGCCGGCGAGCGGGTCGGGCTCGGGCTGCCGGGCTATCCCTCCTACACCCAGATCCTGAAGGCGCTTTCGCTCGAGCCCGTGGGGATCGAAACCGCGCCCGAAAACCGCTTCCAGCCGGTGCCCGCCGATCTCGCGGGGCGCGATCTTCAGGGGCTGATCGTGGCCTCGCCAGCGAACCCTTCGGGCACCATGCTGGGGCGGCGCGCGCTTGGCGATCTGATCGAGGCCGCCAGCGCCGCCGGCACCGCCTTCATCAGCGACGAGATCTATCACGGCATCCAGTATGGAGAACGCGCGGTGAGCGCGCTCGAGATCAGCGATGAATGCTATGTGATCAATTCCTTCTCCAAGTATTTCTCGATGACGGGCTGGCGCGTGGGCTGGATGGTGGTGCCCGAAGATCACGTGCGCCTGATCGAGCGGCTGGCGCAGAACATGTTCATCTGCGCGCCCCATGCCAGCCAGGTGGTGGCGCTGGCGGCGATGGAATGCGGGCCCGAGCTCGAGGCCAATCTCGCCGTTTATTGCGAAAACCGCCGCCTGATGCTCGAGGGGCTGCCGCAGGCCGGCTTCACCCGTATCGCGCCGCCCGACGGCGCCTTCTACATCTATGCCGATGTGTCCGAATACACCGACGACAGCCGCGCCTTCGCCGCCGAGATTCTTGAGGAGGCGGGCGTGGCGGTGACGCCGGGGCTTGATTTCGATGCAGCGCGCGGCCATCACACGCTGCGCTTTTCCTATGCCCGCAGCAGCGAGGATATCCGCGAGGGGCTGGCCCGCCTCACCCGCTTCATGGCAGCGCGTCGTCGCTGAGCCCGTGTCATGCGCCATCGTCCTAGCGCCATCGCCTAGCCTCTGGCCAGAGGCGGGGGTTGGCGCTAGGATGATGCGCAGACGAGGCACGCCGGCAGAACGAACCGGAAAGGCCGGCTGGGAAGAGCAGTAGGGCACATGCAGGGGATGATCGGCCGCATCACGGCCTTCTGGATCATGCTGACAGCCATCGCCATCGGCGCGGGGGGGATTGCGCATGGGCAGGAATTTTCCGCCCTCGCGCGGCTCGATGCTGCCCGCTCCGAGATCACATCCCCCGATGGCCGGCGCCTCGAAATCGCGCTTCAGCTCAGCCAGGCGGTGCCCTGGCGGGTGTTCACGCTCGATGAGCCGCGCCGCCTCGTGCTGGAATTCCGGGAAGTGGACTGGGGGGATGCCGCCGCCAGCACCCTGCTGAAGGGGGATCCGGCGCCGGTCCGCGATCTGCGCTTCGGGCGGATCGTGCCGGGGTGGTCGCGCCTCGTGCTGGAGCTTGGCGCGCCGCTCGGGATCGAAAGCGCCGGAATGAAGACCGACACCACGACCGGCGAGGCGCGGGTGGAGATCGCGCTCGAGCCGGTGGCGCCCGAGGCCTTTGCCGCGAAAGCCGGCGCGCCCCGGGTCGCAGGCTGGGAGGATCTGCCGCCCCCCGCAGAGGTGGCCCCGGCCGTTCGCCGCCAGGATGGCACCCGCCCGCTTCTCGTGGTGCTCGATCCGGGGCACGGGGGGATCGATCCCGGCGCCGAGCGCGCGGGGCTGAGGGAGGCCGATCTCGTGCTCGCCTTCGCGCGCCGGCTGAAGGAGGCGCTCCTGCGCCGCGGCGGCTTTGATGTGCTGCTGACGCGCGACGGCGATTTCTTCGTGCCGCTGGCCGAGCGCCTCAGCATCGCCCGCGCCGCGGGGGCGGATGTGTTCATTTCGCTCCATGCCGATGCGCTGGAAGAGGGCAAAGCGCGCGGCGCCACCATCTACACGCTTTCGCAGGAGGCATCGGACGAGGCCAGCCAGCGCCTGGCCGAATCCCATGATCGCGCCGATCTCCTCGCCGGCGTGGATCTCTCCGGGCAGGATGACGAGATCGCGCTTGTGCTCATGGATCTCGCCCGCCTTGATACACAGCCGCGCAGCGAGGCGCTGGCGCAGGCGCTGGTGGAGGCGCTGAGGGGGGGCGTGGGGCGGCTCTACAAGCATCCCCACCAATCAGCGAGCTTTTCGGTGCTGAAGGCGGCCGACATCCCCTCGGTGCTGATCGAGCTCGGCTTCCTCTCGAGCGAGGAGGACAGGGCCAATCTCGTCTCGCCCGAATGGCAGGAAAGGGCCGCGCGCGCGATCGTGAACGCGCTCGAGGTCTGGGCGCGCGCAGATGCGGCAGAGGCGGGGCTTTTGCGCCGCTAGGCCGGCTTTCGGGGCGACTTTCCGCGCTTTTCTGCCGTTCAGCTTTTGACCCTGCGCCCCTGCGCCCCTATATAGGCTTCACATCCGGGCCCGCGTTCAATCGGAGTTTCACGTGTTGCGCTTCATCCTCCGCGCCATCGGTGCGCTCTTCACAATGGCCGCCCTGGGGGCGGTGCTCGCCGCGCTGGGGCTCGGCGCGATCTTCTGGATCTATGGCCGCGATCTGCCCAATCACGAGCAGCTGGCGAAATACACGCCGCCCACCATCAGCCGGGTCTATTCGGGCGAGGGGCGGATCGTGGATGAATTCGCCAAGGAGCGCCGCCTGTTCACCCCGATCGCCGATATTCCCGACCTGGTGAAGCAGGCCTTCATCTCGGCCGAGGACAAGCATTTCTACACCCACCCGGGCTATGACGTGACGGGGATCGTCAAGGCGGTGGTGGATTACGCCCGCGGCAAGCGCCTGCGCGGCGCCTCGACGATCACCCAGCAGGTGGCGAAGAACCTGCTTCTGAGCGCCGATCGCAAGGCCGAGCGCAAGATCAAGGAAATCATCCTTGCCACGCGGCTCGAAAACACGCTGAGCAAGGATCGCATCCTCGAGCTTTACCTGAATGAAATCTTCCTTGGCCAGAACAGCTACGGCGTCACCGCCGCCGCCCAGACCTATTTCAACAAGCCGCTCGAGGCGCTGCTGCCCGAGGAGGCCGCCTATCTCGCGGCGCTTCCGAAGGCGCCTTCCGATTACCACCCCGTGCGCCAGAAGAAGCGCGCCCTGGCGCGGCGCAATTTCGTGCTGAAGGAAATGCACGAAAACGGCTATCTCTCCGATGAGGAATACGAGCGCGCCCGCTCGGCCCCGCTCAGGACGGTCCAGAGCGGGGACTACCCTGCCTTCCGCGAGCAGATCCCCCCGCGCAACTACTTCACCGACGAGATCCGCCGCCAGCTCACCCGCAATTTCGGCGAGAACGAATTCTTCACCGGCGGCTATGCGATCCGCGCCACGATGGATCCCGAGATGCAGCAGGCGGCGGCGCGGGCCCTGCGCGCGGGGCTGGAGCAATTCGACCGCCGCAAGGGCGTGTGGCGCGGCACCGGGCTGAAGCTGCCCGAAGAGGTGCTCGGCGACGAGGCGAAATGGCGCCCGGCGCTGAAGGCGCTGGAGATGGCGCGCGATATCGAGGGCTGGTATCCGGCGGTGGTGCTCGAGGTGGGCAGGACCCATGCGCGCATCGGCATCGAGGATGTGCCCGATGACGAGGACGGACACTGGATTGCGCCGGGGGATGTGACCTGGGCGCGCAAGCGGCTCCAGGACGGCAAGCTCGGGCGAAAGGCGCGGGTGGCGGGCGATCTTCTCGAGGTGGGCGATGTCGTCTATGTGCGCGCCATCACGAAGGATGAGGACGGCAGCTTCGTGCGCTGGAGCCTGCGCCAGATCCCCGAGATCCAGGGCGGCTTCATGGCGATGGACGTGCATACGGGCCGTGTGATTGCCATGCAGGGGGGCTTTTCCTACCAGCATTCGGTGTTCAACCGCGCCACCCAGGCCACCCGTCAGCCGGGCTCGGCCTTCAAGCCCTTCGTCTATGCCGCGGCGCTTGATTCGGGCTTCACGCCGGCCACCATCATCATCGACGCCCCGATCGAGGTGAACACGCCCGAGGGTGTGTGGCGGCCGAAGAACTCCTCCAACCGCTTCTACGGCCCGACGCCGCTGCGCACCGGCATCGTGCATTCGCGCAATCTGATGACGGTGCGCCTTGCAGAGGAGGTCGGCATGGATACGGTGGCGCAATATGCCGAGACATTCGGCGTCTATGATTACCTCAATCCCTATCTCGCCAATGCGCTGGGTGCACAGGAAACCACGCTCTACAAGATGGTTGCCGCCTATGCGATGATCGCCAATGGCGGCGAGCGGGTCGAGCCCGCGCTGGTGGACCGCGTGCAGGATCGCTGGGGGCGGACCATCTTCCGCCACGACAAGCGGATCTGCGAAAACTGCGACGATCCCGATCTGCCGGCGGGCGAGGGCCCGCGCATCACCTCCAACCGCGAGCGGGTGATCGATGCGGTCACCGCCTATCAGATCCGCTCCATGATGGAGGATGTGGTGAAGCGTGGCACGGCCTCGAGAACGGTCAATCTTCCGGTGCCCGTGGCCGGCAAGACCGGCACCACCAATGAATCCAAGGATGCCTGGTTCATCGGATTTACCTCCAATATCGCCGCCGGCTGCTACATCGGCTACGATCAGCCCCGCCCGATGGGCAAGGGCGCCTATGGCGGCACGCTCTGCGGGCCGGTATTCACCGAATTCATGAAGGAAGCGATCAGGAAATACGGCGGCGGGAAGTTCGGCGTGCCGCCGGGCGGGCGCTTCATCAAGATCGATCGCTTCACGGGCGCGCGCCTCCCCGATGACGCCACGGGCGATAACGTGGTGGCGGAATATTTCCGCGAGGGCGAGGAGCCGGTTTTCGGGGTGGCGTTTGACGGCGGATTCGCCATGGGCTCGGATCTGCCGCTGTTCGAGGAAAGCGCGCGCGCCTATCAGCAACGGACGGTGCGCACCTCCACCGGCGGAACCGCCACCATCGGCGGCAAGGCGAGCTTCGGATCCGTGACCGGCGGCGGCCAGTATTGAGAAGGCCGCCCTTGCGGGGCGCGCCCTGATCGGGCGCTTGCCGGGGTGGCGCGGGGTTGCTATCACCACCTTCTGAACCGGGCCCTGAACAAGAACGGCAGTTGAGAGATGCGAGCAGAAACCGAAAAGACCGTCGAGGCGATCCGCAAATCGCTGGAGCTTCTGCGTCAGCGCATGGATTGGGAGACGGCCGAGCACCGGCTCGAGGAGTTCAACGCCCGCGTCGAGGATCCCGATCTGTGGAACGATCCCGCGAAGGCGCAGAAGCTCATGCGCGAGCGCCAGATGCTGGTGGATGCGATCGACACCTACAGGAGCATCAGCCAGGAGCTCGAGGACAATATCGGGCTGATCGAGCTTGGCGAGGCCGAGGGCGACGAGGAGGTCGTGGCCGAAGCCGAAGAGGCGCTGAAGGCGCTGGCGAAGCGGGCGCGCCAGAAGGAGCTGGAGGCGCTTCTGAGCGGCGAGGCCGACGGCAACGATACCTATCTCGAGATCAACGCCGGCGCGGGCGGCACCGAAAGCTGCGACTGGGCGGCGATGCTGGCGCGCATGTATGTGCGCTGGGCGGAAAAGCACGGCTACAAGGTGGAGCTGCAGAGCGAAACCCCGGGCGAGGAGGCGGGGATCCGCTCCGTCTGTTACAAGATTTCCGGGCCCAATGCCTATGGCTGGCTGAAGAGCGAAAGCGGCGTGCACCGGCTGGTGCGAATCTCGCCCTATGACAGCTCGGCGCGGCGGCATACGTCCTTCTCTTCGGTCTGGGTCTATCCGGTGGTGGACGACAATATCGAGATCGAGGTGAACCCGGCCGATATCCGCATCGATACCTACCGCTCCTCGGGCGCCGGCGGGCAGCATGTGAACACCACCGATTCGGCGGTGCGCATCACGCACATCCCCACCGGGATCGTGGTGACGAGCAGCCAGAAATCCCAGCACCAGAACCGTGACATCGCCATGAAGGCGCTGAAATCCCGGCTTTACCAACTGGAACTCGACAAGCGCAGCCAGGCGATCAGCGAGGCGCATGAGGCCAAGGGCGAAGCGGGCTGGGGCAATCAGATCCGCTCCTATGTGCTGCAGCCCTACCAGATGGTGAAGGATCTGCGCACCGGGGTGGAGACCTCCGACACGCAGGGCGTGCTCGATGGCGATCTCGATCAGTTCATGGCCGCCACGCTGGCCATGGACGTGGCGGGCAAGAGCCGCGCCGAGGCCCAGGGCGAGGACTGATCCAGGGCGGGGACTGACGGAGAATCCGCGGGGCGCGCGCACGCGCGCGGGCGGCGGCCTCTTCATCCCCGCCCCGTGCCTGGCCGGGCGGGGGATGTCTCCGGCGGGGATATTTTTCGACCAGTGACGAGAACGGCACGGGCGCTGGGTGGCCGGTCACATTCCCATTCCTGCACATAACTCTTGTCAGAGTGGTGCCATGGCGGCTACGATTTGTGACAATATCACAAAACACTCAAAACGACAGGATGGTATGATGAGCGATACGGCACTCCCCGGGCCTTCCCCGATACCGGATATTCATCTGATCACGACGGAGGATCTGATCGAGGCGCTGAAACAGGGCTGGCGCGATTTTCTGCGCGCGCCGTACTATGGCGTCATCACGGCGGCGCTCTTCGTGATCGGCGGGCTGCTGCTCTGGTGGCTTTCGCGCGTCACGGACCAGATCTACTGGCTGGTGATCGGTGTGTTCGGCTTTCCGCTGATCGGCCCCTTTGCGGCTGTCGGGCTCTATGAGGTGAGCCATCAGCTGGAGCAGGGAAAGCGGCCGACCTTCGGAACGGTTCTCAGGAAGGTCTTCCTGCAGAAGGATCGTCAGATCCCCTCGATGTGCATGGTTTATATTCTGCTGTTCATGTTCTGGGCCTTCGTGGCGCATCTGATCTTCACGCTCTTCATGGGCAATGCGCCGATGACGAATGTAAGCACCGGCTATGACATCTATCTAACCCCCCGCGGCATGGCGATGCTCGCGGTGGGAACGATCGTGGGAGGAATGCTGGCCGGCTTCGTCTTCGTTTCCAGCGTGATCGGCCTGCCGCTGCTGCTGGACAAGGAAGTGGATTACATCACGGCCATCATCGTCAGTTTTCAGGCGGTGCGGGCCAATCTCGGGGTGATGCTGATCTGGGCGTTGATCGTGGTGGCTCTGCTTTTCATCGCCATGCTGCCGATGTTCCTCGGCCTGCTGATCGTGCTGCCGGTGCTGGGGCATGCATCATGGCATATCTACCGCCATGTGCTCTACGAGGAAGGGCGCTGAGGGCCGTGGGGCACGGCGCTCTGGTCCTTGCGCGCCCGACATGCAAAAGCCCTGCCGTTGCGGCAGGGCTTGTTCTGTCAGCAGCTTCTTTCAGCAACGGCTCCGCCCTGCGGCAGGCTTACTTTGCCGGCTGTGTCTGGGGCTGGGTGGCGGGTTTCGCGCCGGAGTTCAGCGGATCGTCCTGACGCTGCACCGATCCTTCGAAATGGGCGCCGGATTCGATGGCGATCGTCTTGTGAACGATATCGCCCTCGACGCGCGCGGTGGATGTGAGGCGGACCTTGAGCCCGCGCACCCGGCCGATCACCCGGCCATTGACCACCACGTCATCGGCCACCACCTCGCCTCTCACCACGGCGCTTTCGCCGACGGTAAGGAGATGGGCGCGGATATCGCCTTCCACCTGGCCCTCGATCTGGATGTCGCCGGTGGTCTTCATGTTGCCCTTCACGACAAGGTCGGAGGAAAGCACGGAGGCCGGGGGCTTGGCCTTGGGGGCCGAGGCCGGCAGATCGCTCAGCGGCTTGGATGGAGCTGTGGTTTCCGTTGCTTTCGCCATGGGTGCATCGCTTCCCTTCTGTTTGGGGCCTGGGGTGTTGATCTTGCTTTTAGAGAACATCTTTTGCTGCCTTGATGAATTTCATCGGGTTGACGGCCTTGCCGCCAATGCGGACTTCGTAGTGGAGGTGCGTTCCGGTCGAACGCCCGGAATTCCCCATATCACCGATTTGCTGCCCGCGCGAGACCCTGTCGCCGACTTTGACGCGAATTCTGGACATATGGGCATAGCGGGTCTCGATTCCGAAGGCGTGCCGGATTTCAACCACGCGCCCGTAGCCATTGCCCCAGCCGGCCTTGATAACCACCCCGTCGGCGGTGGCGTAGATCGGCGTGCCGGTGGCTCCGGCGAAATCGGCGCCCTTGTGCAGGCGCCGCCCGCCCGTCTTGGGATCGCGGCGGTAGCCGTAGCCGCTGGTGAAGCGGAAGGCGCTCTTCAGGGGCAATACGAAGGGCGCCTTCTGCGCGGCGATGCGATACATGTTCATGCGGTCAAGCTGGGCGAGAATGGCATTGGCGCGCAGGGTATCGGGATCGGGGCCCTTGCCGGCGCCCATGGTGGAGAAGGAAAGCGGCGTGAGCGGCCCGCCTTGGCCGGAATAGCCCTGGCGGATCGTGGCGAGGATGCTTTCCGTGGGCAGGCCGGCGGCGCGGAACATCTTGTCGAGCGGGGTGAGGGAGACGGTGACGGCATCCTCGAGCTGCTGGAAGATGCGATCGTTGCGCTCCTGCATGAGCTTGACCTCGAGGATCAGATCATCGGCCAGCTTGCGCGCCTCGGCGGCCTTGCGGGCGATTTCCTCGCGCTCGCGGGCGGTCGCGGTGAGGGCGCCTGCGAGGTAATCGAGCGTGCTCGTGTAATCGCGCAGGCGCCCGATCTCGCTCTTGACGGAGCGGGTGCTGTCTTCGAGCGCCTTGCGGGCGTCGGCTGCAAGCTGGCGGGCTTCGTCGCGCTCCTTCAGGGCCTGCCTCAGATCGGCCTGAAGAACCCCGATTCCCTTTTCGAGCTCGGCCCGCCGCTCCTCGGCGGCGAGAAGCTCGGCCTGCATGTCGGAAATGCGGCGGAGCGCCTGGGCGAAGCGGGCGTGGGCATCGCGGGCTTCCAGCGTGCTGGCGTCGCGCTCGGCGGAGAGGGTGTTGAGCCGGGCCTCGTAGGCTTCCTGCTCGCGCATGGCCTGCTCGCGCAGATTGCCCGAGCCGATGCTTTCGATCAGCAGGAAGGCGGTGGCGAAGATCGACCAGACGACGAAAAGCCCGATCCCTGCGATTGCGCCGAACTGCGTGATCGGGGAAAGGCGGATGAAGCGGGTATCGGTATCCGTTCTGAGGAAAACGCGCCGCTCCGGGAGCCAGCGTTCAAGGAGTGAATCGAGCTTTCTCAGGAGGCGTGTTTTCAATTGTTCTGTCCCGTTTCGTGAGTGCTTGCCACTTTCCCTTTCGCCGGCCGGCGCGGCGATCGGCTGCGCCCTCCCCCGGACGCGATGCGAAATTGATTAACCGTCCTTGGCGGATGGGGCAAGAATTTTGCGCGCCGGGGGGAGGTATGGGCCGATGCCGGCGGAGGACAGGCGGTTTTCTGCCTATCGGTCGGTGTTTGCCTGTCGGTGGAGGATGCCGCCATCGATCAGGCGGAGATATTCTGTAAATTCGGCGATGGAAACCAGCCCAAGACATGCTTGCTGCTACAACGTGATATGCGGCTTGCAGGATGGCGGGATGCCATTTGCGATTGCCTGGCCTGCGCCTGGCTGAAGCATGGCGCGTCCGATCGGTATTGCGCATGCCCTGAGGGAAGGGCATGCGGCCGCCCGGGCGGGGCGAATCCGCTCAGGCGCGACATGCTCGAAAGCCCGTTTCCCTGGGTTAGCGCCCTTCCGGCCCGCCATCGGCCAGCGGCCAGTAGAAATCCGGCGGCAGGCCGGCCTCGGCGCGCTTTTCCTCGTTGAAGGGCGGGCGCAGGGGGCTGTGGAAATATTTTCGCACGAGGGCGTGGAATGTATCCTTGGGGTCGAGCTCATGGCGCCCGCACAGGAAGTGAAACCATTTCGAGCCATAGGCCACGTGGCCCACTTCCTCGGCGTAGATCACCTCGAGCGCCGCCGCCGTTTCCTCCTCGCCATGTTTGCGGAAGATCGCGATCATGTCGGGGGTGACATCGAGCCCGCGTGCCTCGAGCACCATCGGCACCACCGCGAGCCGCCCCATCAGATCATCGGCCGTATCCTCGGCCGCGCGCCACATGCCGGCATGGGCGGGAAGGGCGCCGTAATGGCTGCCCACGGCCTCCAGGCGATCGCATATCAGATTGAAATGCTTTGATTCTTCATCCGCCGCCTTCACCCAGTCATCGTAAAAGCCGGGCGGCATGGGGATATGGGCGAAGCGGGCGATCACATCCCAGTGGAGATCGACGGCATTGAGCTCGATATGCGCCACCGCATGGAGGAGCGCGATGCGCCCCTTCTC
>WFVA01000132.1 GCA_015491895.1 Albidovulum sp. | reverse complement strand
GTAGTAGGTCATGCGGAAAAGGAGGAGCGCGGCGGCGAGCTTGGCCACCGGCATCTCCCCCGGCATCGCCGCCACGATGATCCCCTCGAACACCCCCACGCCGCCCGGCACATGGCTCGCCACCCCCGCCACCATGGCCACGGCGAAAACCGCGAGGAAGGTGATGAAATCCGGCCCCCCCTCAGGCAGGAGGATGTAGAGCGTGGCGGCGGCCATGGTGGTATCCACCACCGAGAAGAAGAGCTGCCCGAGCAGGAGGCGCGGGCGCGGGAAGGGGATCTCGAGGCGGCGCAGGCGTAGCCGCCGGCCGGTGAGCGATCCCCAGGCGAGGAAGGCGAGGGTCAGCACAAGCACCGCGCCCGCGCCCTCGCGGATGGTGAGCCCCGTCCAGCTCACCACGCCGGCGAGCGCGCCCGGGTGCAGCATGAGCGCAAACAGCCCGATCACCGTGATGCCGAGGCCGAAGGCAAGCGAGACGAAGGTGGAGATCGCGGCCACCTCGAAGGCGTTGAGCCCGTAGGCGGAATAGATGCGGTAGCGCACCGCGCCCCCCGAGACAGCCCCCACGCCCACGGTATTGCCGAAGGCATAGCCGAGGAAGCCGCCGACGATCACCGCCCTCAGCGGCACATGGCGGCCGAGATAGCGCAGGGCGGACCAGTCATAGCCGATCAGCGCGCCGTAGCCGGCGGCGGTGGTGGCGATGGCGGCGAGGAGATCGCCCGGCGGCTTGGCGCGCGCCTCGGCGATGACGGCGCGCATGTCCACGGGGCCGAGCACATGGGCAAGCGCGAGCGCGCCGGCCACGAACAGCCCGATCCCGAGCAGCACCGGCAGGAGCGTGCGCAAGCGGCTCTGCCAGGAGGAGGGGGCAGCGCCGCCCCGTGCCTCCGCCTCCGCTTCCGTGCGCGCGTTGCCTGATGATCCGGTGGCCACGTTCCGGGTGCTCCCTTTCCTGCGCCGCTTATAGCGCGAAGCGGGGGCGGCGGAACGAAAAAAACGGCCCCCGACGGGGCCGTTCTGCCTGCTCATGTCTGTGGCACGGGCCGGATCAGTTGGAAAGATCCTTGCCCGGCAGCTTCGCGCCGACAAACAGCGGCGTGCCCTGACGGTTGACGCGCAGCAGGAGCGCGCTCTTGCCATCGGCCTTCGCCTCGCGGATCGCGGCGGCGAGATCGGCCGGGCTCTTCACCGCCCGCTCGCCCGCCATCTCGATCACGTCGCCGACCCTGAGCTTGCCGGCGTTCGGCCCCTCGGGATCGACGGAACTGACGACAACCCCGCCCTGATCCTCGGCAAAGCCGAAACGCAGGGCGCTCTCGGGCGTCAGCGGCTCGACCTCGATGCCAAGCGCGCTCGGCGCCGCCTTGCCCTGCACCTTGGCGCTCGCGGCGAGCTTCTCGGGCGAGAGCGTGCCGATGGTCACGTCAAGCCTGCGCTCCCTGCCGTCACGCATCACCACCAGCACCGCCTCGTTGCCGGGCTCGATGCCGGCGATCAGGGCGGGAAGCTCCTTCATCTCCCCGATCTTCTCGCCATTGACTTCGAGGATCACGTCGCCCGGCTCGAGGCCCGCGGCCTTCGCCGGGCTTGCGGGCTGCACCTCGGCCACCAGCGCGCCCCTGGCCTCGTCAAGCCCGAGCGCATCGGCGATCTCGGGCGTCACCGTCTGGATCTGGACGCCGAGCCAGCCCCGCGTCACGCTGCCATGATCGCGCAGCTGGGCGACGACCTTCTTCACCGTATCCGCCGGGATCGCGAAGCCGATCCCCACCGAGCCGCCCGAGGGGCTGAAGATCGCGGTGTTCATGCCAACGATCCGGCCTTCGGTGTTGAACAGCGGGCCGCCCGAATTGCCGCGGTTGATGGCGGCGTCGGTCTGGATGTAGCTGTCATAGGGGCCGGCGTTGATGTCGCGGCCGAGGGCGGAGATGATGCCCGCCGTCACCGTGCCGCCAAGCCCGAAGGGGTTGCCGATGGCGATCACCGCATCGCCGACCCTGAGCTTCGAGCTGTCGGCGAAGCTGACGGTGGGGAGATCCTTCGCATCGCCCTCGATCTTCAGGAGCGCCACATCCGTCAGCGGGTCGGTGCCCACCACGCGGGCATCGAACCTGCGCCCGTCCTTCAGGGTGACGGTGATGCTTTCGGCATGTTCGACAACGTGATTGTTGGTCACGATCTCGCCATCGGGGCTGATGATGTAGCCCGAGCCGAGCGCCGCGCCCCGGCGGGGCGGCTGCTGGGGCGCGGGGCCGGGCTGGAGCGGCGGGAAGCCCGGCGGCAGCTGGAAGCCGGGGGGCAGCTGGAAGTTCGGCACGCCGGCGCCGGGCATGGCGGCCTGTTTCACCTTCACCTCGATGAAGACGACCGCCGGCGAGACCTGCTCAACCAGATCGGCGTAGCCTTCGGGGGGCGCATAGGCCTCGGCCATGGGCGCGGTCGCGCCGAGCGTGCCCGTGGCCAGAGCGCCCGCGAGCAGCAGGGCGCGCAGCGAAGTGCCGGCGATCCTGTTCGTTCTTGTCAGTCCTGAGAGCATGTCTTTCCTCCTTGGCGGATGTTCCTTTCCGCGGTTGCTCATGGGTTGTCCCTGTTCTGTGTTCATCTGCGGTTTCCTGCCTTGCGCATCGGTTACGCACGCGGTGCGCGGGTGGCAGCCGGGGATGGCTTGCCGGGCAATGCCGGCCGGGAACTTCCGTGCCCCGTGAGTGGGTGATGCATTCCCGCGCCGATCACCCCGACTGCCGACAATTCCACATAAGCACCCGGCTTTGCGCCGGGCTGTCCGGGGGGTTACAAATCCGTAAGGATGGAAATCAGGCAGCCGCGGGCCAGACGCGCGCCGGGGCGACCGGCAGGGGGAGCGGAACCTTGCGCAACGGTAAGCTTCTCCCCATTTCGCTGTAAGGTGGCGCTGCCATGAAGGCGGGGCAGGGGGCAACGAAACGAGAGGCGGGCAGCAACATGATGAAGCGGGTGAAAGCATGAAGATCCTGATCGCCGAGGATGACGAGCAGACGGCACAGTATCTGCGCAGGGGGCTCGAGGCCGAGGGGCATGTGGTGGATCACGTGGCCGACGGGCGCGAGGCGCTGATGCAGGCCACGATGCAGCCCTATGATCTGTTCGTCATCGATCGCATGATGCCGGGGCTCGACGGGCTGGCGGTGGTGAAGGCGATGCGCGCGGCGAAGGTGAGCGCGCCGGTGCTGTTTCTTACCGCGCTCGATGGCGTGGACGATCGGGTGGAGGGGCTGCGTGCGGGGGCGGATGATTACCTCGTGAAGCCCTTCGCATTCGCCGAGCTTTCGGCGCGCATCCAGGCGCTGGCGCGCCGCCCGCAGATGCAGGGCGAGGAAACGGTGCTGCGCGCGGGGGATCTGGAGATGGATCTGGTGCGCCGCGAGGTCCGCCGGAGCGGGCAGAAGATCGATCTGCAGCCGCGCGAGTTTCGCCTGCTCGAACACCTGATGCGCAACAAGGGCCGGGTGCAGACGCGCACCATGCTGCTCGAGGCCGTCTGGGGCATCCATTTCGAGCCCAATACCAGCATCGTCGAAACCCACATGAGCCGTCTGCGCGCCAAGATCGACAAACCCTTCGAAAAGCCCCTGCTGCACACCGTGCGCGGCGCCGGCTACAAGCTTCAGCCATGAGCGGATCGGGCGGCGATACTCCCGCGCTTGCGCCTTCGCCTGCACCGCCCGCCGGCGCGCGCGGAGCCGGGAAGCGGGCGGCCCGGCGGGTTGGTGCGCGGCGCATGATCGGCGCCTTGCGCGGCTCTGCCTCGCTGCGCCTTGCGGCCATGGTTTCGGCGATATTCGTCATCGCCACGCTGATCGCGGCGATCGTCGGCAATATCGTGCTCTCGCGCGAGTTGCACGCCAAGCTCCAGCGCGATGCCCGCCAGATGGCCGAGAATCTCGCCGCCACCTATCAGGTGGCCGGCCTTCCCGAGCTGCACGCCCAGATCGCCACCAATGTGGCCACCACCCGCGAGGGCGACAATCTCTATCTCTTCATCGACAATTCCGGCAAGGCGCTGTTCGGCAATTTCATAATCAAGCGCCCCTTCACCGGCGCGCGCGATCTCGAGGGCGGCAAGGATGTGATCCTCCCCGGCCTCCCCGAAAAGGGGCGGGGGCTGCGCTTCGTGGCCTACGGGCAGAGGATCCCGGCCGGCTGGGTGATCGTCGCCCGCGATACCCGCGCCATCGAGGAGATGCGCCGCATCCTGGCGGGGGCGATCGGCTGGGGGCTCGGCATCGCCATGCTGCTTTCCGTGGCGCTGGCGCTCATGCTTGCGCGGCGCACCGAGCGGCGCATCGCCCGCCTGAGCGGCGTGCTCGACAGGGTGGCGCGCGGCGATCTTTCCGCCCGCTTCCGTGAGGGGCGCGCGCGCCATGACGACATCGGCCGCGTGGCGGCGAAGCTCAACGAGATGCTCGAGCGCCTCTCGGCCTCGGTGGAAAGCCTGCGCCAGGTTTCGAACGATGTCGCCCATGATCTGCGCACCCCCCTGGCCCGCCTGCGCAACCGCCTCGAGCCCCTGCAGGCGCGCCCCGATCTGCCCGAGGCGGCGCTTGGGGAGGTCGAGCAGGCCATCGCCGAGGTGGACCGCATCGTGAAAACCTTCAACGCCGTTTTGCGCATCGCCCAGATCGAGGGCGGCAATGCCCGCCCGCGCATGGCGCGCGTCGATCTCAACGAACTGGCCGCCACCGTCCATGAGATGCTCGATCCGGTGGCCGAGGAAATGGGCCATGATCTAAGCTTCACCCCCGCGCCCGCGCCCGCCTGCGTCAGCGCCGATCGCGACATGCTCGCCCAGGCGCTTGTCAACCTCGTCGAAAATGCGCTGCGCCACGCGCCGGCGCCCGCGCATGTGGAGATCCGTGTCGAGCCGGGGCAGGAGGAAGTGCGCCTCGTGGTGGCCGATGACGGCCCCGGCATCCCCGAAAGCGAGCGCGCGCAGGTTCTTCGCCGCTTCTACCGGCTGGAGAAGAGCCGCGCGCGCGAGGGCAGCGGGCTTGGCCTCAGCCTCGTGGCGGCCATCGTCAACCTCCATGACGCGGCCCTGATCCTAGCTGATAACGCGCCGGGATTGAGGGCTGAAATAGTTATGAAAACAGTTGATTGCGATTGGTAGTTAAAGTTTTCACAAAAGTTTCGGTTTTGCGGCGGCGGAAAAACCGGAACGGCTTAAACGAATCTTCACCCGATCACGTTTTCCTGACGGCGGTTTGTTCGCCGGGTGCTGAAACGCACGGGCAGTCATGAGCTTCAGGCCGGGGCCTGTTCAGGAGACGTGGAATGAAATTTTTCAACAACATGAAGATTTCGGTGAAACTGCCGTTGGTCGTGGCGTCGGCCGGCTCGTTGATGCTGGTCATCGTGGGGGCGGTATCCCACATGAGCGCGCGCGATGCCCTCATGGATGAGGGGAGCAAGAAGCTGGAGCTGGCCATGGCTTCCAGCAAATCCGATCTCGAAAAGCAGCTTGAGGGCCTCGGCAACACGCTCGTCACCCAGGCCACCAGCCCGCTCATGCGCCAGGCGATCGTGGAATTCAGGGATGCGTGGGTCGCCATTCCGGGTGACAAGGCCGCCTATCTGGAAGAGGCCTACATTGCCAACAACCCGAATTCCCCCGGCAAGCGCCATCTCATGGCCTACGCGCCCGACAGATCGAGCTACAGCCGCACGCACCGCAAGTATCACGGTTTCTTCCGCACCATGGCCGAGCTTAACGGCATCGGCGATGTCTATCTGATCGATACGGAGGGCAACATCCTCTATTCGGTGATGAAGAAGGGTGATTTCGCCGCGAATCTCGGCAATGGCCCGGCGAGCCGGACGGGCCTTGCCGCCAGCTACAAGGAGATCCGCGCCAAGACCTTCGATGCGCTTTCCGAGCAAAGCCTCGCCTTCTCCGATCTTGCCCCCTACGAGCCCTCCGGGAGCGAAGCGAGCAGCTTCATGTCGGTCCCGATTCTCTCCTCCAATGGTGCGCTTCTCGGGGTGCTTGCGGCGGAAATCCCCGCAGCCCGGATCACCGGAGCCCTCATGCAGGCCGAGGGCCTCGGGGAGACGGGCGAAAACCTGCTCGTCGGCACGGATTTCCTGATGCGCAATCAATCCCCCCGCACCGACGAGCCGACCCTTCTGCGCAAGAAGATCGAAATCGAGCCCGTTTCGCGTGCCCTGGCCGGCGAAAGCGGTATCTTTCAGGGTGAAGGGCCGTTCGGCAAGGATGTGGTCGCAGCCTATTCTCCGGTCGAATTCGCCGGCGTGAAATGGGCGCTCGTCTCCCAGCAGGCCATGGCCGAGCTGCTCGCCCCGGCCCATGCGCTCCTGCAGAAGATGATCCTTCAGGGCAGCGGGCTGCTCGCCCTCATGGCAGCGCTTGCCATACTGATTGCGCGCGGGGTTTCCAGGCCGATCAATGCCCTGATCCGGGCCATGCGCCGCATAGCCAACAAGGATTACGAAACGCCCATCAATTGCAGCGGGCGCAAGGATGAAATCGGGGTGATGGCGGATACCCTGCGTGATTTCCGCGATGATCTGAAGGCCGCAGACGAAGCCGCCGCCGAAGTGCTCTTCAAGGGAGCCGCATTCGAGGGCTGCTCCGCCGGCCTGATGATGGTGGACCAGGATTTCACCATCCGCTATCTCAATCCCTCGATCCTGCGCCTGTTCAGGCAATACGAGGATGATTTCCGCACGATCCGCGAGGATTTTGTTCCCGAGGAGGTGATCGGCCGCAGCATGGACATCTTCCATGCCCGCCCCGAACATGTGCGCAGGATCATGCAGGATCCCGAGAATCTGCCCTATGCGACGGATATCAAGGTCGGCAAGGCGCGTTTTTCGCTCGATATCAATCCGGTGGTGGATGAGAACGGTGCGCAGATGGGCTGCGTGATCGAATGGCAGGATGTTACCGATGCGCGAATGAATGCGGCCATCCTGGAAGCGCTCGATTCCCACCAGACCCGCCTGGAATTCGATCTCGACGGCACCCTCATCAACGCCAACGAGAATTTCCTGAAGGTTGCCGAAGTGCCGATCGAGGGCATCCTCGGCATCCCGATCGAAGACATGTTCATCTTCGATCAGGAACTGGCCAGGAAGAACGGGCCGGTTGTCGAACGCCTCAAGGCGGGAGAATCGATCTATGGCCGCTTCGAGGTTTCGGCGGGCCAGGAGAAGACCCTGCTGCTCGATGGCGCCTTCACCCCGGTTCTCGATCGCAGCGGCATGGTGATGCGCTTCATCCTGATCGCCAAGGACGTTACCGAGGTCCATCGCCGCATGGCGGAAGCTGCCAGGATGCGCGAGGAAATGGAACGCGCCCAGACAGCCGTTGTCGATGCGCTTCGCGTTGGCCTCAGCAAGCTTTCCGAGGGGGATCTGACGGCCCGGATCGAGGAGCCCTTCACCGAGGAATACGAGCAGCTCAGGACGGATTTCAATGCGGCCGTGATGACCCTCAACCAGGCCATGCTGCGGGTGATCGAAAATGCCGAATCGATCCGCAACGAGGCCAAGGAAATCAGTACCGCCGCCGACGATCTTTCCCGCCGCACCGAGCGCCAGGCGGCAACCCTCGAGGAAACCGCCTCTGCGCTCGACGGGTTGACCGCGAGTGTGAGCGCCTCCGCCGAGGGCGCAGGGCGCGCCAATCAGGTCGTCTCCGAGGCCAAGGCAAATGCCGAAGCCAGCGGAGAGGTGGTCAGCGAAGCCGTGAACGCGATGGGGCAGATCGAGGAATCCTCGAACCAGATTTCCAAGATCATCAGCGTGATTGACGACATCGCTTTCCAGACCAACCTTCTGGCGCTCAATGCCGGCGTGGAAGCGGCCCGCGCGGGCGATGCGGGGCGGGGCTTTGCCGTCGTGGCCTCCGAGGTGCGGGCCCTGGCGCAGCGTTCTTCGGAAGCCGCGCGGGAGATCAACGAGCTGATCTCGGCCAGTGGTCAGCATGTGCAGCATGGTGTCGAGCTGGTGGGCGAGGCCGGCGAGGCGCTGAAAAGCATCGTGGCATCGGTTTCCGACATTTCCCGCCATGTTTCGGAAATCGCGGCTTCGGCCGAGGAGCAGTCCGGGGGGCTTGCCGAGATCAATGCTGCCGTGAACCAGCTTGATCAGGTGACGCAGCAGAATGCGGCGATGTTCGAGGAAACGACGGCGGCCAGCCATGCGCTGACCCAGGAAGCCGAAACGCTGACGGCCACGATGTCCCGCTTCAGGACCGGCGAGGCCTTCGGTGAAGGCGCGTCGCTGGAGGAGGAGGTCGCGCCTTTCCAGACGGCCCGCAGCCAGGAGGGCGCGTCGGGCGATGGGGTGGCGGCAACGGATGCTGCGCCGCATCGTGACGGAACGGAGAAGAAATCCGTCGCGGCCACGAGCGGCAACGCTGCGCTTGCGCTCGAGGATGAGCCCGATGCCTATGATGACTGGGAAGATTTCTGAGCCAACGATCCCGCCGGGGCATTCACCGGCGGATTTTTTCAGGGAATACGCAGGGTCGGTGAATGAACAACAGGCAGATCATCCATATTTCGCAGGGCGAACATGCGGTGGGCGCATCCGAAAGGATGTGCATCACCACGATCCTCGGCTCCTGTGTGGCCGCATGTCTCTGGGATCCAGAGGCCGGGATCGGGGGCATGAATCACATCCTCTTGCCCGACCGGGCCGAAGGGCCGAGCGAGTATGACAGTTTCGGCGTCAATGCGATGGAGGTTCTGATCAACGAGATCATAAAGATGGGCGGGGATCGCCGCAATCTGCAGGCCAAGCTTTTCGGCGGTGCCGTTCTCAACGCACGTCTGCGAGGGATAGGGACGCAGAATTCGGGATTCGCCGTTGCCTTCCTGGAGGCCGAGGGAATCCCCATCGTCGCGCAAAGCCTTGGCGGGCGGCAGGCGCGGCGGGTGGAATTCTGGCCATATGACGGGCGGGCACGCCAGAAGCTGCTGGCGATCGCCGAAGATCCCGTGGTTCCCGTGCAGCCTGCAGCCGTCGTGAAGAAAGGTTCCGAGGTGGAATTGTTCTGAGATGCCGTCCCTTTACCCATGTCGCGGGCAGCCGAAAGCCGGAATTCTCGGGCTGCCTGATTGACGTAACTCACTGCTGCGAATTATCCGTTTGCAAACGGAGAGCGACATGGGCAGACCGACAACCAAGGATCTGGCAAGGGCGGCCGGGGTGAGCCTGGCCACGGTCGATCGGGTATTGAATGCCCGGGCGGGCGTGCGCCCGGCGACGATCGAGAAGGTGCGCCGCGCGATCGAGGAGATCGATTTCGTGCGCGACATCTCGGCCGCCAATCTCGCCCGCGGAAAAACCTACCGTTTTCTTTTTCTCCTGCCCGATCACGATGACGAATTCATCGACATGATCCTGGCTTCCATTGAAGAGGCCAACCGCGCCGGCGTGATCGAGAGGATGGAGGCCGATGTGCTCCGGGTGCCGGCAAATGATCCCCACGAGATCGCGCGCCGTCTCGATGCCATCCATGCTGGTGATTGCGATGGCATTGCCCTCATGGTGCCGGAAACTCCGCAGGCCCGCGATGCTGTTGGGCGGGTAAGTGCGCGCGGCATCGGTGTGGTGGCCTTTGTTTCCAATCAGCCAAGCGCCGAGAATGCCATCTTTGTGGGGATCAACAACATGGCCGCCGGGCGCACCGTCGGGCAGTTGATGGGGCGTTTTTCGGCGGAAAGGCGGGGGGGGTGTGCTTGTCGAGCTCAGCAAGGATTTCGAGAAGCAATCAGGCATCGACATGGAGTTCGAATTCGTGCCCTGGCCCAATTTCGCCGACCGCATGCTCAACGAGCTCAATTCCGGCGGCAAGCTGTGTGATCTGATGATCGGCGACAGCCAGTGGATCGGCGGCGCGGCGGAAAACGGGCAATATGTGAAGCTCAACGATTTCTTCGAGGTAAACGGCATATCGATGGAGGATTTCCTGCCCGCCACCGTGACCGGCTATGCGGAATGGCCGAAGAACACGCCCAATTACTGGGCCCTCCCGGCCTATGCGGATGTGGTCGGCTGGACCTACCGCAAGGACTGGTTCTCCCACCCGAGCTCCAGGCCGAGTTCAAGCAGAAATACGGCTATGATCTCGACGTGCCCAAGGATCTCGAGCAGCTGAAAGACATCGCCGAATTCTTCCAGGGCCACGAGATCGACGGCAAGAAGGTTTACGGCGCGGCGATCTATACCGAGCGCGGCTCGGAAGGGATCACCATGGGGGTGACGAACGCGCTCTACAATTACGGCTTCGAGTATCAGGATCCCGAACATCCCTATCACATGGAAGGCTTCGTCAATTCCCCCGGCGCGGTGAAGGGGCTTGAATATTACAAGGCGCTTTACGATTGCTGCACGCCCCCGGGCTCCTCGGACTGGTACATGTCCGAAACCATCGACGCCTACAAATCCGGCCAGGTGGCGCTGCAGATGAACTTCGCCTTCATCTGGCCCGGCGTGGATGCCGATCCCAATGTGGGCGGCGATCGCACCGGCTATTTCGCCAACCCCCCGGGGCCCTACGGCCATTTCGCCAGCTTGGCGGGCAGGGGATTTCCGTTGTCGCCAATTCCGACATGAAGGACGCCGCGCTTGAATACATCAAGTGGTTCGCCCAGCCCGAGATCCAGCAGCGCTGGACCGACATGGGCGGCGCCTCGGCCATGCGTTCGGTGGTGGAGGCTCCCGATTTCCCCGACAAGAAGCCCTACAACAGGGCCTTCCTCGAATCGATGTCGATCGTGAAGGATTTCTGGGCCGAGCCTTCCTATGCCTCGCTGCTGCAGGCGATGCAGGATCGGGTGCACAAATACGTGGTGGCCGGGCAGGGCACCGCGAAGGAGGCGCTCGACGGCCTCGTGCGCGACTGGACGGAAATCTTCGAGGACGAAGGCAAGCTCTGATCCCGGGCCACGGAAAAGCCCCGTCCGCGCCCTCGCGGGCGGGGCATCATGAGGGCCGGATCGCGGCAGAGGGATCGCGACGGGCGAACTGAACACCACGCACACCACGGGATTTCCAGGAGATGACACGGAAAATGGCGGACCGCCTCGCGGAGGCAACCCCGCCGGGCATTGCCCGGAAGATCGGCGGGCTTTCGGACAGGAGCCTCGCCTGGCTTTTCATCGCCCCCACCATCTTTCTTCTGCTGGCGATCAACATCTTCCCCCTGATCTGGACGATCCGCCTCAGCTTCACGAACTACCGCGTCAATCGCGTCAATGCTGATGTGAAATGGGTGGGCCTGCGCAATTACGAGCGCATCCTTACCGATCCCGACATCTGGCAGACGATGCAGGTCACCGCGCATTTCCTGTTCTGGACCCTGTTCTTCCAGGTGCTGCTGGGCTTTGCGCTGGCCTGGCTGATCAACCGCAAGTTCAGGGGAAATGATCTGTGGACGACCCTGATCGTGCTGCCGATGATGCTTTCGCCCGCGGTGGTGGGCAATTTCTGGAAATTCCTCTACCAGCCGCAGATCGGGCTTTTCAATTACATGGTGTCCTTCGTTTCGGGGGTGGATCCGGCCTCGTTCTCGATGATCGGCTCGATCGATCTCGCGCCCTGGGCGATCGTGATCGTGGATACCTGGATGTGGACGCCCTTCGTCATGCTGATCTGCCTCGCGGGCCTGCGCTCCATCCCCGATTACATCTACGAGGCCGCCGAGATCGACCGCGCCAGCAAGTGGCGCCAGTTCTGGACGATCACCGTGCCCATGGTGCTGCCGTTCCTGATGCTCGCCGTGCTGTTTCGCGGCATCGAGAATTTCAAGATGTTCGATCTGGTGGTGCAGCTTACCGGCGGCGGGCCTGGCTCGGCCACCGAGGTCACCTCCATCAACCTCAAGCGCGAAGCCTTCGAGAAATGGCGCACCGGCTATGCCTCGGCCTATGCGGTGATCCTGTTCGTCACCATCTTCGGCCTCGCCTCGATCTACGTGAAGGCGCTGAACAGGGTGAAGGAAAGATGAGCGGCCATTCCATAACCGAGCCCACCCGGCGCCAGAAATGGATTGCCGCCGTGCTGGTGATCGCCTACACGGTGATCATCCTGATCCCGCTCCTGTGGATCATCAGCACCGGCTTCAAGAGCCCCTCGGACGCCATCTCCTACCCGCCCAAGGTGATCTTCACCCCCTCGCTCGAGGGTTACGTCAATCTCTTCACCACCCAGACCCGCATCACCCCCGACATGGAAGCCACCCTGCCGCCGCCCGAGACCTGGTATGAAAGGCTGGTGCGCGAGAAGGGCATGGTGATCGCCGGGCCCTCGCGCTACGGCCAGCGCTTTCTCAATTCGGTGATCATCGGCTTCGGCTCTACCTTCCTTTCGGTTTTCCTCGGCACGCTCGCGGCCTATGCCTTTTCGCGCTTCCGGGTGCCGATCAAGGATGATCTGCTGTTCTTCATCCTCTCCACCCGGATGATGCCGCCCATCGCCGTGGCGATCCCGATCTTCCTCATGTATCGCCAGCTCGGCCTTTCGGACACGCATCTGGGCATGATCCTGCTCTATACGGCGGTCAATCTTTCGCTTTCGGTCTGGCTTCTGAAGGGGTTCATCGATGAAATCCCGCGCGAATACGAGGAGGCGGCGCTGATCGATGGCTACACACGCTTCCAGGCCTTCCGCAAGGTGGTGCTGCCGCAGGCGGCGGCGGGGATCGCCTCCACCGCCATCTTCTGCCTGATCTTCGCCTGGAACGAATATGCTTTCGCCGTGCTCCTGACCTCCGGCGAGGCCCAGACGGCGCCGCCCTTCATCCCCACCATCATCGGCGTGGGCGGGCAGGACTGGCCGGCGGTGGCTGCCGGGGCCACGCTCTTCCTCCTGCCGGTGATGATCTTCACCATCATGCTGCGCAAGCACCTGCTGCGCGGCATCACCTTCGGAGCGGTGCGCAAATGAGCGGGGTTTTCAGGCGGTTTTTCAGCGGGTTGATGCGGCTCAGGCGCGGGCCGTGGGAAATGCTGGCCAGCATCCTGATCGCGCTCGGCGTGTTCATGATGATGCAGCCCTTCTGGATGGTGGCCTATACGTGGTCCTTCCTCGTCACGCTGACGGGCACGGTGATGTTCATCATCACCAGCCATTTCCCGGAGTAGCCCATGGCCGAGATCGAGATCAGGAACCTGCGCAAGGATTTCGGCGATTTCACCGCCGTGCATTCCTCTTCCTTCACCATCCGGGACGGCGAGTTCTTCATGCTGCTCGGCCCCTCGGGCTGCGGCAAGACGACGACGCTGCGCATGATCGCGGGGCTCGAGCTGCCTACAGCGGGCGAAATCTGGATCGATGGCGAGGAGGTGGGGCAGAAGCGCGCGGCGGAGCGCGATATCGCCTTCGTCTTTCAGATGTTCGCGCTCTACCCGCACATGAACGTGCGCCAGAACATCACCTATCCGCTGAAAAGCCAGGGGATGGGGCGGGCCGGGATCGCGGCGAAGCTCGCCGAGGTGGCGCGCATTCTCGGCATCGAGGATATCCTTGAAAAGCCCGTGGGCGGGCTTTCGGGCGGCGATCGCCAGCGCGTGGCGCTTGGGCGCGCCATCGTGCGCGAGCCCAAGGCCTTCCTGATGGACGAGCCCCTCGGCGCGCTCGATGCGGAATTTCGCGAGCGCATGGCCGAGGAGCTGCGCGCGCTGCATGATCGCATCAATGCCACCACCGTCTATGTGACCCACGATCAGCTCGAGGCCATGCAGATGGGCGATCGCATCGCGGTGATGAACGCCGGCCGGGTAGAGCAGATCGGCCCGCCCCAGCAGATCTACGACTGGCCCGCGAGCCTCTTCGTGGCAGATTTCATCGGTTCGCCGGCCATGAATTTTCTCTCTTTCGAGGGGCAGGTGGAGGCTGGCGGGGCGGTGGTCGGGATCGGCGGCGTCAGCCAGGCGATCCCGCGCCAGCTTGATGCGGGGGCGGGGCGGCTGGTGCTTGGCGTGCGCCCGGAGCATGTCCGCCTCCACGAACCGGATGCGGCGCGGATCCAGGGCGAGGTGATCGCCAGCGAATATCTGGGCACCACCCGCATCGTCACCGTCCAGACGGCGCATGGCACGGTGAAGGCGCGCATCCCCGCGGCCGAGAACGCGCGTGTGGGCGAGGCGGTGGGGCTCGGCCTTGATCCCGCCGCCATCACGCTTTTCGATGCCGAAAGCGGGCGCGCGCTCCTCTCCGAGGCCAACAGGGAGGTGCTGGCCGATGGCTGAGGTGCGGCTTGAAGGAATCTCCAAGGCATTCGGCGCACAGGTGGCCATCGATGACGTGAGCCTCACCGTGCCCGACGGCGCCTTCGTGGTGCTGCTCGGCCCAACCGGCGCCGGCAAGACGACGACCCTGCGCCTCATCGCCGGGCTCGAGCGCCCGGATGCGGGGCGGATCGTGATCGGGGGCCATGACGTCACCGCGCTGACGCCGGCGGAGCGCAACGTGGCGATGGTGTTTCAGCAATATTCGCTCTATCCGCATATGAGCGTGCGCGAAAATCTGGCTTTCCCCCTGCGCTCGCCCGTGTGCAACCTGCCCGAGGAAGAGATCGCGCGCCGGATCGGCGAGGTGGCGGAGATCCTCCAGATCACCCACAAGCTCGACAACCGCGCCACCGCGCTTTCGGGGGGCGAGATGCAGCGGGTTTCGATCGGCCGGGCGCTGGTGCGCGATCCGGTGATCCACCTGATGGACGAGCCGCTTTCCTCTCTCGATGCCCGCCTGCGCGCCGATCTCAGGATCGAGCTGAAGCGCATCCAGAAGGATCTCGGCGCGACCATGCTCTACGTCACCCACGATCAGACCGAGGCGATGACGATGGCCACCCATGTGGGCGTGCTCGATCACGGCCGCCTCGTGCAATTCGCCCCGCCGCGCGAGATCTACGAGGATCCCGTCAGCATCTATGCCGCCAGCCGCCTCGGCTCGCCGCGCATCAATATCCTGCCCGCCGATCTCTTCCCCGGCGCGCCGGCGGGGGCCGAGAGCATCGGCCTGCGCCCCGAGCACATCCGCCTCGGCGAAGGGCAGGAAGCGCAGGTGGTGCGCCTGGAGCATCTGGGCGATCAGACACGCCTGCACCTCCGCCTCGCCGGGCATGATCTGATCACCCTGGTGGCGGCGCATGCCGATCTCAAGCGCGGAGACAGCATCGCCGTTTCCCCACAGACCCCGCTTTATTTCGATGCGGACGGCAACCGTATCTGACACCCCTGTTCAGCAAGGAGATTGATCGTGGCCCAGTTCATCAACAGCAAGGAAGCGCTCGTAACCGAAGCGATCGACGGCACGCTGCGCACCGCAGAGGGGCGGCTCGCCCGGCTCGATGGCTTTCCCCATATCAAGGTGGTTCTGCGCGACGACTGGGACAGATCCCGCGTGGCGCTTGTCTCGGGCGGGGGCTCGGGCACGAGCCGGCGCATGTGGGCTATGTGGGAGCGGGGATGCTGACGGCCGCCCTGTGCGGGGATGTGTTCGCCTCGCCCTCGGTGGATGCAGTGCTGGCGGGGATCCTCGCCGTCACCGGCCCGGCGGGCTGCCTCCTGATCGTCAAGAACTACACCGGCGACCGGCTCAATTTCGGCCTCGCCGCCGAGCGCGCCCGCGCCTACGGGCTGAAGGTTTCGATGGTGATCGTGCATGACGATATCGCGCTTCCCGATCTGCCGCAGCCGCGCGGCGTGGCGGGCACGCTTTTCGTGCACAAGATCGCCGGCGCGCTGGCCGAAGCCGGCGCCGATCTCGAAACCGTCACCGCCGCCGCGGAGCGGGTGATCGGCAAGGTGGCGAGCCTCGGGATGTCGCTCGATACCTGTACCGTGCCGGGCACGCCGAAGGAGGCGCGCCTGGCCGGGCAGCGCGCCAATCGGCGAACCCGCCGTGCGCCCGATCCCCGACGGGCTCACGCCGATCCGCCCGATCCCCTCGCAAAACCCGGAGATGCGTGATTTCATCACCCGCTGCTGCGATGTGTTCATCGGGGCGGAGGCGGATCTCAACGCGCTCGATGCGCAATCGGGCGATGGCGATACCGGCTCCACCCTCGCCGGTGCCGCGCGCGCTGAAGGGCGCACTCGATCACCTGCCCCTTGCCGACGCCACCCAGCTCTACCGCGCCATCGGGCTCGAGCTCAGCCAGACGATGGGCGGCTCTTCGGGCGTGCTGCTGGGGATCTTCTTCACCGCGGCCGGGGATGCGGCCTCCTCGGGCAAATCCCATGTGGAGGCGCTGAAGGCGGGGCTCGAGCGGGTGCAGGAAGTGGGCGGCGCGCGCCCCGGCGATCGCACCATGATCGACGCGCTCGCGCCTGCGCTCGATGCGCTGGAGAAGGGCCCGGGCGCGGCGGCCAAAGCGGTGCGCGAAGGCGCCGACGCCACGGCCGAGATCACCCGCGCCCGCGCCGGGCGGGCAAGCTATATCTCCGACGAGCGCCTGCGCGGACACAACGATCCGGGCGCCGAAGCCGTGGCCCGCCTCTTCGAAGCGCTGGCCGCAGGATAGGCGCGCGGGCGGCGTTTCTGCCGGCATTTCCGATGGGAGGCGATGGCGGAGAGACAGGGATTCGAACCCTGGGTGGGGTTGCCCCCACAACGGTTTTCGAGACCGTCCCGTTCGACCACTCCGGCACCTCTCCGCACGAGGCTTCGCATGAGCGTGGTCAGCCGTTGGGGTATTTAGGCGCGATGGGGCGGGCTTGCAAGGGAAAAACCGCGCTCAGCCGCCGCTTTGCGCGCCCGCATCGCCAAGCGCCTCGAACAGCTCTCCAAGCTCGCTTTCATAGCGCTCCCAGGCCTTCACCGAACTGCGGTAGATGGGCTGGCGCACCTGGTAGAGGCTGAGCGTATCCACCCGGTTGCGGTTCTTGTGGAATTCGAGGCACTGATCCTCCCATTCGAGATCGCAGGCGGCGAGCAGCTTGCGCGATTCTTCCTCCGGGTTGGCGGTCAGATCATCATAGCTGATTTCATGGAAATAGCCCGGCAGCTTCTCGCGCCAGAAATCGATCATCTCCTCGAACAGGCGGTAATAGCGCCCGAGATCGGAGAGATTGTAGGCGTAGCGATGCGTGCCCTCGTGAAAGACGTTCTTGTAGATCGAAAGCAGGTTGTCGCGCGGGTCGCGGCGCACCACCACCACATGGGCGCGGGGCAGGGCGAGCTTCACGAGCCCCATCAGCAGGTAGGTCTGGATGGATTTGTCGGTGATGCGCTCGGCTTCGGGGAAGAGGCGGCCCATGTAATCGGAATAATGGCGGCCAAGGGCGGTGATCTCCTCGGGGGCCACCTCCTCGATGCGGCGGAAGGCGCCCTTGGGGCGCGCGATCAGCCTGTAGCCCTCGCGCGCGAATTCGCCCACCTCACCGGCGGCGGTGACGCGCGAATGGCTGGCGATGATCTGCTCGACGAGGGTCGTGCCCGAGCGCGGCATCCCGGTGACGAAAATCGGCGCGGAGCTATCATCTCCGCCATCGAAAGACTGCGAGAAATCAAATCCTTCAAAGGCATTCTTCACCTTCTCCACCTCGGCGATGCGGGTGTTGATATCGTAAGGAAAGCGTTTGCGCATCAGGTCGTTGGCCGGGCGCAGATAGGTAAACACCCGATCATGCGCCTTGATATCCTCCATCGCCTTGGCGAGCGCGAAGCCGAGATTCATGCGGTCCTTCTCGCCGAGATCCTCCCGCTCCCAGATCTCGCGCATCCGCTCGAGCAGCGGATCATCGGGGCGGAACCTGTGCGAGGCGGAAAAGATGCGGTAGGTTTCGCCGTTCGTGGGCTCAAGCTCGATCGCCTTGCGGAAATCCGCCTCGGCGGCCTCGAAATCGCCGCGTGCCTGGTGCAGCGTGGCGCGCCGGGCATGGGCGAAGGCGAGGGCGGGATCGAGGGCGATGGCGCGGTCGAAATGCGAAAGCGCCTCCTCCTCGCGCCGGAGCGCGCCGAGGGCGCGGGCGAGAAGGGCGTGGGTGAGCGCATCCTCGCCCCCCTTCTCGAGCGCCCGGGCAAAGGCGCGGGCGGCCGCTTCGTCATCCTCCTCCCGCGCCGCAAGCAGCCCGCGGGCGCGCAGCACGTCCGGGTTTTCCGGCTCCGTTTCCTCTGCTTTTTCAATGGATTCTTTCGCTTCCCTGATGCGCTCGAGCTTCAGGAGCGCGCGCCCGAGCCAGGCATGGGCCGCGCCGCTCTTTGGCGAGAAATGCACCGCCCGGCGCAGCGCCTCCGCCGCCTCCACCGGATGGCCGAGCTCCAGCAGGATCTGCCCGCGGCAGAGGTGGAGATCGCCGTCCGCGGGATCGATGGCGAGCGCGCGATCGCAGGTATCGAGCGCCCTGCGCTTATCGCCGCTGGCGGCTTCGGCGCGGGCCAGGAGATGCAGAAGACGGGTGGCGCGCGGATGCGCCTTCAGCGCCTCTGCGGCGCGGGTGCGCGCGGCCTGGGGATCGCTTTTCAGGAGGGCGGCGATCTCCTCGAGCAGCGGGGCGGGGGCTTCCTCCCCGGCGTCATTCTTCCCGGCCTTCCCGGCGGCATCTGGGTGGAGCAGCCTGCGGATCCGCGCCTTGGCCGGCCCCGGCAGGCTGGCGCGCCGCAGCGCATTTTCGAACTTGCCGATCTCCGCCCGATCCCCGAGCCCGATCAGGATTTCGGCCCAGAGCGCCCAGATCGCCGGCTCCTTCGGCTTGATCCTTTGAGCCGCGCGTACATGGGGCAGCGCCTTGGCGAATTTGCCGACCGAAGCGAAGATGCGCGCCACCTGGAAATGCACCTCGGCGATCTTCGGATTGACGCTCACGATGCGCTCGTAAAGCGAAAGCGCCTCCTCGAGCCGCCCGGCATTCTGCAGCGCGAGGGCCTTCCTGTAGGCATCGGGGATCTGTCGGGGGCTGAGGGGCGGCTGGGGCTCTTTCAAGATCATCTCCCGTATCGGATGGCTTGCGCCCATCCTTTACGCCCTCGCTCATGATCTGTCCACGCCCGCTCACATCTGCGCCATTTCCGGGCCGCTCGGGGCGGCAGCGCTTGGCACGCCTCCCGGCCGGGTCTATGTTCAAGGCGGATATGTCAGGCATGTTTCCATCGAAGCCCGGCCGCATTCCGGCACCGGGCGCGCAGCAGGGGAAAGACGCATGAAAGATCACTTTCGCAGGGCCGCACGCAACGCCGGATCCGCCCTCGCCATGGCGCTTGTGGCAGCCCTGATGGTGGCCGCCCCTGCCGGGGGCGAGCAATCGCCCTCGCCGCCGGGAGGGCGCATGGCACCCGGGGCCTGTCTCTTATACACATCTCCGAGC
>WFVA01000131.1 GCA_015491895.1 Albidovulum sp. | reverse complement strand
GCATCTTCGCGGCTATCGTTCTGCACCTGGGCCGCTTCCCGCCGCCTTGCCTTGCGCGCGGCCCTTCTCGCACGCGCATCGGCAATGCCGCCGGCGAGCAGGACGCCACCATTGGCGATCAGCCGCGCGGCAGCCTTCAGAAGGCGCAGCACGCCTTCATAAGTCAGCAGAATGCCGAGCAGCAGAAAACGGGCAAAGCGCCGGAGTTCATCCCTTGTGAAGCCCAGAGCGTAGAGCCCCGCGGCAAGGGTCAGCACCGCGAAGAGGAAGGAGATCGCCTTGATCCCGAAGGGAGATGCGACCGGCAGCACATTCAGGAGCGCGCCCAGAACCGTATCGCCGAACATCCCGCCAAGGCCGAAATCGTGGTGCCAGCCGGCGCCCGGCACGAGGCTCGCCGCATAGACGGAGAGAAGCGCTGCGAAGATCGGCACGAAGATCACCCGCCCGAGCGCCCGCTCTTCGCCCCGGTGCAGCAGGAAGCGCAGACCCCAGGCCACAAGCGCAATCCCGGCGCCCCAGCCTCCCCAGCCGGCGATCACGTAAACGGGCGAGGCGATCGCCGCCCCGATGCGCCCGAGCCAGTTGTGCACCGGTTTGTCCGTTGCTGTGAGCCAGCTCGGATCATCGGGCGAGTAGGAATGGAACATCGCCATCACCGCCACGCCAAGCACAAGCATCAGCAAGCCGAGAAGCTCCTTGCCCCGCCGCTCGAGGGTTGCCTGCAACCGGGCGTCAAGCAATTGTTCGCGCTGTTTGATCTGATAGGATGCCATGTTTACCGTCCTCAATCCTGAAGGCAGCTTCGGAGCCGCTCGAGCCCGCGCCGCATTTCTTCTTTTGGAGCCACCATCGCGGCCCTGATGTATTTCTTCCCCGGATTGCCCGCGCTGCCTTCGCGCCCGAGATAGGCGCCGGGCAGCACCCGCACCCCCTCTTCGCGCCAGAGCTTCAGCGCGGCCGCTTCGCCATCCTCCACCTCGATCCAGAGGAAGAAGCCCGCTTGTGGGGGCCGGTAGCCGGGAAGGTCGGAGAGGATCTCGTCGGCGATCCGGTATTTCTCCTGATAGAGGGCGCGGCTTTCGCGCACATGCGCATCATCCTTCCATGCCTTCACCGCCACGTGCTGCAGCGGCAGCGGCAGGGGTGCACCGGCATAGGCGCGCAGCTTCTTGATCTGCGCAAGGCTCCGAGGCCCGCCCGCCACGAAGCCCGAGCGCAAGCCGGCGAGATTCGAGCGCTTCGAAAGCGAATGGAAGATCAGCACCCGCTCGGGATCAGCACCCATCCCGCGCGCGATCTCGAGCGCACCCGGCGGCGGCGCATCGCGGTAGATCTCGCTGTAGCATTCATCGGCGAAGATGGTGAAATCGTGTCTTTCGGCGAGTGCGATCAACGTTTCCCAGTAATCGCGATCCGCAACAGCCCCCTGCGGATTGGAGGGCGAGCAGATATAGGCGATCGCCGTTCGATCGAGCAGTTCGCCGGGAAGATCCGCATAATCCGGCAAAAATCCGGTTTCCGCCGTTGCCGGCGCATAATGAGGCTCGGCGCCGACCGAAAGCGCCGCAACCGCATAAACCTGGTAGAACGGATTGGGGACAAGAACCACCGGCCGCGCCCCGCCTTTCGCTTCGGGGCAGATCGCCATGGCGGCATTGTAGAGCCCTTCGCGGGTGCCGTTGAGCACGGTGATTTCATGCTCGGGATCAGCCTGCACGCCATAGCGGCGCGCCAGCCAGCCGGCGATCGCGCCGCGAAGCTCGGGGATGCCCTCGTTTGGCGGGTAGCGGCGAAAATCCGGGGCATGCTCGGCAACCGTTTCTGCCACGAAGGGGGGGATCGCGTGCATCGGCTCGCCGATCGTCATCACGATCGGATCCTTGCCGGGCGCATGGGCATCCAGCAGGCCGCGCAGGCGCGGAAAGGCATATTCTGGCAGGTCGGAAAACCGCTCTGGAAAATTCATGTCTGCCTCAGGTTACGGGATCATTGACGCCCCGTTTTCATGGAAAGATAGCCCAAGGCGGGCGCAGCGTCCAGAAATTCGCCGCGATTCCATATGCCTGCCGCGCTGTTGTGGCTTTTTTGCCCTTTGCATTGTTTCATCCTCTTCACCATGCGAATAAGGCCGCCATGCAAGGCAGCGAATACAATCCGCCCGATGAACCGCTCGATATCCTCCACCACGATCACGAGATCCTGGTGGTGAACAAGCCAAGCGGCCTCCTTTCCGTCCCCGGCAAGGGGGAGCACCTTTCCGATTGCCTGCTGGCGCGCGTTCAGGCGGTTTTCCCCGAGGCCCTCCTCGTGCACCGGCTGGATCGAGATACCTCGGGCGTGATGATCTTCGCCCTCACGCCCCATGCCCAGCGCCATCTCGGGCTTCAGTTCGAGAAACGGCAGATGAAGAAGGGCTATGTGGCGCTCGTGTGGGGGCAAGTGGCCGAGCGGGAAGGCACGGTGGATCTGCCGCTGATCGTGGATTGGCCCAATCGCCCGCGCCAGCATGTGGATTTCGAGCGTGGAAAGCCAGCGGTGACGGATTGGAAGGCCCTGCGCCACGAAGGCGGCAATACCCGCATGCGGCTGATCCCCCACACCGGGCGCAGCCATCAGCTGCGGGTGCACATGAAGGAAATCGGCCACCCGATCCTCGGCGATCCCTTCTATGCCACCGGCGAAGCCCGGAATGCGTCCCGCCTCATGCTGCACGCCGAAACCCTGCGCCTGCGCCACCCGGATGGCGGCAAGGGCATGCGCTTTCGCGCGCCCGTGCCTTTCTAGGCTTGACGCATCCCGCCTGTCAGGGGCATTTGGGGGAGATCATGGAGGCGCCAATGTATCAGCCGGTCATCGCGGGAACGGGTGTGTTCACCCCCGAACAGATCATCACCAACAAGGAGCTCGTCGCAGCCTACAATGCCTATGCCGATCGTTTCAACGAGCGCCACAAGAGCGAGATAGAAGCCGGAGAGATCGAGCCCAAGGCACATTCAAGCGAGGAATTCATCGTCAAGGCCAGCGGCATCGAACAACGCCACGTGATGGACAAATCCGGCGTGCTCGATCCCGAGATCATGCACCCCCTCCTGCGCGAACGTTCGGATGACGAACCATCCATCATGGCCGAGATGGCGGTGGATGCGTGCACGAAGGCTCTGGAGAAGGCCGGCAAGACGGCCGGCGATGTGGATGCGGTGATCGTCGCCGCCTCCAACCACGAGCGCCCCTATCCGGCGATCGCCATCGAGGTGCAGGATCTCCTCGGCATCGATGGCTTCGGGTTTGACATGAACGTGGCCTGCTCCTCCGCCACCTTCGCCATACAGGCGGCGGCCGACATGATCCGCACGGGCTCCGCCCGCGCCGTCCTCGTGGTCAATCCCGAGATCTGCTCGGGCCATCTGGAGTGGCGCGATCGCGATTGCCACTTCATCTTCGGCGATGTCTGCACCGCAACCCTGATCATCCGCAAGGAAGAGGCAACCACCCCCCATTTCGAGATCCTCTCCACCCGCTGCCTCACGCAGTTCTCCAACAACATCCGCAACAACAACGGCTTTCTGCGCCGCTGCCGCCCCGATGGGATGAAGGATCGCCGCGACATGCAGTTCATGCAGAACGGGCGCAAGGTGTTCAAGGAAGTGGTGCCGATCGTTGCCGAGCACATGCTCACTCATCTGGAAGAAGAAGGGCACAGGCCCGATCAGCTCAGGCGCATGTGGCTGCACCAGGCCAACAAGGCAATGAACGATTTCATCGGCCGCAAGGTGCTCGGCCGGGTGCCCACCCCCGAAGAGCAGCCCAATATCCTGCAGGACTACGCAAATACCTCCTCCGCCGGCTCGATCATCGCGTTTTCGAAATACTCCGATGATCTCGCCCCCGGCGATCTCGGCATCATCTGCTCCTTCGGCGCCGGCTACAGCGTCGGATCAGTAATCGTGAAAAGGGCCTGAAGCGCCCGGGGCCCAGCCCTTATCATTCGTCCTGAATATCCCGGGGGGCGGGGCGGGGCCGCAAGGTCGGGCGCGGCCCCGCCGGCCTTACGCTTCCCAGCCGCTCACGGCCTTCAGCACGAGAAACTCCTCGATTCCGAATTTCCCGCCTTCGCGCGCCAGCCCCGACATCCTCACCCCGCCAAAGGGCGAGCCCTGGGCAAAGCTCTTGTAATTCATCTCCACCATCCCCGATTTCAGCTGCCGCGCCACGCGCTTGCAGCGCTCGGGGTCAGAGGACTGCACATAGTTCGTGAGGCCGTATTCGGTATCATTGGCGATGGCGATCGCCTCTTCCTCCGTCTCGAAGGGGATAATCGAAAGCACGGGGCCGAAGATTTCGGTCTGCGCGATGGTCATGTCGTTGGAAACATCGGCAAAAACGGTGGGGCGCACGTAATAGCCCCGGTTGAGCCCCTTCGGCCGCCCCGGACCGCCGGCCACCAGCCGTGCGCCCTCGTCGATTCCCTTCTGGATCAGATCCTGGATCTTGTGAAATTGCGCCTCAGATACAACCGGCCCGATATGGCGCCCTTCCGCCAGCGCCGGGCCAACGGACGTGGCCTCGGCCTGTGCCGCCGCCTGCTCGACGGCCTCTTCATAGCGCGATCGGTGCACGAGCATCCGGGTGGGCGCATTGCACGATTGCCCGGAGTTGTTGAAGCATTTTATCGCCCCGATCTTCACGGCCTTCTCGGGCGCGTCCTCGAAGATGATGTTGGCGCCCTTGCCGCCAAGCTCGCAGGCCACCCGTTTCATGGTGGGGGCCGCGGCCCTGCTTATCTGGATCCCGGCACGGGTGGAGCCGGTGAAGGAAATCATGTCCACATCCCTGTGGGTGGAAAGCTGGGTGCCCACGCCCGGGCCATCGCCGTTCACGAGGTTGAACACGCCGGCCGGAAAGCCCGCCTCCTCCATCGCTTCGGCGAAGACCAGAGAGGAAAGCGGCGCGACCTCGGAAGGCTTCAGCACCATGGTGCAACCGGCCGCCACCGCCGCGCCCACCTTGAGCGTGACCTGATTCATCGGCCAGTTCCAGGGCGTGATCAGCCCCGCCACACCGATCGGCTCCCTGATGTGATGCTCGCCGGGCGCATACTCATATTCGAAGGTGAAATCCTTCAGCGCCTCGATGAAGCCCTGCAGATGCCAGCTGCCGGCTCCCACCTGCGCCGAGCGCGCCCAATCGATCGGCGCGCCCATTTCCCGGCTCATGGCCTGCGCCAGATCCTCTGACCGCGCCTTGTAGGCCTGAAGCAGCTTCTCAAGAAGCGCCAGCCGCTCTTCCCGCGTTGTGGCCGCCCATGCCGGCAGCGCCGTTTTTGCCGCCGCGACCGCCGCATCGGTATCGGCCTGCCCTCCGAGCGAGATGATTGCAAAGGGCTCCTCGTTGGAAGGATCGATCACTTCCAGATCTCTGCCCTCGACTGGATCGACCCATTCGCCATTGATGTAGAACTTGCGCTTTTCGAGCATATCGGCCTCCGTCTGTTTTCGCGCTCACCCTGTCACTCCGCGAAACCGGGTGCAAGAGGTGAGGGTGATGCGGCAGTCTGCCCGAGTGAGAACCATTCTAAATCCCCCGGCAATCCCCTATATATCGATTCGATGCCGCACCTCCTCCCTTTGCGGCGCATCTGAAACCCAACCCATGAAAGGATCACGACAATGGCACTGCGTATCAATGACGTAGCTCCCGATTTCACCGCCGATACCCAGATGGGGGAGATCAGCCTGCATGACTGGATCGGCGACAGCTACGCGATCCTCTTCTCCCACCCCAAGGATTTCACCCCTGTCTGCACCACCGAATTCGGCGCCGTTGCCGCGCTCGCGGATGAATTCGAGAAGCGCAATACCAAGGTGATGGGCATCTCCGTGGACAGCGTTGAAGAGCACAGGAAATGGATCGCCGACATCGAGAAGGTGACCGGCAAGAAGGTCAATTTCCCGATCATCGACGACAGCAGCCTCAAGGTCGCCAAGCTCTATGACATGCTGCCCGCCGATGCCTATCTGCCCGACGGCCGCACGGCAGCCGATTCGGCCACCGTGCGCACCACCTTCATCATCGGCCCCGACAAGAAGATCCGCCTGATGCTGATCTATCCGATGTCGGTCGGCCGCAACTTCGATGAAATCCTGCGCGCCCTCGATGCGATCCAGCTGGCCGACAAATACCCCGTCGCCACCCCCGCCAACTGGCACGACGGCGAGAAGGTGATCGTGGCGCTCGGCCTTGACGACGAACAGGCGAAAGAGAAATTCGGCGATGTGGAGGTGGTGCTGCCCTACCTGCGCTACACCAAGGATCCCGAATAAGAGGCCAGAGACCGGCCCGGCATTGCGAGGCTCCCGCTCAGGCGGGGGCCTCTTTTCATTTGCGCAGCGCGGCGAGCCCCTCCTGCGCGCGGCGCACAACCTCACCAAAGGCATGAAAATCATCCTCAAGCGGCGAGGCCCGCCGCCATGCAAGGCCCACGGTGCGGCTCGGCTCGGGCGGGGCGATGCGCAACAGCTCAACCCCTTCCGTGCGCCCCTCCACCGCGGCCGCCATTTCCGGCAGCAGCGTGATCCCGAGCCCCGCCGCCACCATCTGCACGATGGTGGAAAGGGTGGACGCACCGAAAGTATCGATGCGCCCCCGCTCGCGCAGGGCGCAGACGGCAAGCGCCTGATCGCGCAGGCAATGGCCCTCCTCCAGAAGGAGCAGCCGGTGGCCGGCCATCAGCTCCGGCAGACAGGGGGCGGGGCGTGGCAATTCCATCGCGCTCGGCACCGCCAGCAGGAAGGGATCCTCGAACAGAGGCAATGTCTGCAAATGCGCCGCCTCGACCGGCAGCGCCAGAAGCAGCAGATCCAGACGGCCATCGGACAGCTCTTCAAGGATCACTTCGGTTTGCGCTTCATGCAGTTCCAGTTCGAGATCGGGATACTCGCGGCGCAGAAGCGGCAGCAAAGCGGGCAGAATATAGGGGGCAATCGAGGGAATCACGCCAAGCGCCAGCCGCCCGGAAAGGCGCGCGCGCCGGCTTCTGGCGTGATCCTCCATGTCGCGCACATCAGCCAGCACCTTTCTCGCCCGCTCGGCGATCTCCCGGCCCATCGGTGTAAGCCGGACGCCCCCCCTCCCCCGCTCGACAAGCGCCTGCCCAAGGGTTTCCTCCAGCTCCTTCACCTGCTGTGAAAGCGCTGGCTGCGTGATGGCGCAGATGTCAGCGGCCCGTCCGAAATGCCGGGCGCGGGCAAGGGCTTCGAAATAGCGGAGCTGGCGCAGGGTGATCATCAGTATTCCTTATCGTCAGATAAAGATAATACCATTGGTCCTTATCGCGCAAGGCGCCTATTCTCAGTTCCAGAACATTTCCCCGAAACGTTAAAGGAGGATCCCATGACCACCCGCAAGACCCTCACCACGACAGCCGGCGCCCCCGTGCCCGACAATCAGAACAGCATCACCGCCGGCCCCCGCGGCCCGCTCCTGATGCAGGATTACCAGCTTCTGGAAAAACTCGCCCACCAGAACCGCGAGCGCATCCCCGAGCGCACGGTCCATGCCAAGGGCTGGGGAGCATATGGCACGCTGAAGATCACCGGCGACATCTCGAAATATACCTGCGCCAAGGCCCTGCAGCCGGGTGCTGAAACGCCGATGATCGCGCGCTTTTCCACCGTCGCCGGCGAGCAGGGCGCGGCCGATGCCGAGCGCGACGTGCGCGGCTTTGCGCTGAAATTCTACACTGAGGATGGCAACTGGGACATGGTCGGCAACAACACGCCCGTGTTCTTCGTCCGTGATCCGATGAAGTTCCCCGATTTCATCCACACCCAGAAGCGCCATCCGCGCACCAATCTGCGCTCGCCCACGGCGATGTGGGATTTCTGGTCGCTCAGCCCGGAATCCCTGCATCAGGTAACGATCCTGATGTCGGATCGCGGCCTGCCCAAAAGCCCCATGCACATGAACGGCTACGGCTCTCACACCTATTCCTTCTGGAACGAAGCCGGCGAGCGCTACTGGGTGAAATTCCATTTCAAGACGGAGCAGGGCCATGACTTCCTGACCGACGAAGAAGCCGCCGAGGTGATCGGGCGCACGCGCGAAAGCTATCAGGAGCAGCTTTTCGGCGCCATCGAGGAAGGCAATTTCCCGCGCTGGAAATTCTACGTGCAGATCATGCCCGAGGAGGAGGCGGAAAAGACGCCCTACAATCCCTTCGATCTCACCAAGGTCTGGCCGCACGGGGATTACCCGCTGATCGAAGTGGGCGTGATGGAGCTCAACCGCAACCCGGACAACTACTTCACCGAGATCGAAAACGCCGCCTTCAGCCCCTCCAATATCGTGCCGGGCATCTCCTGGAGCCCCGACAAGATGCTCCAGGCGCGCATCTTCTCCTATGCCGATGCGCACCGCCACCGCCTCGGCACCCATTACGAAACCCTGCCGGTGAACCGCCCCCGCTGCCCGGTGCATCACTATCACCGCGACGGCGAGATGAACACATACGGCGGCCTCGCCTCCGGCAATCCGGATGCCTATTACGAGCCCAATTCCTTCAACGGGCCGGTCGAGGATCCGCGCGCCAAGGAGCCGCCGCTGAAGATTTCGGGCGATGCCGATCGCTACGATCACCGCGAAGGGAATGACGATTTCACCCAGCCCGGCAATCTCTTCCGTCTGATGAGCGCGGAAGAGCAGGAACGGCTGTTCAGCAATATCGCACGCGCCATGCAGGGCGTGCCGGAAGAGATCCAGCGCCGCCAGATCGCGCTTTTCGCAAAATGCGATCCGGCCTATGGCGCAGGGGTGGAGCGCGCGCTCGGCCTTTCCTGATCATTACCTGCCCGCCCCCGGCCGGGGGCGGGCGCTCAGCCCTCCGGGGCAGCGCCCAGATGGCGCTCGCCCCTCTCACGCGCCAGGCAAATCTGGCGCTGGCGCTCGCGGAAACGCTCCTTGCGCGCTTCGCTCGTCTCGCCATGGCAGAGATGACAGCTCACGCCTTCCTCATATTCGGGGCGCTGCGTATCCTCCGGCATCAGCGGGCGGCGGCAGGCATGACACAGGATATGCGGGCCTTCCTTCAGCCCGTGCTCAATGCTCACACGCCCGTCGAACACGAAGCAGGCGCCATTCCACAGGCTTTCCTCCGGCGGCACTTCCTCGAGATATTTCAGGATGCCACCCTTCAGGTGGTAAACCTCGTCAAACCCCTGCCCGAGCAGGAAATTGGTGGATTTCTCGCAGCGGATACCGCCGGTGCAGAACATCGCAATGCGCTTGTTGTGGAAGCGGTGCCGGTTTTGCGCCCACCATTGCGGGAATTCGCGAAAGCTCTTCGTCTGCGGATCCACCGCACCCTCGAAACTGCCGATCGCCACCTCGTAATCGTTGCGGGTATCGATCACCACCACGTCTTCGGCCCTGATGAGTTCGTTCCATTCCGCGGGCTCCACATAATGGCCGGTGCCCGCGCGCGGATCCACATCAGGCTGGCCCATGGTCACGATCTCGCGCTTGAGGCGCACCTTCATGCGGCCGAAAGGCATCTCGCGCGCCGTGCTTTCCTTGTGCTCGAGATCCGCGCAGCCGGGAAGGGCCCGGATATGGGCAAGCAGGGCATCGATGCCTTTTCTCGGCCCGGCAACGGTGCCGTTGATCCCCTCGCGCGCCAAGAGCAGGGAGCCCCGTATCCCTTCCCGCCGGCAAAGCTCGAGGAGCGGCCCCCGCAGCACGGCGGGATCTTCGAAGCGGGTGAAATGATAGAGAGCGGCAACGATAAACATGAGGCCCCTCCTAGCGCCGCCGGGAACCCGGATCAATAGGGGCTGGCTTGACAAGCCCGCATCTTCGGCCACATCGAGGGAGGAGGAGGTTCTGACATGACGCATGCATCCCCGACAACGGCACATGGCGCCGGCGCCCTCTTGCGGCGCAACGCTCTGGCAGCAGCGATCTTGTTCATGATCGCGGCCCTGCCGTTCGCGGCAAGTGCGAAAACGCAGGTGCCCCGCAGCGCCGAGCAGATCCGGCTTTCCTATGCGCCGGTGGTAGCGAAGGCGGCGCCGGCGGTCGTCAATATCTACGCAACCACCGTGCGCCAGCGCGTGAGCCCCTTTGCCGAGGATCCCTTCTTCTCCGAGTTCTTCCGCGATTTCGCCGGCCCGCCGCGGGTGCAGAATTCGCTCGGCTCCGGCGTGCTGGTGGGCGGGGGGCTGGTTGTCACCAATTTTCACGTTGTCGGGGAAGCAAGCCGCATCCGGGTGGTGCTGGCGGACAGGCGCGAATACGCAGCCGAAGTGGCGCTGGCCGACAAGGCCGCCGATCTTGCCGTGCTGCGCCTCATGGATGCCGAGGGCGAGGATCTTCCGGTGATCGAGATCGGCGATTCCGATGCGCTCGAGGTGGGGGATCTGGTGCTGGCGATCGGCAATCCCTTCGGCCTCGGGCAAACGGTTTCTTCCGGCATCATCTCGGGGCTGGCGCGCACGGGGCGCGGCGGCGGCCTCCTTTCGGCGCGCAGCTATTTCATCCAGACGGACGCTCCGATCAACCCGGGCAATTCCGGCGGTGCGCTGGTGGACATGAACGGCCGCCTGATCGGCATCAACACCATGATCGTGACCCGCTCGGGCGGCTCCGTGGGGCTTGGCTTCGCGATCCCCGCCAATCTCGTGCGCCAGGTGGTGGCGCAGGCGCGCGCGGGCAACAGCCGCTTCGAGCGCCCCTGGGCCGGGATCGAGGTGCAGGAGGTGGGCCATGATATCGCCGAAGCGCTCGGCATGAAGGTCCCCCACGGGCTGCTGATCCGCGCCCTTGATCCGAAGAGCCCCTTTGCCGCGGCCGGGCTGCGCGCGGGGGATGTCCTACTCGAATTCGCGGGCCAGCCCGTCAATGCCGAGGCCGAGCTCGAATTTCGCCTCGCAACCCAGCCGCTCGATGGCAAGGCGGAAGTTACATATCTGCGCGATGGCAGACGCCATAGCGTGCGGATGGCCCTGATGCCGCCGCCCGAAGCGAAGCCGGGCAAAGAGATCACCATCAGCGCACCGGGGCCCTTTCAGGGGCGCAGGCTGGCGGCGCTCACCCCCGCCCTTGCGGCACGGCTCGGCCTGCCCGCGCGCGTCAGGGGCGTGGTGGTGATCGCGGCGCCACGGCGCGCGCCCCGCAGCGCCATCCGCGCCGGTGACGTGATCCTCGCGGTGGACGGCACCCCCGTAACCACCCCCGCCGATGTTGCCCGCATCGCCGGCGCGCATCGCGGCTGGTGGCGCATCGATCTCATTCGTGGTAACAGGCGCATCACGCTCAGAACCAACCGCTAGAGGCCAGGCATGAAAGATACCGCCCTGATCGTGATCGACGTGCAAAACGATTTCTGCCCCGGCGGCGCGCTCGCCGTGCCGGGGGGCGATGAGATCGTGCCCGGCATCAACGCACTGATGACCGATTTCGGGGCAGTGATCCTGACACAGGATTGGCACCCGGCGGATCATTCCTCCTTCGCCTCGAACCACCCCGGCAAGCAGCCCTTCGAGATGATCGAAATGCCCTATGGGCCGCAGGTGCTCTGGCCCGATCACTGCATTCAGGGAAGCGATGGCGCCGATTTCCACCCCGATCTCGATACCATCCCTGCCGATCTCGTGATCCGCAAGGGCTTTCGCCCCGGGATCGACAGCTATTCTGCCTTCTTCGAGAACGATCACGCAACGCCCACCGGCCTTCACGGCTACCTTCAGGAGCGCGCTCTGAAGCGCCTCGTGATGGCCGGCCTTGCCACGGATTTCTGCGTCAATTTCTCGGCCGTGGATGCCGCGAAGCTAGGTTATGACGTGACGGTGCGCCTCGATCTCTGCCGCGCGATCGATCTCGATGGCTCGCTCGATGCAGCGCTTGAGGGTATGCACGAAGCCGGCGTTCGGCTGGAAGGGGGCTGAGGGATGGTCGATATCGCCACCCGGGTGTGGAATCACAAATGGAAGATCGATCCGATCGTGCGCTCGCTGATCGATACCGATTTCTACAAGCTCCTGATGTGCCAGTCCGTTTTCCGCAACCGGCCGGATACGGATGTGACCTTCTCGCTCATCAACCGCTCGAAGGAAATCCGGCTTGCCGACCTGATTGACGAGGGTGAACTGCGCGAACAGCTCGATTACGTGCGCACCATCCGCCTTGCGCGCGGCGAGAGCACCTGGCTGCGCGGCAACATGTTCTATGGCAAGCGGCAGATGTTCCGCCCCGATTTCATGGAGTGGTTCGAGAATTACCGCCTGCCCCCCTATCATCTGGAAAAGCACGACGGCCAGTATGAACTGACCTTCGAAGGCAAATGGCACGAGGTGATGCTGTGGGAAATCCCGGCGCTGGCGATCATCACCGAACTGCGCTCGCGCGCCGTGCTGCATGAAATGGGCCGCTTCGAGCTGCAGGTGCTTTATGCGCGCGCCATGTCGAAGCTCTGGGAGAAGATCGAGCGCCTTCGCCCGCTCGAAGATCTGCGCATCGCCGATTTCGGCACCCGCCGGCGCCACAGCTTCCTGTGGCAGGATTGGTGCGTGCAGGCGATGCAGGAGGGCCTGGGCGAGCGGAAATTCGTCGGCACCTCGAACTGCCTCATCGCCATGCGCCGCGATATCGAGGCGATCGGCACCAACGCGCATGAGCTTCCGATGGTCTATGCAGCGCTCGCCGCGGAAGATGAAGAGGCGCTTCGCTGGGCGCCCTATGAGGTGCTGAAGGATTGGCAGGAAGAGCACGAGGGCAACCTGCGCATCATCCTGCCCGATACCTACGGCACGAAGCAGTTTCTCGAGAACGCCCCGGACTGGCTCGCCGGCTGGACAGGCATCCGCATCGACAGCGGCGATCCCGCCGTGGGCGCGGAAACCGCGATCGCCTGGTGGAAATCCCGCGGCGAGGATCCGCGCCGGAAGCTGGTGATCTTCTCCGATGGCCTTGACGTTGACAAGATCATCGAGCTTTACGAGCGTTTCCACGGACGAGTGAAGGTTTCCTTCGGCTGGGGCACGCTTCTCACCAATGATTTCCGCGGCCTCGTACCCGGCGATCGCCTGGCACCCTTCTCGCTTGTCTGCAAAGCGGTGAAGGCCAATGGCCGCCCCACGGTGAAGCTCTCCGACAACCCCAACAAGGCCATGGGCCCCCCTGCGGAAATCGAGCGCTACAAGCGCGTGTTCGGCGTGCAAGAGCAGAAGCCTCTTGAAGTGGTGGTATAGGCTCTAATACAGCCTGTTTCGCACCAGATACCGCCTTGCAGCCTCAACCGCACGCGCCGCATACAGCGCCATCTCCCGGCTTTCAGAACCGTATCGCCCAATCACCCAGCCGCAGGAAGCCAGCGTGCGCAGGGTGATGAAGGCATGAATATGCTCCAGATCCCCCGGCAAGCTGCGTTCACAGGCATAGCCATCCAGAAGCGCATCCGTGAGCGCGGCAGCATTTTCCTCAAGCCAGTTCTGCGCCATGGCCACACCGAGTTCATACATGCGATAGCCGAATGCAGCATCATCGAAATCGATGAGCCGCACCCGGCTGCCCTCCACAAACACATTCTCACGCAGGGCATCTGCATGGATCAAGCCGAAATCCGGGGCGGGTTCAGACTCTAACACAGCCTGAATCGCGTTTCTTGCCTCTTGCAGGAGATTCCTTTCGCTCCCGGTCAGGGCCGGATTCTCCCAAAACCGCCCCCAATGGGGAGCTTCACCCAGCAATGCCTCGCGATCAAGCCTGGGGCGCGTGAAACCCTGCGGCAATGGCCATTCATCGCTGAGCCGGTGCAGGAGCGCCAATGTGCGCCCGAGTTCACGATAAAGCCTGATCTGCTCTGGGGGCTCCCAGGGCAGCGCCTTCCCGCCCTCCCCGAGCGGCACGCCCGCGCACCATGTCAGCATGGAGGCGGCCCGCGCGCCTGGCGCAATCACATCTCCCTTGCGGGTGCGGATGGGTCGGGGCACGTCAAGCCCGGCGGCACAGAGCCGCTCGCTCCAGAGCAGTTCGGATCGTATCGCCTCGTCCGATTGATAACCCGGCCGGTGAAGGCGCAGGACTGCACGCCCTCCCCGGGGAGACCGGACTTCAAACACCGCGTTTTCGCGGTAGCTGATCAGGCGCGGCGTCTGATCGGCTGCCTCCCATTGGACCAGCGCGGCGCGGGCAATGGCGGCGGCGTCCTCGGCTCTCATGGACGCTCGCTCACGGCCTGAAATGCCTTGTCCAGGGTATCGGCCAGAAGATCGGCGTTCTCACGGGCAAACACCAGTGGCGGGCGAATCTTCAGGATATGGTCATACCGCCCTGCGCTGTGCAGCAATACACCGCGCCGGCGCATTTCATTCACCAACCTTGCGCAAGATGCCGTTGCCGGCCGATCGCCATCCATCAGCTCCAGCCCCTGAAACATCCCCGCACCGCGCACATCGGCAACCACTTCATGGCGCGCACCGATCTCGCGGAGCCGCGCCAGAAGATGATCTCCCACATCGCGGGCATTTGCCTGCAGGCCTTCATCCTCGATCACCTGGAGCGTTGCCAGCGCGGCGGCAGCGGCCACGGGATTGCCGCCGAAGGTGTTGAAATAGCGGAACTGCTCCTGGAAGGCTTCGAGAATCTCCGGGCGCGTCACGACAGCCGCCGCAGGATAACCATTGGCCATCGGCTTGCCCATGGTCACGATGTCCGGCGTGAAGCCGAGGCGCTCATGGCCCCAGAAATGGCTGCCGAGCCGGCCAAAGCCCGGTTGCACTTCGTCGGCGATCACGAGGCCGCCTGCGCGACGCACGGCCTCGACCGTGCGATCGAGAAAACCGCGCGAAAGCGTGGGGAAGCCCTCATTGGCGAAATAGGGACAGAGAATCAGCCCGGCGAACCCGTGGGGTGAAGCCTGAAGCTCGGTGATTTTCCTCTCTACCTCAGTGCAAAACGCCTCAGATTGCCTGGCTTGACTGCCGCCTACCGGGGCGAGATTGTCGGGCGCCGGCACCTTGCGCACATGATCGCCGAAGCCGCCGACAGGCACCTTGCGGGCATTGAGCTGGCTCACCGCAGCTGTATTGCCGTGATAGGTGTTATCGGTGCCGATGAAGCCGCGATTGCCGGTGACGGCCTCGGCCATGCGCAGGGCAACATCATTGGCCTCGGAACCCGTGCAGACCATGATCATCGCGGAAAGCCCACCGCCAAGCCGCGCCGTGAGCCGCTCGCCATAATCAAGGATCAGATCGTGCACATAGCGGGTATGGACATTGAGCGTGGCCGTCTGACGCGCGATCGCCTCCACCACGCGCGGGTGGCAATGGCCCACATGGGGCACGTTGTTGTAGCAATCGAGATAGGGGCGGCCCTCGCGGTCATAAAGCCACACGCCTTCGCCGCGCACCGGCGCAAAGGGCTCTTCATAGAAGGTGGTGACATGGCGGCCGAGAAGCCGGCGGCGCCTTGCGATCAGATCCTCCCCGCTCATTCCTCCCCCCTCACGCGCCCACGCAGAGCCTTGATCTGCCCGCGTTTCACCTTGCCTTCCACGCGCCTGCGTTTCGAGGCAAGGGTGGGGCGCGTTTTCACCCGGCGCTTCGGCGCGATCAAGGCCCTTTCGATCAGTTCTCGCAGGCGCTCGCGCGCGATCTCGCGATTGCGGGCCTGGCTTCGGGTTTCCTCGGCGCGGATCACGATGGCGCCGTCGCCTGTCCAGCGTCTGCCGGCGAGGCGGCGCAGGCGGGCCTTCACGGGAGGCGCAAGATGCGGGCTGCGCGCCGCCTCGAAGCGCAATTCCACGGCCGAGGAAACCTTGTTCACGTTCTGCCCGCCGGGGCCAGAGGCGCGGGTGAAGCTTTCGCTCAGTTCCCAATCGGCAAGGATGATTTCATCATTGATCCGCAACATGGGGCGAGATTAGAGCCTGCGGACCGAAACGGAAAGAGCCCCCGCGGCGCTCGCGGGGGCTCTCCTCGAGAATCGGAGGTGGCAAGCGGGCAAACAGGATGCCCGGAGCCGAAGGTTCGGAAAGGGGGGCTGCCCCCTAGGCGTTCCCTCCGCTCGTAACCTTTACCAGCTGCTCCTGTTTCCCAATGATCATTGGCACCTCCTTTCTGGTTGTTTTCCGGTAAGGAGAGCCTGCCACAGATCTGGCAGATGTCAAAACAATTCACGCAACATGTGGTGAAAGTTTCGTGACGATCATGCGGAAAGGCACCAGCGCCACCACGGCAAGCGAGAGCTTCACCAGCCAATCGGCCGTGGCCAGCGAGACCCAGAGCGGCACCACGGGGCCGATACCGAGGAGCGGCAGGGCCTCATTGGCCCAGGTCACGTCATTGCCGGGCTCGATGAATGCAAGCGCCGCCGAAAAGGCGATGGTGAAGAAGATCGCCGTATCCACGGCCGAGCCCACGAGCGTGGAGGCAAGCGGCGCGCGCCACCATTTGCCCTCGCGCAGGCGGTGGAAGATCGCCACATCCAGAAGCTGGGCGGTGAGGAAGGCAAGGCCCGATCCGAGCGCGATGCGCAGGGTCACAAGCGGCCCGTATTCTCCCACGATCTGCGTGCCGATGAAGGAGCAGACAAGGCCCACCGCAAAGCCCGCCAGCACCACCTTGCGGGCGGCAGCAGGGCCGTAAAGACGGTTCATCACATCGGTTACCAGGAAGGCGAAGGGATAGGTGAATGCCCCCCAGGTGAGCCACTGGCCGAAGAGGAACTGAACGAGGATGTTGCTGGCCACCACGATCGCGGCCATGGCGATGACGCCGGGAAGGATATTGCGCATGTATCTGATCCGTTTTGACAAGGTTGCGGAGACTTGGCCGCACTGGCGCGACGCGCCCTCTTAGCGGCGAGATGGGTTCAGGGCAAGCGGAATTCAACGATTTCGGTGCGTTGCTGATGGCTGAAATTGTCGTCCGAGATCATGGTGAGGCGAATGTACCCGCCCGAATCGCGCCAGACGGAAAGGCCCTCGAGATTGTCATAGGCGCCAATTGGAGTTTCGAGAATAAGCTCCTCGTTGCCAATCTCTTCATCAGACACCTTGAAGCGGCGCACCCGGCTCGCGAAGGCCAGCAGGCCGATATTGTATCGCTCCAATATGTAGAGAAGGCCGTCCGGCCCGAAATCGGCGCCAACCGGCCTGAAATTGCCGCGCCCCGGGATCGCAAAGGGGACGGACCAGCCCCCATCCCTGAAACGGTAAACGGAATGATCCCCGCTGCGGGAATCCGGGGCTTCCGCGAGGGTGTAGAGGCTGCCATCCGGGCCGATGGCAAGCGCCTCGAGCCCCGCGTTAGCCGTGAGCCCAATGAAGCGGCGATAGGCCGGCACCCACCGCGCCCGGCAGGCGGGGCTGCAATAGGCCCAGATACGGTTGACCCCTTCAAAGGAAACAAGGAGCGTCCCATCCTCCCCAATGGCCAAGCCTTCGGCATCCCTTTCTCTGCCGCTGGCTATCGGCTTGCCATCAAGATCCTTCAGCCGGACAAAGCCGCCCGGATTCATGCGAATTACCCGGCCCGCGCTGTCACGCTCGAAGCTCCCGGTGAGCAACCGGCCCTCGTCCGTTATGGCATGAAAGCTGCTGCCATCGGGCGAAACCTCGATGCCGGAAAAACCGCCGAAAGCTTCGCCGGGCATATGCAGCACGAGCCTTCCGGCTGGCTCTGCCCGGTCTGGTTCTTGCGAAGATGCCGCACCACATCCCAGCAGAACGGCCACAAGACCGGAGATGATGCGCTTCATCGTGACTTCAGCACCCGGCGGCATTGGCGCGGAAGATCGTCAAGCGTGAGTTCGCGGCGGGGCTTCGGCGGCGGGGCATTCGGATCGGGGGGCGGAGGATCGAGGATGTCATCCACCCATTTC
>WFVA01000130.1 GCA_015491895.1 Albidovulum sp. | reverse complement strand
GTGATCCGCCCGCCGCCACACCCCCGTCCCCGGCCAGAGCACGCGGCAGGCGGATCACGGCGCAGGCCCCGGCGTGGCCGTCCTCGCCAAACGCCGGCGCGTCCTCGAGGCCGAGCGTGCCGCCGTGCTCCTCGATGATCTTCCTGACGATCGGCAGCCCGAGCCCGGTGCCCTTCTCGCGGGTTGTCACATAGGGCTCGAAGAGGCGGGCGCGATCGGGCGGCAGGCCGATGCCGTTGTCGCAGATGCGGATCAGGAGCGCATCGCCATCTTCCTCGATCGCGATGCGGATCTCCGGCACGAAACCATCGGAAACGCCATTTTCCATCCTTGTTTCAATGGCTTCCACGGCGTTCTTGATGATATTTATCAGCGCCTGTGAGATCATGGTTTCATCAACCTCGGCGCAGACTTCCCGCTCGGGGATGTTCAGCAAGAGCTGCAGGCCCGGCAGGGCGTTTTCCTGCAGAAGCGCCGCATCGCGCAGGATGGCCGCCACATCGGCGGGGCGGCGCTCGGGCTCGGGCATGCGCGCAAAGCGCGAGAATTCATCCACGATGCGGCGCAGATCGTTCGTCTGGCGGATGATCACATCCGTATATTGCTCAAGCTGCGCGCCATCCTCGCCAAGGCGTTTTCTGAACTTGCGCTTCACCCGCTCGGCGGAAAGCTGGATCGGGGTGAGCGGATTCTTGATCTCATGGGCGATTCGCCGGGCCACATCGCCCCAGGCGGCCATGCGCTGGGCGGCCACGAGATCGGTGACGTCATCAAAGGCGATCACATAGCCCTCGGGCTCACCCGCCTCGTTGCGCCGGGTGGCGAGGCGCACGAGCAGATTTTCGAGCTTGCCGGAGCGCGCGAGCTTCACCTCCTCCTGCAGCATCTCCGCCCCCTCGGCCCTGAGCCGCGCGAGCAGGGGGGCGAATTCGGGCACGATGCGCTCCAGCGCCGCGCCCACGGCCCTGGTGCCCGCGATCCCCAGCATCCGCTCGGCGGAAGGGTTGATGAAGGCTACGGCGCCTTCGTCATCAAGCCCGATCACACCGGAGGTGACGGAGCCGAGCACCGAGTGAAACAGCCTGCGGCGGCGCTCGATCTGCTCGGTGTTTTCGAGAAGCGCCCCGCGCTGGGCCTTCAACTGGCGGGTCATCTGATTGAAATAGCGCCCGAGCATGGCGATCTCGTCCTCGCCCTCGTCCTCGATCACCTGCACATCGAGATCCCCCGCCCCCACGGCCTGGGCGGCGCTGGTGAGCCGGCCCACCGGGCGCGAGAGGCGCTCGGCAAACCACAGGCCGAGCCAGATCGCGGCCAGGATGAGGATGACGGCAAAGCCGAGATAGAGCAGGCCGAACTCGAACACCAGCTTGCCGCGATCCTGTTCGAGCTGGTGGTAGAGATCCACCGTCTGGCGGGTTTCGTCGAGCAGGTTGAGGATCTTGCCATCCACCTTGCGCGAAACGTAGAGATAGCGGTCGGTGTATTCGTCAAGGCGCTTGAGGGCGCGGAATTCGTTGTTGTCCCAATCCTTTATGACGACAACCTCACCCTTGTCGGCCTGGGCGATCTCTTCCGGCGTGGGGGGCTCGAAATCGAAGAGATAGGAGCGCTCGCCGCGGGCGCGGATGGTGCCTGTGCCGTCGATCACATAGGCTTCCTTCAGCCCGCGCTGGATCTGGGCCTGGCCCTGGGTCAGCAGCTGGCGCAATTCGCCATCGCTGATGAAGAAGCGGCTGCGGCTCGCGCGATCGAGGAAATCGGCGAGGACGCGGGCATCGGTGACAAGATCGCGGCGGTGTTCGTTTTCATAGGCCTGGGCGGCCTCGAGCGAATTACCGAGCACCTGGCGCACGCGCTCGGAAAACCACCCCTCAAGCCCGACATTCACCGTCAGCACCGCGAAAACCGCCACCAGCACGGTGGGGATGAGCGCGATCAGAGCGAAAACCCCGGTGAGGCGCAGGTGCAGCCGCGAGCCCGCCGAACGCGCCCGGCGCGCCGCCACCATCCGCGCCACCCGCTGCAGCACCAGCGCCGCCACCAGCAGCACATAGACGAGATCGGCCAGCAGCACGATGCGCAGCATGGGCGATGCGGCGCCCTGATCCAGCGGCCCGAGCACCATGTAGGTGAGAAGCGCCATCACCGGGCCGAGCAGCACCAGCCCGAGCGTGGCCGCATTCTGCACCCGGCGCTGACGGCGCAGGCGCCGCAGCTTTTCCCACGCCTGGGTGCGCTTTTGCGGCAACAGCCGCCTTATGGAAGAACTGGTATCGCTCACGGCCCCAACCACCATATGCACGGGGCAAACGCCGCTTTTCGGCGCCTCCTCCTCCCGGCATGTTGCCTTTTTACATCAATTTGCGCCGCCGTGTCACGCGAATATCGAGGAGGGCGATCTTTTTGCGCAGGGTATTCCTGTTGATCCCCAGCAGTTCGGCACAGCGGAGCTGGTTGCCACCCGTTGCCTCGAGCGCGATCTCGATCAGGGGGCGCTCCACCTCGGCGAGAATGCGCGCGTGGAGGCCGGGCGGCGGCAGGCTGCCCTGATGGAGATCGAAATAGCGCCGCAGGTGCCCGGCCACGGATTGGGAGAGCGTTTCTCCCTCGCCCCCGCGCTTCACCTGCGCCGCCTCGGGCTGGCCCGCAAGCGCCGCCTCCACGTCGCTGCGGCGAATCTCGGGGCCCGTGGCCGTCAGCGCCAGGCGCTTGACGGCGTTTTCAAGCTGGCGGACATTCCCGGGCCAGCTGTAACGGCGCAGGAGCTCCTCCGCCCGCGCGCTGATCGCAAGCCCCGCGCCGCGCGGATGGCCGGCAAGGAAATGACGGGCGAGGAGCGGGATATCCTCGATGCGCTCGCAAAGCCGCGGCACCGCGATCACGAGCGAGGCGAGGCGGAAATAGAGATCCTCGCGAAATTCTCCGGCCTCGGTGACGGCGGCGAGATCGCGCCGCGACGTGGCGATGAGGCGCACCTCGCCCGCCTCCGCCAGATCGAGAAGGCGGGTCAGGATCGCCTGCATACCGCGGCCAAGATCCCCCGGCTCCTCGATCAAGAGCGTGCCCCCGCGCGCCCGGTGCATCAGATCGCGCGCGGCCACCGCATCGGTGAGATCGAGCGCCCCGGCGCTCACCAGCGGCGCCCCCCGCCGGGGGCCGAAATCGTGAATGGCGCGCGCGATCAGGCTCTTGCCGGTGCCGCTCGCCCCCTGGATCAGCACGGAAAGATCGGTGTGGATCACCTGGGCGATCAGCCGGTAAAGGATCTGCATCGGCGCGCTCTGGCCGATCAGGGGCAGATCGGTGGCGAGCGCGGCGGCCTCCGCACCCACAGCAGCGGGCGCGACGGGGGCGCCCCCTTCCCCGCCCTCGCGGCGTTCGCTGCCGCCGAAATCTTCCCCCTCCGCCTGTGCGGCATCACCCGGGCGCGCCCGGCGGCGGCGGATCTTGAGCGCCCGCGCCGCGCGCTGCATCAGATCGGGGAGATCGAAGGGCTTGGGGAGGTAATCGAAGGCCTCGGCTTCGGTGGCGCGGATGGCCGTCATGATGGTGTTCTGCGCCGAGATGACGATCACCGGCAGGCCGGGGCGGGCGCGCGCGATCTCGGGCAGCGCCTCGAGGCCGTTGCCATCGGGCATCACCACATCCGAGATCACCAGATCCCCCATCCCCTCGCGCACCCAGCGCTTCAGCGTTTCCATCGAGGATGTGGCATGGACCTTGCAGCCCGCGCGCGTGAAGGCCTGGGTGAGAACGGTGCGGATGGTGCGATCGTCATCGGCCACGAGCACGGTGCCGTCCATGCCTATTCCTCCCCTCTGGGCGCGACCGGCAGCGAGATGCGGAAAGCTGTCCTGCCGGGGCGCGATTCCACGCTCACGATCCCGCCGTGATCGGTGACGATCTTCGACACCAGCGCCAGCCCGAGGCCGGTGCCGTTTTCGCGCCCCGATACGAAGGGGGCGAAGATGTCATCGGCGATCTCGGGCGGCAGGCCGGGGCCGTCGTCGATGATTTCCACCTGCAGCGGCAGGGCGATGCGGGTGCCGTCGGGGCGGCGCAGGTGCATGGCGTGATCGTAATGGGTGCGCAGGATGATGGTGCCGCCCTGCGGGCCGGCGGCCTCGGCGGCGTTGGTGATGAGATTGAGAAAAACCTGCTGCAGCTGATCGGGATCGGCGCGGGTGAGCGGCAGAGAGGGATCGTAATCCTCGCGAAAGCGCATCGCCGAGGCCTTGCCGAGCGCGGCCGAGCGGCGCGCGCGATCGAGCGCATCGTGGATATTGATGGCGCGCAGGGCGGGCGGGCGCGTATTGCCGAATTCTTCCACCTGCTCGAGAAGTTTCACCACGCGCTGGCATTCGGAGACGATCAGCTCCGTCAACTCCCGCTCCTCCTGCGCCTCGGGCGTGAGATTCATCGCCAGAAGCTGCGCTGCGCCGGTGATCCCGGCGAGCGGGTTCTTGATCTCGTGGGCCAGCATCTCGGCCATGCCGATCGCTGCCTTGGCGGCCTTGCGCGCCGGCTGGCCGTGGGCGAGGGCCGCGCCCTGATCCTGGGGCGCAATCAGCAGGAGCATCCGCCCCTGATCGCCGCAGGGCGCGATGCGCAGGGTGCAGAGAGGCCCCTCCCGGCCCTCCTTTTCAGCGCCCCCGGCGCCGTTTGCCCGTGCCGGGGCGATCGCCATGTCCTTCACGAAAACGCTGGCCCCGCTGCGCCGCACCCGCGAAAGCGCCTCCCCGAGGCGCCCGTCCACCGCCAGAACGGCCTCCACCGGCCGGCCTGCGAGCGCGCGCGCCGAGCGGTTGGTGAAGGCCTCGGCAAGCGGGTTGGCGGCCTCGATCCGCCCGGCCGCATCGATCAGGAGCGCCGGCTCGGGCAGCGCCGACCACAGATCCCCCGCCTTCATGCCGCCACCTTCATGCCGCCGCCTCCGCCCCAGCCTGCGGATATGCCTCCGCATGGGTGCCAAGCGCCAGCGGCAGCAGCGCCAGCACGCGGGCCGGATCACGCGCCGTCAGCACCTCGCGGCGCAGCGGCGCGGGCGTGGCGGCGCGGTCCATGTACCAGGCGAGGTGCTTGCGCGCCACGCGCAGGGCGAGATCGGGGCCGTAGAAGGCGCACATGTCCTCGTAGTGCTCCGCCACCATCCCGGCGAAGGCGGCGCCCCGCGGGATCTCGGGCGCGGGCGTGCCCCAGAGCGCCGCCGCAATCTCGGCCAGCCGCCAGGGCGCGCCCTCGGCCCCGCGCCCCACCATCACCCCATCGGCCCGCGAAAGCGCCAGCGCCCGGCGCGCGCCGGCCGCATCGGTGATGTCGCCATTGGCGATCACGGGAATGGAAACGGCCCGCTTCACCGCCTCGATCGCCGCCCAGTCGGCGCGCCCCTTGTAGAACTGGCGGCGCGTGCGCCCGTGCACCGTGACCATCGCCACCCCGGCTGCCTCGGCCCGGCGCGCAAGATCGGGGGCGTTGAGGCCCTCCTCATCCCAGCCGAGCCGCATCTTGAGCGTTACGGGCACCGAAACCGCGCCCACGACCGCCTCGATCAGCGAAAGCGCAAGATCGGGATCGCGCATCAGCGCCGCCCCCGAGCCGCCGCCGGCCACCTTCTTCGCCGGGCAGCCCATGTTGATATCGATGATCGCCGCGCCATTGGCCTCCACCATGCGCGCCGCCTCGCTCATCCAGCGCGCCTGCCGCCCGGCAAGCTGGACAGCCGTTGGTGCCCGCCCCGCGCCCGCCGCATCCGGGCCAAGGCCGAGTGCGGCACGCTCGCGCACGCCCGGCTTGGCCTGCACCATCTCCTGGCTCGCCACCATCTCGCTCACCACCAGCCCGGCACCGAAACGCGCCACCAGCCGGCGAAATGGAAGATCCGTGATCCCCGCCATGGGAGCGAGGAAAACGGGGGGCGTGAGGGTGATATCTGCCAGATTGATGCGCAAGACCCCGGCCTTTGTGCAATTATTGGGCAATTGCCCGTTTCATAGGCAAGGCGGGGGCAAAAGGCAACGGGCGAGACGCCGCAGGCGCGCTCACCCGCCCCGGATTACCTTGGCAAACCTGTCGAAGATCTCGCCATTGGCGCAGACGATCTCGCCATCGCGCAGGATGTCGCCCTCGGGGTCGATCGGCTCGGCCAGCCCGCCCGCCTCGCGCAGGATGACGAGCCCGGCGGCGATATCCCACTCGTGCAGGCCGCGCTCCCAGAAGCCCTCGTAGCGCCCGGCCGCCACATAGGCGAGATCGAGCGCCGCCGCGCCCCAGCGGCGCACGCCCGCGCACTGGGGCAGCAGGCGGGCCATATCCCGGAGCGTGTCGGGCAGGTCGGCGCGCCCGCCGAAGGGCAGGCCGGTGGCGAAGATGCTCTCGATCATCCGGCTGCGCCCCGAAACCCTGAGCCGGGTTTCGTTCATCCAGGCGCCCTGCCCCTTCTCGGCGTGGAAAAGCTCGTCCTTCGCCGGATCGTAGATCACCCCGGCGACGATCTCGCCCTTGTGCTCGAGCGCGATCGAGATCGCCCAGTGGGGCAGGCCATGGAGGAAATTGGTGGTGCCGTCGAGCGGATCCACGATCCAGCGCCGCGTGGGATCCTTGCCCGCCACCGCATCGCTCTCCTCGCCGCACCAGCCATAGGTGGGGCGCGCGGCGGTGAGCTCCTCGCGGATGATCGCCTCGGCAGCGATATCGGCGCGGCTGACGAAATCGCCCGCCCCCTTGGCGGAAACCTGGAGATTCTCCACCTCGCGGAAATCCTTGGCCAGCGAACGCCCCGCCCTGCGCGCGGCCTTGATCATGACATTGAGATTGGCACTGCCCTGCATGTTTTCAGCACTCCTTCGTTCCCGCCCCCTTTACGGGGTTCGGCCGGGCGTGCCAAGGGGCAACCGGGGGGCGACCGGAAGGCAAACGGGCGCAGGGGGATCAGCCCCTTCCCCTCGTCAGCCCCTTTGCAGCTTCACCGGCTCGGAGCGGCACAGCCGCAGCATGTGGGCCATGTAGGGCTTTTCCCGCTCCTCGGCGCGGATCGCGCCATAGAGACGGCGGGTGAGGCCATGTCGGGTGAGCGGGCGGGTGATGTAATCGCCATCGCGGCGCACCTCGCGCAGCACCCAGTCGGGCAGCACGGCAACGCCGCGGTTGGAGGCCACATGCAGCAGGATCATTTCGGTAAGCTCCACCTGGCGAACGGCGCGGGGCTCGATGCGCGCGGGCAAGAGCAGTTCGGAAAACACATCGAGCCGCTCGCGATCCATCGGGTAGGTGATGAGGGTCTGATCGGCGAAATCGGCCGCCTCTATGAAGGGCCGCGCGGCGAGCGGATTGGCGGCGGAGGCCACGAAGCGCGGCTCGTAATCGAAGAGGGGCACGAATTCGATGCCTGCGATCTCCTCCGGGTCGGAGGAAATCACCAGATCCACCTGCTGGCGCTCCAGCGCGTCGAGCGCGCCGAAGGCGAGGCCCGGGCGGATATCGAGATCCACCTCGGGCCAGGCGCGGCGGAAAAGATCGAGAACGGGCATCAGCCAGTCGAAACAGGCGTGGCATTCCATGGCGATGTGCAGCCGCCCCGCCGAGCCCTCGCGCAGATCGGAAAACTCCGCCTCGATCTCCGCCACCCTGGGCAGCACCTCCTCGGCCAGCGCCAGGAGGCGCCGCCCGGCGGGCGAGAGCTTCAGGGGCTTGGAGCGGCGCACGAACAGCGCCACGCCGGCCTGTTCCTCGAGCGCCTTGATCTGGTGGCTCAGCGCCGATTGGGTGATGCACAGCCGCTCGGCCGCGCGCGCAAGCCCGCCCTCCTCGTGGATCGCCCGGATGGTGCGCAGATGGCGCAGTTCAAGATGCATGTGCCTGCCCTGATGCTTTCAATTTCATGTTGATCTTGAGAATTATGAATTTGCTTCATTCACTTGTCCATGCGAAAAGGGTCGAAATCAAGAGGACAGACCCATGAAATCCGCCGATCAGGACACAAAGCGCGACGCAGGCAGCCCGACTGCCCCGACCCAGCCCGCCCCGCGCGTTTCCTTCGAATTCTTCCCGCCGCAATCGCTCGAGGCCTCCTTTCGGCTGTGGGAAACGGTGCGCACGCTGGCGCCGCTCGGGCCGCGGTTCGTCTCCGTCACCTATGGGGCGGGGGGCACCACGCGCGATCTCACCCATGAGGCGGTGGCCACCATCCACAAGCATTACGGGCTCAACGTGGCGGCGCATCTGACCTGCGTGAACGCAAGCCGCGCCGAGACGCTCGAGATCGCCGAGCACTATCACGAGGCAGGCGTGCGCGAAATCGTGGCGCTGAGGGGGGATGCACCGAAGGGCCAGGCGAAATTCACGCCCCACCCCGAGGGCTTTGCCTCGAGCGTCGAGCTGGTCGAGGCGCTGGCGGCCACCGGCAGGTTCACCATCCGGGTCGGCGCCTATCCCGAGAAGCATCCCGAGGCCGAAAGCCACGCCGCCGATATCGAATTTCTCAAGCGCAAGATCGATGCCGGCGCCTCGAGCGCGATCACCCAGTTCTTCTTCGAGGCGGAAACCTTCTTCCGCTTCCGCGATGCCTGCGTGAAAGCGGGGATCGATGCGCCGATCATCCCCGGCATCCTGCCGATCGAAAGCTGGAAGGGCGCGCGCAAGTTCGCCCTTCGCTGCGGCACCTCCGTGCCCGCCTGGCTCGACGAAGCCTATGAAAAGGCGATCCGCGACGGGCGCGAGGAGCTGCTGTCCATCAGCCTCGCAACCGAGCTCTGCTCGGATCTGATCGAGGGCGGGGTCGAGGATCTCCATTTCTACACCCTCAACCGCCCGCATCTGACGCGCACCATCTGCCACGCCCTTGGCATAGAGCCGCGCGCCAGCCTCGAAAACGTGGCCTGAGAGCGGGGAGCCCCGCGGGCGGGGTCGGACAACCCCGGGCCGCCCTGCCGCTCAGCCCTCGCCCGGCAGCGCCAGCCCTGCCCCCTGCCCTGCATTGCCGGCCTTCGCCTGTGGCGCCCGCGCCTCGCGCCGGATCATGCAGCCAGGCCAGGCCAATCGCCACTCTTGCGCTCCGGCTCTGCGCCGGCCCGCCTACCAGGATCCGACAGTCACGAGCCTGCAATCGCCATAGCCGTTGAAGCCCGTCGCGGTCACCCCGGCATAAGCACCCATATCATGAAACAGCATATAATCCCCTTCCGCGAGATCGCCAGGCAGGGCGAGCTCCTCGGGCAGGCGATCGAGGCTGTCGCAGGTGGGGCCGAAGACGGTGCGGGGGCGGCGCCGGCCCCGGCGCGGCGTGCCGTCGGGGGAAAGCGCCGCGAAGCGGTGAAGCGCGCCGGGCGCAGGGCGTTCGCCGAGATGGCCGTAGATGCCGTCATTGAGAAACACCGCGCCGTCCGCGCGGATCGCCTTCACCCGCACGGCAAGGCGGAAGGCGGCGGCCACCATGGCGCGGCCCGGTTCGCAGAAGAGCGCCGGCGCATGTGCGGGGAAGGCGGCAGCGCGGGCCTCGGCCATGGCGCGGAAGATCGCCTCGAGATCGGGGCCGCCGGCACCGTCGGGCGCGGCGAAACCGCCGCCTGCATTGAGGCGCTCGGGCCGGACTGCGGCCCGCGCCGCGATCTCGCCCGCCGCCCGCACATAGGCCGCCCAGGCGGCCGGATCGGCGCATTGGGTGCCCGGGTGAAAGCCGAGCGAAACCCTGTAGCCAAGCCGAGCCGCGCGGCGCATGATCTCGGACGCCTGCACGGGATCGGCGCCGAATTTCTCGCCGAAATCATAGGCCGCGCCGGCCACCGGGAGCTTGTAGCGCACCGCGATCTCCGCCCCTTGCGCCACGCCCTCATCGCGAAGCTTCTCTAGCTCGCCCAGGCTGTCCACCGCCCAGGAAACGCAGCCCATGGCGATGCCTGCCCGGATCTCGGCGCGCGAGCGCACGGGATTGTTGTAGTGCAGCACGGCGGAGGGGAGCACCGCGCACACCCTTTCCATCTCCGCAACCGAGGCCACATCGAAGGCCCCGATCCCCGCCGCCACGAGATTTTCCAGCACCACCGGCGCGTCATTGGCCTTGACGGCATATGTGACAAGCCCCGGAAACCCGCACCGGAAGCGCCGGGCCGTGGCCTGAAGGCAATCCGGGCGCATGTAATATGTGGGCATTTCCGGCGCCGCGTGGCGGATGTGGCTTGCCGGATCGGGCCAGAGGGCGGGGGTTCTGCTCATGAGGCGGCCTCTTTCTTCGGGGGCTGTTCTCCCCCCAGAATAAGCGCCGATCCAGCCGGAATCATTTGTCGGTCCGGGCGATATTGGATAAAGTTACGTCATATTGATGATATTTTCGGCGGAATGCGCGGATGGACGATCTCGACAAATCCCTGCTCGCGGAGCTTGGGCGCGATGCGCGCCAATCGCTTGCGGTACTCGCCCGCCGCCTCGGCGCGGCGCGCACCACCCTTCAGGCGCGCCTCGAGCGGCTCGAGCGGCGGGGCGTGATCGCGGGCTATACGATCGTGCCGGGGGAGCGCTTCGCGAAGGGCCGGCTGCGCGCCACGGTGCTTCTGCAGATCGAGCCGCGCGCCAATGCGCAGGTGCTGCGCCGCCTCGAAGCCATTCCCGAGGTGGAAAGCGCCCACACCACCAGCGGCCGCTTCGATCTCATCCTTTGCCTCGCTACCGACACCACCGAGGAGCTTGACCGCACGCTCGATGAAATCGGCGCCATCCCCGGCGTGCGCAATTCCGAAAGCCTTGTCCATCTCGCCACACGGATCAGCCGCGCGCGCCGCTGATTCGGCAGGGCTTCGGGCAGGCGAAAGCCGGGGGCAACAACACACCCCCGGCCGATCCTTGCGTGACGAGAAGGATCAACGCTGCCTGCGGCGGCGCTTCAGGCCCACCCCGGCAAGGGCAGTGAGCAACAACACACCCGAAGCGGGAACGGGAACGGGTGCGAGGGGGGAGCGCTGGGTAAAGACCCGGACATAATCGCCCGGCGTGCTGGCGAAGAAATCGATCCACAGGCGATTGGGCATGAGCGCATCGATCCACACGCTGTCGGTGCTCGATTCGAGCCCGCGCATCGACGGGTTGAGATAGGTCACGGCCGTGTTGGCGAGGAAATCGCTGGCAAAAAGATTGCCGGTGCCGGTGGCGATGCCGTAGATGGCGGCATCGAAATCCACATAGCCCTGGATGGTTTCGCCGCCATTCGGCGAGCGGGAGGGATCAAAGCCGATGTAATGGCTCGCCACGATATCGCCGGTCACCGGATTGGTGCCGATATCCACGTTGATCGTGGTGGTGATGGTGATGTTCTGATCTTCGTTGAAGGCGTAGAGGTTGTTGTCGTCGAAATTGTCATTGCCGATGGAAAAGCCGGTGGAGGGATCAAGCTCCACGAAAACCCCGCCATTGGTCTGAGCCGTGCCGCCGGTGACGGCGCCGCCGATCACGGTCGCGCCGGCGAGGCTGGCCCACGTGGCGGCGCAGACGGCCAGCAAGCCCGCCGTCATCACCCGCCCCGGGCGGTCATTTGAAAAACGCATGTCAAATACTCCAGTGATTATCCTTGCCCGAATCTGGATAGGGCATCGGAGCTGGCCGCTCATCCCCCAAACGGGTTACGGGCGCGCGAGGCGAGTGCATCAGGGCCCGGGGCGTGCCGTCACGTCATGGCCGTAGAGCCAGTCGAACCGGCGCAGGGCGAGGCCCGGCGCGATGCGCGAACCAAGGCGCAGCGCGCCATGGGCCACGAAGCGCGCGGGGCCGGCGCGCATGTGGTAATTGCGCGCATTGCTGTTGGCCGCCTCGATCACCCGCACCACGCGATCGCGCCGGCGCTCCTGATAGGCGGCGAGGGCCGATTCCGGCTCATCCGGCGCTTCGGAAAGGCAATCGGCAATGACCCAGGCATCCTCGAGCGCCATGTTCGCCCCCTGGGCGAGGAAGGGCAGCGTGGGATGGGCGGCGTCGCCCAGGATCGCCACCCGCCCGCGGTGCCAGCTGGCGGCGACGGGATGGCGAAACAGCCCCCACAGATGCACATCCTCCACACGCGCCAGCAGGCGCCGCACCTCGGGCAGGAAGCCCGCGAAGGCGCGGCGCAGGTTCCCGGGATCGTCCGGGGCCTCCCAACCTTCCGCCGCCCAGGCATTGCGCTCCTCCACCGCCACCACGTTCATCACCCGCCCCCCGCGCAGGGGATAGGCCACCAGATGGCGCCCCGCCCCCATGAAGACGCGCGCCTCGGCAGGGGGCGGGCTTTCGATCGGCACCAGCGCCCGCCAGGCCACCTGACGGGTGAAGAAGGGCTTTTCGGCCCCGTTCAGCCCGGCGCGCAGGCGCGAGTGCAGGCCATCGGCGCCGATCACCACATCTGCCTCTTCCTCGATCCCTCCGGCGGTGCAGAGGCGGGGCAGCGCATCGGGGCGCGCGATCACGCTCACCACGTCCTGCCCCGTCTCGATCTCGCCGCCGAGGGCGCGAAACGCCCGCTCGAGGAGCGAGATCATGTCGGCCCGATGGATGAAGGAATAGCGCTGCAATGGCGCGAGGCGCGCGAGATCGAGGCGAAACACCTCGCGCCCGTTCATGCCGTTGATCAGCCGCACCCGCTCGCCGCGCACCGAAACCCGGGCGAATTCATCCCCGAGCCCGAGCGCCGCAAGCACCGCATGGCCATTGGGGCTGATCTGGATGCCGGCCCCAACCTCCGCAATCTCCGGCGCGCGCTCGAACACTCTGACCCGCGCGCCCCGGCGCATGAGCGCGATCCCCGCCGAAAGCCCGCCGATCCCGCCGCCCACGACGGCCACGCGCAGCCCTTCGAGCGATGTTCCGGTGCCTGCCGCCTCTCCCTGCATCCTTCCCTGCTCCCCTGCCAGAAGCCGGCCCCCCGCATCTGCGGGCGCCCGAACGAAAAACGCACCGGAGCCGGCGGCCCGATGCGTCTTGCCGCCGGCCATACCGGGCCGGCGCGGATTGCGGTGGCGCGGCGGCGTCAGTCGTCGCGGTGCACCTTTTCCTGGCGCTCGTGGCGGGCCTGGGCCTCGAGCGTCATGGTGGCGATCGGGCGGGCATCGAGGCGCTTGAGCGAAATCGGCTCGCCGGTGACGATGCAATAGCCGTATTCGCCCTCCTCGATGCGGCGCAGCGCGGCATCTATCTTCTGCACCAGCTTGCGCTGGCGGTCGCGCGTGCGCAGCTCGATCGCGCGGTTGGTTTCCTCGCTGGCGCGGTCGGCAACATCGGGGATGTTGCGCGCGCTTTCCTGCAGGCCCTCCAGCGTTTCGCGGCTGCCTGCGAGGATTTCCTCCTTCCAGGCGATCAGCTTGCGGCGAAAATACTCGAGCTGGCGCTCGTTCATGAAAGGTTCGTCCTCTGCGGGGCGATAATCCTCGGGCAAGAACACCTCGGCCTTCATGGTTTCTCCCTCTCGCACCATTCCTGCACCATTCTGCCTTCCATCCGCGACTCGGCGTTCAGATATCCGGCACCCTTCTGGCGTCCGTCTAATCCATGCGCGCGGCGTTGTCACTAGCTTATCGCCCTGCTAGAAAGCGGGCGGCAGAGGCGCCGCCGGGGCGCGCGCGAAAACAGGACAACCGCCCGATGAGCAACATGAAATTTACCGGCACCGAAAGCTATATCGCCACCGATGATCTGAAGGTGGCCGTCAATGCCGCGGTAACGCTCGAGCGCCCGCTTCTGGTGAAGGGCGAGCCCGGCACCGGCAAGACGGAGCTTGCCCGCCAGGTGGCCGCGGCGCTCGGCATGGAGATGATCGAGTGGCACATCAAATCCACCACCAAGGCCCAGCAGGGGCTTTACGAATATGACGCCGTGAGCCGCCTGCGCGACAGCCAGCTCGGCGATCCGCGCGTCAATGACGTGAAGAACTACATCCGCAAGGGCAAGCTCTGGCAAGCCTTCGAGGCCGACGAGCGCCGGCTTCTGCTGATCGACGAGATCGACAAGGCCGATATCGAATTCCCCAACGATCTGCTGCAGGAACTCGACCGGATGGAATTCCATGTCTATGAAACCGGCGAAACCATCCGCGCCCGCCACCGCCCGGTGGTGATCATCACCTCCAACAACGAAAAGGAACTGCCCGACGCCTTCCTGCGCCGCTGTTTCTTCCACTACATCCGCTTCCCCGACGCCGAGACCATGAAGCGCATCGTCGAGGTGCATTTCCCCGGCATCCGCCAGGAGCTTCTTTCCGCCGCGCTCGAGCGATTCTACGAGATCCGCGAAACCCCGGGGCTGAAGAAGAAGCCCTCCACCAGCGAGGTGCTGGACTGGCTGAAGCTGCTGCTGGCCGAGGATCTGGCGCCCGAGGATCTGAAGAAGGAGGGCACCAGCCTCCTGCCGAAGCTCCACGGCGCGCTTTTGAAGAACGAGCAGGACGTGCATCTCTTCGAGCGCCTCGCCTTCATGGCCCGCGCCCAGAACCGGGGGCCGAGGTGAGCCCCGCGGGCCTCGATATCCGCCCGCTCCGGGCCGCGGACGAAGCCGACTGGCGCCGCCTCTGGCGGGCCTACCTCGAATTCTACGAAACCGAACTGCCCGAAGCCGTCTATGCCAGCACCTTCGCCCGCCTGATCGGGGATGATCCGCGGGATTACAACTGCCTTCTGGCCACGCTGGATGGCCGCCCGGTGGGGCTCGCGCATTTTCTCCTGCACCGCACCTGCTGGAACATCGCCGATACCTGCTACCTTCAGGATCTCTACGCCGCCCCCGAGGCGCGGGGGAAGGGCATCGGCCGGGCGCTCGTGGAGGCGGTTTTCGCCCGCGCCAAGGAAATGGGCGCCTTTGAGGTCCATTGGCTGACCAATACCGAAAACGCCACCGCGCGCCGGCTCTACGATCAGCTGGGCGAGATCGTCCCCTATGTGAAATACCGCAGGCGGCTCTGAGATGCGCCGGCGCCTGCGGTATTTCACATAGGGGACGATCTCGCCCAGCTGATCGTAGAGCCGGCGC
>WFVA01000129.1 GCA_015491895.1 Albidovulum sp. | reverse complement strand
CTGACGGCCCGCCCGCGCGGCAGATCGAGATCCCGGCAAAGGCGTTCGCGCGCCCGCGAGAGGCGCGACATCACCGTGCCCGCCGGCAGATCGAAACGGCGCGCAAGCTCGCCGTAGCTGAGCCCTTCCGCCAGCAGCGGCGTGAGGAGTTCGCGTTGCTCCTCGGGCAGGCGGGCGAGGGCGCGTTTCACGTCTTCGCAGGCGAGGCGGATGAGCTGGCGCGCGGGTGTTGCGCCTGCGTTGCGCTCGGTCAATTCCTCGCTCTGCCGCTCCGGGGCGGGCTTTCGCGCCGCGTTGCGCAGGACCGTCATCAGATAGGGGCGCAGATCTCCGATCTCGCCCCCCGCGCCGAGGCGCCGCCATACCTGCATCAGCGCCTCCTGGGCCAGATCTTCGGCCGCCTCCGGGCTCGGCGCGAGGATGCGGGCCAGTTTTTCAAGCTGTGGAATGAGGCAGGTGAGTTCGCTTTCGCCATTTCGGGAATGGATGTTCATGCCTGGGACTCCGCACTGGTTACGTTCTCACCGGAGGATGCGTGCGCCCTTCCAGCCCCGCAAGGCGGGGTTTCCCGCCGAAGCTGCGCGGGCACGCTTTTTCGGCTGATCCTTGCCTCTGCGCGCCGGCGGCTTCGGCAAGGGATTGCGCGTTTCGGCCCATGTAGGGCCGGGGCGCGGATGAGGGGGAATAATCCCCGCGCCCGCGCCTCCTGTTAGATGAAGGCGGATGATCGCCTTCGAAAACCGGAACACAAGGAGATGCACGAATGACCATCAGGAACAGGATGACAGCGACCATCGCCGCGGCCCTTTTCATCGCTGCGGCGGGGGCCGCCGGCGCCGCCGAGATCGATACGGATGGCGATGGCGTCTATTCGCTGGCGGAGATGCAGGCCGCCTTCCCCGATCTCACCGAGGAAACCTTCACCGCCATTGATGCCAATGGCGACGGCATGATCGATCCCGACGAGCTGAAGGCCGCGCAGGAAGCCGGCGTTCTGCCGTCGGACGGCTGACGAAGCCTCCCCTGCCGGGCGGCCTTCGCGCTGCCCGGCGGTTGCCCCTGAACGGGCAGGTTTTCCTCCCCGCTCACGCCCCCGCGCCTCCCTCGCGCGGGGGTTTTTCGTGGCAGCCGGATCGGAAATCACGGGTGCAGCGGCGCCGGGATCAGCCCCCGAGCAGGCGCGCCACGCGCGGGGCGTAATAGGTGAGGATGCCGTTGCAGCCGGCGCGCTTGAAGGCGAGGAGGCTTTCCAGCATCGCCCTTTCGCCGTCAATCCACCCCCGCGCCGCCGCGCCCTCGATCATCGCGTATTCGCCCGAGACCTGATAGGCGAAGGTGGGCACGCCGAAGGCCTCCTTCACTCGCCGGCAGACATCGAGATAGGGCATCCCGGGCTTGACCATCACCATGTCGGCCCCTTCGGCGAGATCGCGCGCGACAAGGCGCAGCGCTTCATCGCTGTTGGCGGGATCCATCTGGTAGGTGGATTTGTCGCCCTTCGCGGCGCCCTTGATCTCGGCCCCTTCGAGCGCGGCGCGCGCGCCCACCGCATCGCGGAAGGGGCCGTAGAAGGCGGAGGCGTATTTGGCCGCGTAGGAGAGGATCAGGACGTCCCTGTGCCCGGCTTCCTCGAGCGCGCCGCGGATGGCGCCGATGCGCCCGTCCATCATGTCGGAGGGGCCGAGGATATCGGCCCCCGCCTCGGCCTGCGCCAGCGCCATCTTCACCAGCGCCTCCACGGTTTCGTCATTCACGATCTCGCCGCCCTTGAGGTAGCCGTCATGGCCGGCCGGGTTGTAGGGATCTAGAGCGATATCCGTCATCACCGCGATTTCCGGTACCTCGGCCTTCAGTGCGCGGATGGCGCGGTTGGTGAGGTTGTCGGGGCTCCAGGCCTCTTCGCAGGCATCGGATTTCTTCGCCGGATCGGTTTTCGGGAAAAGGCAGATCGCCGGGATGCCGAGCCCCACCGCCGCGCGCGCGGCCTCCACCGCGAGATCGATCGAAAGCCGCTCCACCCCGGGCATCGATTCCACCGCCTCGCGCCGCCCCTCTCCCTCGAGGAGAAAAAGCGGCCAGATCAGATCCTCGGGCGAGAGCCCGGTTTCGCGCACCAGGGCGCGCAGGGGGGCTGTGCGTCGCGCGCGGCGCAGGCGCGCGGCAGGGAAGGGCGGGGGGGTGTGGAAGCGTTCGGCCATGGTTTGCCTTTCTTGAAGGATTTAATTAAGGGGTGGCATGGATTTTGCCGCACGACAAGGGTAGCGATCGGCGCAGGGATTCGCCCCCGGCGGCGGCCCTTCAATACAGGCAGGAAGCACCGGATCGAGGATACCGCAATTGGACTTGTATCAGAAGGTTTTCGAACTGATCGACATGCGGTCGTTCTCCAATCTGTGGTATTGGATCGCGCTTGCGGTGCTGTGGTCCACCACCAGCCACTGGGTGCTCGGCGTGCCGTTCGACATGGTGCTGCGCGCGCGCCGGCTGGGCGGCGAGGCGCAAAGGGATCTCGAAGACATGGTGCGCATCAACACCGGGCGCATTCTTCATATCGCCGATACGCTCGGGGCCTGGCTGCTGGCCGGCGCATCCTTCGTGCTCACGAGCCTCGCCTTGCTGGGCTTTGTCTACTGGGTGGAATTCGCGCAGGCGGTTTTCCTGCTGCTGTTTCCGCTCTCGCTCGTGGCGCTGATGTCGCTTCGTACGGCGCGGCGGATAAGGGCGCGGGAGGAGAGGGGGGAGGATCTCCGCCGCATCCTGATGCGCCAGCGTTTCTGGACCCAGGTCATCGGCATGATCTCGATCTTCGTCACCGCCATGTGGGGCATGGCGATGAACTACGGGCTCGGGGTGTTCGGATGATCCGGCCCGGGGCTATGGCCGGAGCCGCCGGGGCGGAGGCATGAGCAGGCACGATCGCATTACCATCTCCGGCGCGCCCGAGGGCTATGACGCGCGCCTTCTGCTGCGCGAGCTTGAGAAGAGCGGGCAGGGCGGGGTGATTCACATCGCGCGCGATGCCAAGCGCATGGAAGGGATGCGCGCCGCGCTCGCCTTCTTCGCCCCCGATCTGCCGGTGCTCGATCTGCCGGCCTGGGATTGCCTGCCCTATGATCGCGTCTCGCCCAACCCGGATATTTCCGCCCGGCGCATGGCCACGCTCGCCGCCCTCGCCCACGGCCGGGTGCCGGGGCGCTTCGTGCTCCTCACCACCCTCAACGCCGCCACCCAGCGCCTGCCGGCGCGCGATGTGCTGCGCGAAAGCGCCTTCATCGCCGAGGTGGGCCGGCGGATCGACGAGGCCGCCCTGCGCGATTACCTCGCGCGCATGGGATTTGCGCGCGCCTCCACCGTCTCCGAGCCGGGCGATTACGCGGTGCGCGGCGGCATCATCGATATCTACCCGCCCGGCGGCGCGGGGCCGGTGAGGCTCGATCTCTTCGGCGATGTGCTCGATGCGGCGCGCCGCTTCGATCCGGTGAGCCAGCGCACGGTGGAAAAGCTCGATGTGGTGGAGCTTGCGCCGGTGAGCGAGATCATCCTCGACGAGGCCGCGATTCGCCGCTTCCGCCAGAACTACCGCATCGAATTCGGCGCCGCCGGGAGCGACGATCCGCTTTACGAGGCGATCAGCGAGGGGCGCAAGCATCAGGGGGCCGAGCACTGGCTTCCCTTCTTCCACGAACGCCTCGAAACGCTCCTCGATTACCTCCCCGAAGCCAGCGTGATGCTCGATGATCAATTCGATGCCGCCCGGCTTGCGCGCTGGGAAAGCATTGCCGATCAATATGATACGCGACGCGAGGCGATGAATGCCAAATCCCGGCTCGACAGCGTCTACAAGCCCTGCCCGCCGGGGCTGCTCTACCTTGACGATGCCGCCTGGCAGGCGGCCACCGAGGGCCGCCGGGTGCTTTCCCTCGCCGTGCTGCCCCAGGCCACCGGCCCCGGGGTGATCGATGCGGGCGGGCGCATCGGGCGCAATTTCGCACCGGAGCGCCAGCAGGAAAATATCAATCTGTTCAATGTTCTGGCAAAGCATATTGAAGCAAAGCGCGAAGGCGCGCAGGTGATCGTCACCAGCTTTTCCGAAGGCGCGCGCGAGCGGCTTCAGGGGCTGCTGGCCGATGAGGGGCTTGAAGGCACAGGCCTCATCTCCGACTGGCGCGACGTGCCCGAAGGCCCGGGGCCGGGCGAGGCCGGCGGCGTGCATCTCGCCGTCTGGCCGCTCGAGCAGGGCTTCGAGGCGGAGAGGGAGAAGCTCTGCGTCATCAGCGAGCAGGACGTGCTCGGCGATCGCCTGATCCGCCCCGCGCGGCGGCGGCGCCGGGCCGAGAATTTCCTCACCGAGGCCCAGAGCCTCACCCCCGGCGAACTGGTGGTGCATGTGGATCACGGGGTGGGGCGCTTCACCGGGCTTGAAACCGTTACCGCCATGGGGGCGGCGCATGAGTGCCTGGCGCTCGAATACGCGGGCGGGGATCGGCTCTTCCTGCCGGTCGAGAATATCGAGCTTCTGTCGAAGTTCGGCCATGAGGAGGGGCTTCTCGATCGCCTCGGCTCCGGTGCCTGGCAGGCGAAGAAGGCGCGCCTCAAGGCGCGGGTGCGGGAGATGGCCGAGCGCCTCATACGCCTCGCCGCCGAGCGGGCCCTGCGCGAAGCGCCCAAGCTCCTCCCGCCCCCGCATGCCTGGGAGGAATTCTCCGCCCGTTTCCCCTATCAGGAAACCGAGGATCAGCTCGACGCCATCGAGGACGTGCTCGCCGATCTCGCCTCCGGGCGGCCGATGGATCGCCTGATCTGCGGCGATGTGGGCTTCGGCAAGACGGAAATCGCCATGCGCGCGGCCTTCGTGGCGGCGATGAACGGCCATCAGGTGGCGGTGATCGCGCCCACCACCCTGCTGGCGCGCCAGCACTACAAGAGCTTCGCCGAGCGCTTCCGCGGCTTCCCGATCAACGTGGCGCAGCTTTCGCGCTTCGTGGGGGCCGACGAGGCCGCGCGCACCCGCGCCGGCATTGCCGATGGCACGGTGGATATCGTGATCGGCACCCATGCGCTGCTGGCGAAATCGGTGAAGTTCCGCAATCTCGGCCTGCTGGTGATCGACGAAGAGCAGCGCTTCGGCGTTGCCCACAAGGAGCGGCTGAAGGAAATGCGCTCGGACGTGCATGTGCTCACCCTCACCGCCACGCCGATTCCGCGCACGCTGCAGATGTCGCTCTCGGGCGTGCGCGATCTCTCGGTGATCGCCACGCCCCCCGTCGATCGCCTCGCCATCCGCACCTATGTGAGCGAGTTCGATGCCGTCACCATCCGCGAGGCGCTCCTGCGCGAGCATTACCGGGGCGGGCAGAGCTTCTACGTGGTGCCCCGCGTGAAGGACATCCCCGAGATCGAGGAATTCCTGCGCGAACACGTGCCCGAGGTTTCCTTCATCGTGGCCCATGCGCAGATGGCTTCGGGCGAGCTCGATCAGCGCATGAACGCCTTTTATGACGGCAAATACGATGTGCTGCTGGCCACCACCATCGTCGAAAGCGGGCTCGACATCCCCACCGCCAACACCATGATCATTCACCGCGCCGACATGTTCGGCCTCGCCCAGCTCTACCAGATCCGCGGCCGCGTGGGGCGCTCGAAAACCCGCGCCTATGCCTATCTCACCACGAAGCCGCGCGTGCCGCTCACGCCCGCGGCCGAAAAGCGCCTGCGCGTGCTGGGCGCGCTCGACAGCCTCGGCGCGGGCTTCACGCTGGCGAGCCAGGATCTCGACATCCGGGGTGCGGGCAACATCCTCGGCGAGGAGCAATCGGGCCAGATGCGCGAGGTGGGCCACGAGCTTTACCAGCAGATGCTCGAAGAGGCGATCGCGCGCATCCGCTCGGGCGAGGGCGAAGGGCTTGCCGATCTCGACGGCCAGTGGTCGCCCCAGATCAATCTCGGGGTCACGGTGCTGATCCCCGAGGATTACGTGCCCGATCTCGATGTGCGCCTCGGCCTCTACCGCCGCCTTTCGGGGCTGGCGACGAAAGTGGAGCTCGAAGGCTTCGCGGCCGAGCTGATCGACCGCTTCGGCAAGCTCCCGCCGGAAGTGAACACGCTGCTTCTGGTGGTGCGCATCAAGGCCATGTGCAAGCGCGCCGGCATCGCCCGGCTCGATGCCGGCCCGAAGGGCGCGACGATCCAGTTCCACAACGACAGGTTCACCTCCCCCCGCGGGCTGGTGGAGTTCATCGAAAGCCAGCGCGGGCTGGCCAAGGTGCGCGACAACAGGATCGTCGTGCGGCGCGACTGGAAGAACGCTGCCGATCGCATCAAGGGCGCCTTCGCCATCGCCCGCGATCTGGCCCAGAAGGTGGTGGAGGAAGAGAAGCGCCAAAAAGCCGCGAAGAAGTGAGCGCGCGGCTAGGGCCCGGCATTTGCCGCCCCTTTTCCCTCCTTTCCATCACTGGTCTGGAAATATCCCCGCCGGAGGCAGGAAAGTTCCCGGCCTTGCGCCGGGCGGCGCGGGCGGGATGCCTCCGGCGGGGATATTTGCGGGACCAGTGATGAGACGATCGTTCAGGCCTCGGGCGCCGGTTCTTCGCGGATCTTCTGCATCAGCATGAGGGCAAGCGCGACGCAGGTAAAGATGCCGGTCGCGAGCGGCAGGGGGGTGCCGTCGAAGGCGAGGCCGAGGGGGGCGGCGATCAGCACCGCGGCCACGGTGGAAACCGCGCCGATCACCGAGGCCGCCATGCCGGCTATATGGCCCAGGGGCTCCATGGCGATGGCGTTGAGATTGCCGAGCGTCAGGCCGACCATGAAGAACACGCTTGTCTGCCACAGCACATAGGCGGCGAGCGCGGCGTGGCCCGAAAGCGCGTTGGTGGCGAGGAGCAGGATCATAAGCCCCGAGGCGACAAGCTGCATCAGAAGCGCCGCATGCACCATGCGCCGCATTCCGAGCCGCATCACGAGGCGGGCGTTCAGGATGTTGGCCGAGGCGGTGGTGATGGCAATGGCGCCGAACCAGTAGGGGAAGTTTTCGCCCTCGCCGAAGGTGATGTCGAAGATCGGCTGGGAGGAAGAGAGCATGCCGAAGAGGCTGCCGAACACAAGCGCCTGGATCATGATGGCGATGCGCACGGTGGGATGGGCGAGCACTTCCCTGAGGGCTTCGACGAGGGGCGCCCATTCAAGCGGCCTGCGGCGCTCGGGGGGGAGGGTCTCGGGCTGGCGCAGGGCGAACCAGAGGCCGGAGAGGAGGGCGAAGATCACGAAGGCGAAGAACACCCCGCGCCAGCCGGCGAAATGGATGATGGCGGCGCCGATCGTGGGCGCGAGCACCGGCACGAGGGTGAAGATCAGCATGACGAAGGACATGAGCCTCGCCATGCCCCGCCCGGCGTAGAGATCGCGGATGATGGCCAGCGAAACCACCCTTGGCCCCGCCGCGCCGATCCCCTGCAGGAGCCGCGCGGCAAGCAGGAGGGTGAGCGATTGCGCGAGTGCGCCGAGAAGGGCCGCCAGCATGTAGAGCGCGGTGCCGGCGAGCAGCACGGGCTTCCTGCCGAAGGCGTCCGAAAGGGGGCCGGTGAAGAAGGTGCCGAGCCCCATGCCGAGCACGAAGCTTGTCAGCACCAGCTGGGCGCGGTTCGGCGCGTCGGGGCTGAGATCGGCGGCGATCTGGGGCAGGGCGGGCAGCATGGCATCGATCGAGAAGGCGATGGTGGAAAACAGCATCGCCATCAGCGCCACGAATTCGGCGCGCGAGAGGGGGGGCTTCGCCGCCGCCATCAGGAGGGCGCGCGCCGCTCTGGCTCTTGGCCGCCGTTTTCGGCAAGCTCGGCGATGATGCGCTCCCAGTCCTCGCTCGGGATCGCGCCGTTGGCCGCATATTGGCGGTTGATGATGAAGGTGGGGATGCCCTTGATGCCCATGTCGCGCGCGGCCTTGTCCTGCGAGAGCACGGTATCCCTGTCGGCTTCGGTGGCGAGGAGGCGAAGGATCATCTCGCGATCCATGCCGGCGCGCGCGCCCAGATCGGCCAGCACCTCCGCTTCCCCGATGTCGCGCGCCTCGTTGAAATAGGCGCGAAAAAGGCTTGTGGCCACCGGCGTCTGACGCCCCTCGAGCCCGGCCCAGTGGATCAGGCGGTGGGCGTCGAGCGTGTTGGGCGTGCGCTCGATGGCGGCGAAATCGATGCCGAGCCCCATTTCCTCGGCCGCTTCCAGCACCGGCTTGTAGGCCTTCGCGGCCCCCATCTGCCCGCCGAACTTGGCCTCGAGATACGCGGCGCGGTCCATGCCGCATTTCGGCATGCCGAGATTGAGCATGAAGGGCTTCCAGGTGATGGCGAACGGGTGTTCGGGGTGGCGCTCGAGGGCGCGGGCGAGGCGGGTCCAGCCGATATAGCACCAGGGGCAGATCGGATCGGAATATATCTCAAGCGGAATCATGACGGGCCTCGTGGGTTTCGCGCAAGGCGCGGCGCAGGATCTTGCCGTTGGCTCCCTTCGGGATTTCCGGCAGGTGGCGGTAGAGGCGCGGCTGCTTGTAGCGCGCGAGCCTTTCGCCCATGTAGGCCCTGAGCGCGGCTTCGTCCAGAGGGGCGGGGGCGGTGTAGAAGGCGGCGATCACGCTGGCGTCCGCCTTGACGGCCAGCTCCACCGCCGCCGCCTCGCCGATTTCGGGATGGGACTGGAGCGCCTGCTCGATCTCGAGGGGCGAGACGCGATAGCCGCCGGCGTTCAGCATGTCGTCATTGCGCCCGAGGTAGCGCACGGCCCCTTCGGGGGTGAATTCGCCCATGTCGCCGGTCAGGAACCACTCGCCGCGAAAGCGCCGGGCGGTTTCCCGGGGCTGCTGCCAGTAGCCCAGAAACAGCCCCGGATCCGAGCGGTGGACGGCGATTTCCCCCGCTTCGCCGGCCGGCAGGGGGCGGCCTTCGGGATCGAGCACCGCCACGCGCCGCCCGGGCTGGGGGAAGCCGAGCGTGCCTATGGGCGCGGGGCGGGCGGGGGAGCCGGAGATGAAGGTGGAGCATTCCGACATCCCGTAGGCCTCGTGGAGCGCGGTGCCGGTGGCCTCTTGCCAGCGCGCGCGGGTGGGCTCGGGGAGCTTCTCGCCCGCCGAAAGCCCGTGGCGCAGGGCGGGGGCGGTGATCGCCGGGTGCGCGCGCAGCATCTGGCGGTAGATGCCGGGCGCGGCGGCGAAGATGGTGATGCCTTGCGCGGCCATGATCGCGGGCAGATCGGCGGGGGCTGTGCCGGGCGCGGGGATCACGGCGGTGGCGCCCATGCTCCAGGGATCCAGGAGGCCGGTGCCGAGGGTGTATGTCCAGTTGAAGGCGCCGGCGTGGAGGAAACGATCGGCACCGCTCGCGCCATACCAGCCGCCCCGCATCATGCGCCGCGCAAGGATCGCGCGGTGGGCGTGGATGACGGCCATGGGGCGCCCGGAGGTGCCGGAAGTGTAGATGACATAGGCCGCACGATCGGGATCGCCCATGTGAAACGGCGCGGGCGGGAGCGCGTGGAAGCGGGCGAGATCCCCGGGGCCGAGCACCGGGCAGGGGGGCTCGGCGGGGCAGGCGACGGCTTCATCGCGCAGGATGAGGGCGGGAGCGATTTCCTCGATGATGCGGGCGACCTCCAGCTCCGTCAGCATGGCGGAGGTGGGCACGGGCAGGGCGCCGATGGCGGCGGCGGCGAGGAAGGCGAGGGGGAATTCGGGCGTGTTGCCAAGGCGCAGGAGCACGCGGTCACCGGGGCGGATGCCGGCCTGGGCGAGGCCCGTGGCGATGCCGAGCGCGGCACGGCCGAGGGCGGCGTGGCTCATGGTTTCGCAGGTGCCATCCGGCGCGGCGATCACCAGCGCGGGCTTTTCGGGATGCCCAGCGCCCCCGGCCAGCACATGGGCGGCGAGGTTGAAGCCGATGTTTTGCCGGATGGAGGCGGATGTTTCTTCCTGCATGAAGTGGTGCTACGCCGCCGATGCGCAGGGCGCAAGGGGCGGTGGTGCGCCCTTCAGGCCCGCGGATGCGTTTGCGGCGTGCGGGAGCCTGGGCGCCCATGCCCGGCCGTGGCGCCTGTGGCGGCGGCGGGATGCCTCCGGCGGGGATACTTGCCGGCCCCGTGATGGCAGGAGCGAACAGGCCCGCAACCGCGGGGCATGGCCACGGGCATGCCCGGCATCGCGATGGTGAGCCGCGCGGCTTGCCGGGAGGTTTCTCAGAGGGCGTTCTTCACCGTGCGCGCGCCGGCCGAGATATCGCGGCCGAGGCCTTCCACCGTGTTGCAGGCAGAAAGCGCGAGCAGGGCGGTGAGCAGCATGATACGTGTGGTCATCCTATTCCTCATACCACCAGACATCGGGCAGGAAGCCGATCCAGTCGCCGTAGATCGGCAGTTTCTCGGGGTATTTCAGCTCGCGCCTGTGGGCAAGGCGCGAAACCGGGGAATACCAGAAGGGGATCACGTAGCGCCCGCTCGCCAGCACGCGATCGAGCGCGCGGGTGGTGGCGATGAACTCCTCCTGATCGGGGGCGTTCACCATGGCATCGATCAGCGCGTCCACCGCCGGGGAGGCCACGCCCATCCAGTTGCGCGTGCCGGGCTCGGTGAGGCCCTGGCTGCCCCAATAGAGCTTCTGTTCGTTGCCGGGGCTGAGGGAGGCGCCGCGGCGGTAGTAGGTCATGTCGAAATCGTAGACATTGGTGCGCTCCTTGTATTGGGCGCTGTCGATGGTGGTGACGGTGGGGGTGATGCCGAGCCGCTTCAGCGCCTCCACGTAGAGATCGACGATCGCCGATGTCTGCTGATCGCCCTGGCGCAGCAGGATCTCGAAGGTGAAGGGCTGGCCGGCGGCATCTTGCAGCACGCCGTTTTTCACCTGCCAGCCGGCCTCGCCGAGCAGTTTCAGCGCCCGGCGCAGGCCCTTGCGGTTGCGCGCGCTGCCATCGCCCTTGGGCAGGCTGTAGCCTTTGAGCGCGCCGGGCAGCAGGCTTTCGCCGTAGGGCGCGAGCAGCTCGCGCACCCGCCCCTTTGCCGGGCCCTCGCGCATCCCGAGCACGGAATTGGAGAAGTAGGATTTTATGCGCGGCTGGGGCACGCCGTTGATCGCCGTATTGATGAATTCGAAATTGAAGGCGGTGATCAGCGCCTCGCGCACCCGCCAGTCCTGGAAGATGGGGCGGCGGGTGTTCATCACCAGGCCGCGATAGCCGGTGGGGCGCTGGTGGGGGATCTCGCTTTTCACGATCTCGCCGGATTTCACCGCCGGGAAATCGTATTTGCGGATCCAGTTGGCGGCGCTGCCCTCGCGAAAGACGCTGGTTTCGCCGGCCCGGAAGGCCTCGAACAGCACCGAGCCATCGGCGTAGTAATCATGGCGGATCTCGTCGAGGTTGTGGCGGCCGCGGTTGAACGCCAGATCGCGCCCCCAGTAATCGGGATTGCGGCGGAAGGTGATGTATTCGCCGGGCTTGAAATCGGCGATCACATAGGGCCCCGAGCCGATCGGCACCACATCGACGCCGCTTTTCTCGAAATCCCGCCCCTCCCACTGCGCCTTCTTCAGGATCGGGCGCAGGCCGAGGATCAGCGGCAGTTCGCGATCCTTCGTGTTGAAGGTGAAGCGCACGGCGCGCGGGCCTGTCTGCTCCATGGTAGCGATCTTTTTCCAGGCGGTGCGGTAGCGGGGATGGCCGTGCTCGCCCAGCGTGCGGAAGGACCACATCACATCCTCGATCGTGACCGGGCTGCCATCGGAGAATTTCGCTTCCGGGCGCAGGGTGAATTCCACCCATTCGCGATTCGGGCCGACGGTGATCGATTCGGCCAGAAGCCCGTATAGCGAGAACGGCTCATCCCAGTTTCTCCCCATGAGGGATTCGACCACATAGGCCCTCACCCCCCAGGGCGCGCGGCCCTTGAGGATGTAGGGGTTGAGCGAATCAAACCCGCCGGGATCGCCGAAAACGATCCGCCCGCCCTTCGGCGCATCCGGGTTCGCATAGGGGAGAGACACAAAATCCGGTGGTAGCGCGGGCTCGCCATACATAGCTATGCCGTGACGCGGCGCTTCTTCACCGATCGCAGGGGAATGCGCCAGCAAGAGCGCGGCCAGAAAAATCCGGGCGATTCGCTTCAGGGTGGTTTTCATGGAGGCAATCTTCCTCGGGGCTTGAAGTGGATTTTGCCCAAGGCTAGCTGGCCTTTCCCGCGTTTTCAAACTTTTAGCTTGGCCATGAGCGGCAGAAGGCTTATAAGGTAATCACTGCTCGATAGGTTTCTTGCCTGTATGAAACCTGCCTCAATAACTTGACGCCCGCTTCGCGCGGGCGTTTTTTTGTGGGCGGCCCTGTTTGCAGTGCAGGGCTGCTCTCAGGTGGAAGATCTCGCCATTCCCCGCCGGGGTCTGCGGGGCGCGGCAGGGGGCGATGGCTGGGGCGGCTGGCGCGGGGATCACGGCCGTTGCGATGAAGCCGCGCGCAGCGGTTGGCGATGCCGGAATTCAGAGATCCGGCATCCGGCCGCCAGACCGGCGGATCCTGCGCAAGCCTCCCGCGGCATGAAGGAGCGGGAGGCGCTTGATCGTTCTCAGCGGGCTGCAACAACCGGGGGGCTGCTGCCACCGGCGCCGCCACCCCCGCTGCTGGAAGCGATCGCGGCGAGGAAGACCAGCATGAAGATCGGGATCAGAAGCCCGCCGCTGCTGGCCGCGGCCGTTTCCTCGGCGAGCACTTCGGGCTCCATCTGCGGCTCTGCGAGGCCGCCGGCGAAGGATGGCGCTGCGAGTGAAAAGGATATCAGCAGGGCAGCAATTTTCGTTTTCATGTCAACCTCCTTAACCAGATGCATCAATTATTGATGATGTGTGAATTCATCGTATGCAGTGGAGAAGCAATCAATGGTTAACCTTTTCCCGGCGCGAAAAGGTGCGAACTGTGGCAAAATGGACGACGGCAAGATGAATGACCCGCGCCGGGGCGCGGGCCTGCCGGCTTGCGGCCGGGAATGAGCGAGGATCAGGCGCCCCCGCCCCCGCCGCCTCCTCCTCCGCCGCCGTTGGAAGCGATCGCGGCGAGGAAGATCAGCATGAAGATCGGGATCAGAAGCCCGCCGCTGCTGGCCGCGGCCGTTTCCTCGGCGAGCACTTCGGGCTCCATCTGCGGCTCTGCGAGGCCGCCGGCATGAACAGGTGCGGCAAACGTGGCCGCCAGAATCAGGGGTAAGAATTTCTTCATTGCACACCTCCCTTGCAAATCGAAGCTCAGCTTGCCCGGATCATACGAGGTTTTGCGGCGCTTTCCAAGATTTACGGCAAAATATGGTAGAAATCATGCCTTTCTGCTACAATCCGCCGCACTTCCGGCCTCATTGCTTCGCCTGCGTTTCCGGCGGCAGGGGAAGCTGGAGCTGATCTTCTCCCTGGCCCTCGGGATAGACGAGCCCGGCCGAGATCACAAGCTTCGCCGCATCTTCCACGCTCATGTCGAGGAGGATCAGGTCCGCGCGCGGCACGAAGAGGAGGAAGCCCGATGTCGGATTCGGGGTGGTGGGCAGGAAGACGCTCTCGATTTCGCCGTCCGCCGGCACGCGCCGGAGGATCTCGCCCTTGGCGGAGGTGGAGATGAAGGCGATCGCCCAGATCCCCTTGCGCGGATATTCCACGAGGCAAGCCTTGTCGAAGGATGTTTCGGACTGGGCGAAGACCGTTTCGGCGATCTGCTTGAGCCCGTTGTAGATCGAGCGCACCACGGGCATCCTGTCCACGAAACGCTCGCCCATGTGGATCAGCGAGCGCCCGATCATCCCCTTGGCGAGCCAGCCCACGAAGATGGTGAAGACGAGGAAGATCACCGCGCCGATGCCGCGCACGTCCACGCCGATGAAATTGCGCGGCTGGAATTCCTCGGGCACGAATTGCAGCACGAGATTGTCAACCCACCCCACGAAGCTCCACATCAGCCAGACGGTGAGCCCGATCGGCGCCACCACGACGAGCCCGGTGAGGAAGCTCGCCCTCAGGCTCGCGAATAGCGTGGGGCGGTATTTCTGCGGGTCCTGACTATCGTGTTTCACTGCCGTATCCTTGCGCTGACGGGCTTGAATGTAGGGGCGGTCCGGGCGCGGGGCAAGGGCGCGTCTGTCAGCCGGGGATTTCGGCTTCGGCGCGGATGAGCGCGGCGGCGATCCGCGCGGCCAGGCGGGCGTTGGCGCGCACCAGCGCGATATTGGCCCTGAGCGAAGCGCCTTCCGTCAGCTCGAACAGGCGGGCGAGGAGGAAGGGGGTCACCTCCTTGGCGCCGATCCCGGCGGCTTCGGCCTCCTCCTGGGCCTGGGCGATCAGGGGCGCGAGGGCGGCGGCGGGGATCTCGGCCTCGGGCGGGATCGGATTGGCCACCAGCTGCCCGCCCGGAATGCCGAGCGCCTCGCGCATCAGGTGGGCGCGGGCGATCTCCTCGGGGCTGTCCATGCGCAGCGGCGCCTTCACCCCGGCGCTTCGTGACCAGAAGGCCGGGAAATCATCCTGCCCGAAGGCGATCACCGGCACGCCGAGGGTTTCCAGCACCTCGAGAGTTTTCGGGATGTCGAGGATCGCCTTGGCCCCCGCCGCCACCACGGTGACGGGGGTCTGCGCGAGTTCGTGAAGATCGGCGGAGATGTCGAAGCTTTTCTCAGCGCCCCGGTGCACGCCGCCGATGCCGCCGGTGGCGAAGGTGCGGATGCCGGCAAGGCGCGCGGCGATCATGGTGGCGGCAACGGTGGTGGCGCCGGTGGCGCCGCGCGCGATGCAGGCGGCGAGATCGGCGCGCGAGAGCTTGGCGGTTTTTTCTGACCGCCCGAGCCTTTCCAGCGCCTGATCTTCAAGCCCGATGCAGAGCGCGCCCTCGAGCACCGCGATGGTGGCCGGCACGGCGCCGGCGGCGCGCACTTCGGCTTCCACCCGGCGCGCGGTTTCCACGTTTTCGGGCCAGGGCATGCCGTGGGTGATGATGGTGCTTTCAAGCGCCACCACCGGCGCGCCGCCCTCGATGGCCTCGCGCACGGCTGGTGCGAAGCGGAGCGGGAGCGGGGGCTGGTTCATAGCGGGGTTTCTCCTGAAACATGGCGCGCGGCGGCCTCGAGGGCGGCTTCGAGCGCCGCGCGCCGGGCCTTGCCGCGGATTTCGGCGGCGATATGGGCCGCCATGAAGGTATCGCCCGCGCCGGTGACGCGGGTCACCAGAACTTCGGGCGGGGCGAGGGTGAGAAGGCCTTCTTCATCGTGCAGCGCACAAGGCTTCGCGCCATCCGTCACCAGCACCCGGTGCGCGCCGCGCGCCTTCAGCCCCCGGGCGGCGCGGGCGGCATCGGGGAAGCTTTCCGCGCAGAGTATCCCCGCCTCCTCGCGGTTGACGTAGAAGGTGGCGCGCGGATGGGCAAGGAGCGGGAGAAGCCGCGCCGCCTTGCCGGGCGAGGCGGGCGCCACGCGCAGATCGGCGTGCGCGAAGGCGGGATCGGCGGCGATTTCGCCAAGGAGGGCCTCGGTGAGATTGCCGTCAAGCGCGATCGGCCCTTCCCAGGGCGCGGCGGTGGTGGCGAGCGGCCCCTCGCGCAATGGCGCAAGGATGCGCGCGCCCGCGGCCTCCAGCGAATGGGCATCGGCGATGGCGGCGATGAGGCCGTTGGCCGCCTCGATCGCCATGTAGCGATCGGTGGGCAGATCCTCGGAGAGATGGGCGTGATCCATGACGAGCCCGCGCGCCCTGCAGGCATCGGCCAGCGCGCGCCCCTCGCGATCCTGGCCCAGCACCGTCAGGAGCGCGGGGGTGAGGGAAAAATGGGTGAGGGTGAGGGCGATGTTGAGCGCCACGCCGCCGGGCTGGCGGGTGATCCGGCCGGGCACGTCGGCGCCGATCTTCATGTGGCTGGCGCTGTGGCCGATCACGTCCCACAGCACCGAGCCGATGCACAGGATATCGGCGGGCGGGCCGGCGGATGCGCGCGGCTGGGGTTCGTGCGGCTGGGGTTCATCGGCTTCGTTCATGCGCTGTTTCTGACCCGTCAGGGGCGGGGAGGCAAGGGGCGTGGTGACGATCGCACCGCAAATCACGCATCCCGCAAATCACGCATTCCGGCGCACCGGCACTTCGGGGGGCGCGCGAGGCCCGGCCGCATCGGAGAGGAAGAGGGGCGGGG
>WFVA01000128.1 GCA_015491895.1 Albidovulum sp. | reverse complement strand
TCCCGCCCCTTTGCAAATCCCCGCGCCGGCCCTATATATGGGCTGTCCCTTCGGGGACTATGGACATAAAGGCGCCCGTAATAAGCGGACCGGACCCGGGGGCGGTACCCGGCGGCTCCACCAGATATCCTTCATTTGGGGATCATGGGGCCGAAACAGGATCGACGGCCGTGTAAAGGGGTTAGCTTTGTCCCGGTGAGATACCACCGTTATCGGTTCACCCAAGCTAGTTGCAAATGACAACAAAGCTCCGGTTGCTCTCGCTGCGTAAGCAGTGCGAAAGACCGAAAATCTGAAGCCCTTGCGCCCAGCAGCGCAAGGCGGGGTTCGCAGGCACCTGGCAACAGAAGCCTGCACTTTCATTTCCCCTTCCCGGATGTCAGCGCGGAATTCGCTGCAGAATTCACCGCCCGCGGCATCTTCCCTTCCCCGCGAATCCGTCTATGTTGGAGAGGACGACAGTTCAGGGGATGAGAACATGTCCGACGGACCCGAAACCATCGACTACGGCAACCTGATGCACCGCGCCATGCGCGGTCTCATTCAGGAGGTGCTCGCGGACGTGGCCGAAAAGGGCCTGCCGGGGCAGCACCATTTCTTCATCACCTTCGACACCCGCCACCCAGGCGTGGCCATCGCCGACTGGCTGCGCGAGCGCTACCCCGAGGAGATGACGATCGTCATCCAGCATTGGTATGAAAATCTCGTGGTGGAAGATGACGGCTTCGCCATCACCCTCAATTTCGGCAACAATCCCGAACCCCTCTACATCCCCTATGACGCGATCCTCACCTTCGTGGATCCATCCGTGGAATTCGGCCTGCGCTTTGAAAATCATGAAAGCGCGGATGAAGAGGGCGCGGGAGACGAGCCCGGCCGGGCGGGGGGGGCAAAGGCCGCTCCCGAGCCGGAGAGCGATGGCAAGGACGAGACAGCCGACAAGGGCGCGGCAGAGGTGGTGAGCCTCGACTCTTTTCGCAAATAGCCCCGCGAGCCGATTGACGAAACCCGCGCGCGCGCTAAGAGAGGGGCAATCATCGCGAAAGAGGAGTCGCCCCGATGCCGCAATCCGAAAAGCCCGCAACCCGCATCGAAACCGACAGCTTCGGCCCGCTCGAAGTCCCGGCCGACAAATACTGGGGCGCCCAGACCCAGCGCAGCCTGATGAATTTCCCCATCGGCTGGGAAAAGATGCCGATCCCTATCATCCGCGCGCTCGGCGCCATCAAATGGGCCTGCGCCGAGGCCAACATGAAGCTCGGCCGGCTTGACGAGCGGCGCGGGCAGGCGATCGTGCAGGCGGCGCGCGAGGTTTACGAGGGCAAGCTTGATGAGCACTTCCCCCTCGTGGTGTGGCAGACGGGCTCGGGCACCCAGTCCAACATGAACGCCAACGAGGTGATCGCCAACCGCGCGATCGAGATCCTCGGCGGCGAGATCGGCTCCAAGGATCCCGTGCATCCCAACGATCACGTGAACATGGGCCAGAGCTCGAACGACACCTTCCCCACCGCCATGCATATCGCCACCGCCCGCCAGGCGCAGGACGTGCTGCTGCCGGGGCTTGAGAAGATGCACGCAGCGCTTTCCGGGAAGGCCGAGGAATTCCGGGACATCATCAAGATCGGCCGCACCCACACGATGGATGCCACCCCCCTCACGCTCGGCCAGGAATTTTCCGGCTACCGCCATCAGGTGGCGATGGGGATCGTGCGGGTGGAAACGGCGCTGAAGCACATCCACGAGCTTGCCCAGGGCGGCACCGCCGTCGGCACCGGGCTCAACACGGTCAAGGGCTGGGGCGAGATGGTGGCCGAAAACATCGCCCGCATCACCGGCCTCCCGTTCGTGACCGCGCCCAACAAGTTCGAGGCGCTGGCGGCGCATGATGCGATGGTGCAGATGTCGGGCAGCCTCAAGACGGTGGCCGCGAGCCTCTTCAAGATCGCCAATGATATCCGCCTTCTGGGCTCGGGGCCGCGCTGCGGGCTGGCCGAGCTGATCCTGCCGGAAAACGAGCCCGGCTCCTCGATCATGCCCGGCAAGGTCAACCCCACCCAGGCCGAGGCGCTCACCCAGGTCTGCGCCCATGTGATGGGCAATGATGCCGCCACCGGTTTCGCCGGCAGCCAGGGGCATTTCGAGCTCAACGTCTTCAAGCCGATGATCGCTTACAACGTGCTGCAATCCATGCAGCTTCTGGGCGATGCCGCCGACAGCTTCACCGAGCGCTGCCTCAAGGGCCTTCGCGCCAATGAGGAGCGCATCGAACAGCTGATGCGCGAAAGCCTGATGCTCGTCACCGCGCTTGCCCCCGAAATCGGCTATGACAACGCCACCAAGGTGGCCAAGGCCGCGCACAAGAACGGCACCACGCTGAAGGAAGAGGCGATCCGCCTCGGCTTCGTGGACGAAGAAACCTTCGATCGCGTGGTGCGCCCCGAGAAGATGATCGGCCCGAAGGAGGCGTGAGCATGGCCGATGCTCCGATCAATCTCAACCGCGCCCGCAAGGCACGGGCGCGGGCAGAGGCGCGGCTGAGGGCGGAGCGGAACGCGGTGAAACACGGCCGCACCAAGGCCGAGAGGCTGCTTGAGGCGGCGCGCAGCGAGAAGGCCCGCCGGAAGCTCGATCAGCTCATGCTCGATGATCCCGATGAAGGCGAGGAGGCGTGAAATGCCTGCCGCGCGGCCGCAGAAACATTCGCTCACGCTGCGCGGCCACCGCACCAGCGTTTCGCTGGAACCCGCCTTCTGGGAAGCCTTCCGCGAGATCGCAAGGGCGCGCGGCATGCCCCTCAACGCGCTCGCCGCCGAGATCGACGCGGCGCGCGGCATGGACTGCGGCCTCGCCTCGGCGATCCGCCTTCATGTTCTGGAGTGGTATCGAAGCGATGAAGCGAAGGGCGGCGGGGATCAGGCGCTGTCGTAGATCGCACCGCGCAGTTTGCCCGCTTCTTCATGTTCGCGCCGTTCGGCCTTCGTCAGGCGCAGCCTGGGATCGAGAGGGCGGCGCAGCTCGTCACCGAAGAGATCGACGATTTCCTCGCGCGAAGTGTGGTGGCCCCGCTTGCTGAAGCTCGCCCGCTTCTCGCGCCCGTAAGCCCAGATCGGCACCGCAAGGCGGAGCCAGCCACGCCGGCGCGCATCGCTTCGCTGGTATGCTCTTGAATTGATCTCTTCGGTTACAGACATCAGAACCCCCATTCTGCACAGACCAGAACTAGGCGGGAATCTGCTCAATGACAACTGATACAAAGGGGGGAAAAAGGCTGCATCAGCATCACATCCGCGCCGCTGAATAGCCCAAATTATTGATAATGCGTAAATTTTCAAATTTCTTCTTATTGGCGTTCTTTCGATATTATTTTCAACCATAAGCCGTTTCTTGCGCGCACCGTGAGATTGGCCACAGGAATCGCCGGAAATTCCGGCACGGTTTCGAATCGCATCTCCCGCAGCATGAGCGCCAGGAGAAGCGGCCCTTCCAGCATGGCGAATCCGGCGCCGGGACACACCCGCGGCCCGGCGGAAAAGGGGAGGTAGGCCGAGCGCAGGCTGGCCCTTGCGCTCTGGCCTGCATATCTCCCCGGATCGAATTCGTCCGGCCGCTCCCAGAGCCTTTCATGACGGTGCAGATGCCAGGGGCTGATGACGATCTGGCTGCCGGGCGCGATCGCCCGCTTGCGGAAATTCTCGGGGCAGGCGTTTTCGCGCACCATCATCGGCACCGGCGGATAGAGGCGCAGGGTTTCGCGAAACACATCGCGCGCAAGGCGCAGGCGGCTGGCCTGCGAGAAGGTGAAATCATCGCCCGGCCCCAGCACATCGCGCGCCTCGGCGGCAAGGCGCTCCTGCCATTCGGGGTAGTGCGCCACGAGCCACAGCGCCCAGGCCAGCGCCGAGGCGCTGGTTTCATGCCCGGCGAGGAAGAAGATCGCCACCTGATCGATCATTTCCCCGGCGCTGAAGGGCTTGCCGGTCACGGGATCCGGGGTCGTCATGATCCTTGTCGCCAGATCATCGGGGGCGCTCCCCTCTTCGATCAGCCGCGCCCGCGCCGCCACCAGATCGGCGATCAGCCCCCGGATGGCGCGGGCCGTTCTGCGCGTGCGGGCGCGATGAAAGCGCGGCACCCAGCGCGGCAGGGGCAGGAAGGCGGCGAGATTGAGAAGCGGCTGCGCCCGCTGATGGGCGCGGAACTGGCAAAACACCTCTGCCGCCGTTTCATCGGTGATCGGGATCGAGAAAAGCGTGCGGAAGATCACATCCGCCGCGGCGTGGGTGGCATGGGCCTCGATCTCCACCGGCCC
>WFVA01000127.1 GCA_015491895.1 Albidovulum sp. | reverse complement strand
GTTCAGCCTGACATGCGCCGCGCGGGCTGTCAAATCGCGCCTGAAGCCTGCCGGCGGCGGCTCAGGTAACGGGCGCGCGGGCGCGGTATTCGGGGGCGTCCCAGAGGCGGTTGTTCATCACGTCGGCGATGATCCTGGCGGCCTTCTCCATATCGGCCTCGTCGAGATAGAGGGGGGTAATCCCGAAGCGCATGATGTCGGGGGCGCGGAAATCGCCGATCACGCCGCGATCGATGATCGCCTGCATGGCGGCGTAGCCCTCCTTAAAGCGGAAGCTCACCTGCGAGCCGCGCTCTTCGGGCTCGCGGGGGCTCGCGAGGGCGAGCATCGGACAGCGCGCCTCGACGCGGGCGATGAACAGCTCCGAAAGCGCGATCGCGCGGGCGCGCAGTTTGTGGATGTCCACCTCTTCCCAGATCTCGAGTGCCGCATCGAGCGCGGCAAGCTGCAGGATCGGCGGCGTGCCCACGCGCATGCGCGCGATCCCCTCGGCAGGGCGGTAATCGGACTCGAAGGCGAAGGGATCGGCATGGCCGAGCCAGCCCTGGAGCGCCGGGCTGATATGGCGGATATGGCGCTCGGCCACATGGATGAAGGCCGGCGCGCCGGGGCCGCCGTTGAGATATTTGTAAGTGCAGCCGACGGCGAAATCGGCTTCCGCCGTCGTCACGTCCACCGGCAGCGCGCCGGCCGAATGCGCCAGATCCCAGATTGCGAGCGCGCCCTTCCGGTGGGCGCGCTGGGTGAGGGCGGCCATGTCATGGCGCCGCCCGGTGCGGTAATCGACCTCGGTGAGCAGAAGCGCGGCCAGATCCTCACCGATCGCGTCGATCTCCTCCGCCACTTCCTCGGGGCGCACGATCTTCAGCTGATGGCCCCGGCCGAGCATGTCGATCAGCCCCTGGGCGATATAGAGATCGGAGGGAAAATTGCCGCTGTCGCTCAGTATCACCTTCCGCTCGGGGCGCAGCGAAAGCGCCGCCGAAAGCGCCTGATAGACCTTGATCGAAAGCGTCTCCCCCACGGCGACGCTTCCCTTCGGCGCGCCGATCAGCCCGGCGATGCGATCGCCCACGCAATCGGGAAGCTCCATCCAGCCGGCGCGGTTCCAGGCGCGGATCAGCATCTCGCCCCATTCCTTCTCCACCGTGCAGGAAAGCCGCTCCATGTCCCTGCGGGGCAGGGGGCCGAGGGAATTGCCGTCCATGTAGATGAGATTTTCGGGGAGGTGGAAGAAGGCGCGGGTTCTCGTGAAATCCGTCATGTGCTGCTGGGCTCCCTGCTCTGATGGCTCCGGGCGAGCCTATGAGCAAGTGATGGGCGATGACAAGGCGCCAATCACACATGTGCGCGCCACACACTATGCCTTCCCTCTCTTCCCGCTCCGCCCTGCTTCATCTTGGCGAAAAATACTCCCGCCGGAGGCATGCAACCTCCCCGCCCCGCGCCACGGCCGGATCTTTGGCAGATCACATCTGCCCGCCGGCGATCTCGATCGCCTGGCCATTGACGCTGCCGGCGCGCGGATCGCAGAGCCAGAGCGCGGCGGCGGCGATTTCCTCCGGGGCGAGCAGGCGGTTGTGGCGGTTGCCGGCGGCCATGCGGGCGCGGATCTCGCCCTCGCTTTTTCCGGTGGCGGCGGCGAGACGGGCGGCGTTATCGGCCACGATCGCCGTATCCGCATAGCCGGGGCAGAGCGCATTGGCGGTGATCCGCGATCCGATCAGCTCTTCGGAAAGGGCGCGGACGAGGCCGATCAGCCCGTGCTTGGAGGCGGTATAGGCCGGCGCGTTCCTGAGCCCCTTCAGCCCGGCGATGGAGGAAACGGCGATCACCCGCCCCCAGCCGGCGGCGCGCATCGGCTCGAGGCAGGCGCGGATGGTGAGGAAGGCGCCGTCGAGATTGGTTTCGAGGATGCGCCGCCATTCGGCAAGGGTGGTTTTCGCCAATGGCCGGCCCTCGGCGATGCCGGCATTGGCCACGCAGATATGGATCGCGCCGCGCGCAGCGATGGCTGCCGAAACGGCTGTTGTGACGCTCTCTTCATCGCGCACGTCCATCTCCAGCGGATGCAG
>WFVA01000126.1 GCA_015491895.1 Albidovulum sp. | reverse complement strand
GTTTCGTTGTCGAGTGCCGCGCCGATCAGGAGGCGCTGCTGCACGCGCTGATCGATCCGGGCGCGGGCGATGGCATCGGTGAGGCTGACGCGCTCCTTCGCTTCCGCCTCGAGCGCGCGCTCTCCCAGGAGCTGCGCGCGCTCGAGGCGGAAGCGAAGGAGCGCGTCAGCCTCACCGATGCCATCGCCCGCGCCCGGATCGATCAGCGCGTGCAGCAGCGCCTCCTGATCGGCGCGGCACTCGACAACGAAACCGCCCGCCTCGGCATTTCCGTGGGCGACGGGATCGTCGCCGAACAGATCCGCACCAACCCCGCCTTCTTCGGCCCCGACGGCCGATTCGACCGGGAAAACTACCGCTTCGCCCTTCAGCAGCTCAACCTGAGCGAGGCGCAGTATGAAAGGATCCTGCGCCGCGAAACCGCGCGCACGATCCTGCAAAGGGCGGTGCTCGCGGGTGTTTCCGCGCCCGAGGCCGAGAAGAAGGCCTTCCTCGATTTCGCCGGCGCGCGGCGCAATTTCACCTGGGTGCGGATCACCCGTAAGGATCTCGCCGAGCCTCTCCCCACCCCTTCGGAGGCGGATCTGAAGGCCTATTACCAGGCCCAGAGCGAGGATTTCACCCTGCCCGAGATGAAGCGCATCACCTATGTGTGGATCACCCCCGAGATGCTGGCGGAGAATATCGAGGTCGATGAGGATCGGCTGCGCGAAATCTACGAAAACCGCAAATCCGAATATGTGATCCCGGAAAAGCGGGTGGTGGAGCGGCTGGTCTTTGCCTCGCCCGAGGAGGCTAAAGCGGCGATGGAGCGGCTCGAGAAGGGAGAAACCGGCTTCGAAGAGCTTGTGAAGGCGCGCGGCCTTGCGCTTGAAGACATCGCCATCGAGGCAATTGCCCCCGAGGAGCTCGGCAGCGCGGGCGAGGCGGCATTCGCCAGGGATGCGCCCGGGCTGGTGGGTGAGTTCGATACCGATCTCGGCCCCGCCATCATCAATCTGCGCCGCATCGTTGCCGGCCAGGAAACGAGCTTCGAGGAAGCCCGCGAAGGGCTGGAGATCGAAGCCAGGCTCGATCAGGCCCGGCGCGGGATCGACAGGATGACAGGCGATCTAGAGGATCTCATCGCCAGCGGCGCCACCCTTGAGGAAGCCGCCGGTGAAAGCGATCTGCAATCCGGCCGGCTTGATTGGTGGGAGGGCGCGCGCGGTGGAATTGCCGATTACGAATCCTTCCGCAGGGCGGCCGCAAAAGTGAAGAAGGGCGATTTCCCCGAGCTCGAGCGCCTCGAGGATGGCGGCCTCTTCGCGCTCCGCCTCGATGAGATCGTGCCGCCGCGGATCCAGGAATTCGAAAAGATACGCGATGAGGTCAGGGCCGGCTGGGAGGCGCGGGAGCTCTCCAGGGCCCTGCGCAAGCGCGCCGAGGAACTGGCCCCGCGCATGGCCGAGGGCGCGGACCTTTCCGCCGAAGGGCTGACCCGGACCATCGAGGAGGACATCACCCGCACCGATTATATCGACGCCACGCCACCCGATTTCCTCGAGGAAGTGTTTTCGATGGAAAAGGGCGAAGTGAAGGTGATCGATGGCCCCGATGCCGCCTATCTGGTGCGGCTCGACGATACCCTGCCCCCCGATGAAAGCCGCCCCGAATACCGGCAGATCGATGCCCTGCTCGCCGATCAGCTGCGCCAGTCGGTCGCCCAGGATCTCTTCCTCGCCTATGTATCCGAGCTTCAGAAGAAGGCCGGGATACGGCTCGATCAGGCGGCGATCAATGCCGTTCACGCGCAGTTTCGCTGAGGTTCCCTGATGGAACTCACCCCTTCCTTCGAGGCCTTCGCACGGGGCTATGACGCGGGGCGCAATCAGATCGTCCATGCCCGCCTCGCGGCCGATCTCGATACCCCGGTTTCGCTGATGCTGAAGCTCACCGAAGCGCGCCAGGACAGCTTCCTCCTGGAATCCGTCACCGGCGGCGAGCTGCGCGGGCGCTATTCGATCATCGGCATGAAGCCCGATCTGATCTGGGAATGCCGGGGCGAGAACGTGCGCGTCAACCGCGCGGCGCGGATCGATCCCGAGGGGTTTGCCCCCGATCCCCGCCCGCCGCTCGAAAGCCTGCGCGCCCTGATCGAGGAGAGCCGCATCGAGATGCCCGAGGGCCTGCCCTCCGCCGCGGCCGGGCTCTTCGGCTATCTCGGCTATGACATGATCCGCCTCGTCGAGCATCTCCCCGATGTCAATCCCGATCCCCTGGGCCTGCCGGATGCGCGCCTCATGCGTCCCTCGGTGGTGGTGGTGCTCGATGGCGTGAAGGGCGAGGTGATCGTGGTGGCGCCAGCCTGGGCCAGTTCGGGCCTCCCGGCGCGCGCCGCCTATGCCCAGGCGGCGGAGCGGGTGCAGGATGCGATCCGCGACATGGAGCGCCACCTGCCCGCCGAGAGCCGCGATCTCGGCGCCGAGGCCCCCGCTCCCGAGCCGGTATCCAATTTCACCCATGCGGGCTATCTCGAGGCCGTGGAACGGGCCAGGGAATACATCCGCGCCGGCGACATCTTCCAGGTGGTGCCCTCGCAGCGCTGGTCCATGCCGTTTGCGCTGCCGCCCTTCGCGCTTTACCGCTCATTGCGGCGCACCAACCCCTCGCCCTTCATGTTCTACTTCAATTTCGGCGGCTTCCAGGTGGTGGGCGCGAGCCCCGAGATCCTGGTGCGGGTGTTCGGCCGCGAGGTCACGATCCGCCCCATCGCCGGCACCCGCCCGCGCGGCGCCACGCCCGAGGAGGATCGCGCGCTCGAAGCCGATCTGCTGGCCGACGAAAAGGAGCTGGCCGAGCACCTGATGCTCCTCGATCTCGGGCGCAACGACGTGGGCCGCGTGGCGAAGACCGGCACCGTGCGCCCGACGGAGGAATTCATCGTCGAGCGCTACAGCCACGTGATGCACATCGTTTCCAACGTGGTGGGCGAGCTCTCGGACGAGCATGACGCGCTTTCGGCCCTGCTCGCGGGCCTCCCCGCCGGCACGGTTTCAGGTGCCCCCAAGGTGCGGGCGATGGAGATCATCGACGAACTCGAGCCCGAAAAACGCGGCATCTACGGCGGCGGCGTGGGCTATTTCGCCGCCAATGGCGACATGGACATGTGCATCGCGCTGCGCACCGCGGTGGTGAAGGATGAAACCCTCTATATCCAGGCCGGCGGCGGCGTGGTGCATGACAGCGACCCGGAAGCCGAGTATCAGGAAAGCGTCAACAAATCCAAGGCCATACGCCACGCGGCCGAGGATGCGGGCCGCTTCGCCGGACGCGGCAACCGGGCTTGAGCCCGGCGAAGCTCCCGCCCTCAGCCGTCCGCCACCCCGGCTTCGGCGAAGGTGCTCATGCCCGAATGGCAGGCAATCGCGCCCTTCAGGATATTGATCGCAAGGCAGGCCCCCGAGCCCTCGCCAAGCCGCATCCCGAGATCGAGGAGCGGCGCCTTGCCGAGCGCCTCCAGAAGGCGGGTATGGGCGCTTTCGGCCGAGACATGCCCGGCAACCGCATGATCGAGCGCCCCCGGCGCCGCGCGCTCCAGGCAGGTGGCGGCGGCGGTGCAGATGAAGCCATCGAGGATCACCGGCATGCGCAGATGGCGCGCGCGCAGGATCGCGCCGGCCATCGCCACCAGTTCGCGCCCGCCAAGGCAGCGCAGGATCTCGAGGGGATCACGCGCGGGATTGGCCGCAAGCCCGGCCGCCACCACATAGGCCTTGCGTGCAAGCCCCGCATCGTCCACCCCGGTGCCCCGCCCCACCCAGTCGGACGCATCGCCGCCCAATAGCGCGCAGGCGATGGCGGCGGCGGAGGTGGTGTTGCCGATCCCCATCTCGCCCACCACCAGAAGATCAGCTTCCTTTGATACCGCGCCCCAACCCGCGCCGAGCGCGGCGATGAAATCGGCTTCGCTCATCGCCGGGCCGGTGGTGAAATCGGCCGTCGGCCTTTCGAGATCGAGCGCGATCACGTCAAGCCGCACGCCGGCGGCGCGCGCGAGCTGGTTGATCGCCGCGCCGCCCGTTTCGAAATTCCGCACCATCTGCGCCGTCACCTCCGGCGGAAAGGCCGAAACCCCCTGCGCGCACACCCCGTGATTGCCAGCGAAAATGATCACCTGCGGCGCTTCGAGCGCCGGGCGCGGATCGCCGCGCCAGCCGGCATACCAGATCGCCAGATCCTCGAGCCGGCCCAGGGCGGCGGGGGGTTTCGTCAGGCTGGCGTTGCGCGCCTCCGCCCCGGCCAGCGCCTCTGCATCGGGCGCGGGCAGATCATCGAGCAGCGCACGGAAATCATCCGCTGTCTGAAAGGGGATGTCCTGATCCTTCATCGTCTTGCCGCCTTCCTTGCCGCGTTGCGTTATCGTGCCCCGAGGGGGTATCGCTTGGGGTATCATCTGGGGTATCGCTTCCGGGCGCGCTGTTTTCAACCCCACCCTCACCCGGGAAAGGCGGAACGCATGGAAAAAGACGACTGGCCGCAGCGAATGAGCAAGGAATTCCTCGCCGCGCTGGCGCTCCTGAGCCGCCTGCCGGTCAGGGCGGGCGCGCATGGGGCGGCGCTCGGCGCAAGGGGCGCCTGGGCCTGGCCTCTCGTTGGGGCGCTCCTGGGGCTGATCGCGGGCGGGTTCGGGCAGCTGGCCCTCGCGCTCTCCCTGCCGGCGGGGATCGGCGCGGCGCTGGCGCTGGCACTCCTGATCCTGCTGACGGGCGCCCTCCATGAGGATGGCCTCGCCGACAGCGCCGACGGCCTCTGGGGCGGCTGGAGCCGCGAGCAGCGTCTTGAGATCATGAAGGACAGCCACATCGGCACCTATGGCGTGCTGGCGCTTCTCTTGGTGATGCTGCTGCGCTGGCAGGCGCTGGCGGTGCTCGCCACCAACGGCTGGCTGTTGGGGGCCATGATCCTCGCCGGCGCAGTATCGCGCGCAGCGATGGCGCTGGTGATGCGCGCGCTTCCCAATGCCCGCGGGCGGGGCCTTTCGCAGGATGTGGGCAGGCCGCCCGCAGGCGCAGTGCGCGCGGCCCTGCTGATCGCGCTCGGTATTGCCATCGCACTCGGGGGCTGGGGCGGCCTCCTCGCCGTCCTACTCGCCGGGTTCGGCGCGCTCACGCTTGCGATGATCGCGCTCGAGCGCATCGGCGGGCAGACGGGCGATATCCTGGGCGCCGTGCAGCAGATCTGCGAAGCCCTCGCCCTGATCGCTCTCCTGGCCTTTCTCTGAAGTTCCCGGCGCAAGAAAAACCGCCCCGAAGGGCGGCTCTCCATTCTTCTGCCCGGCCCGTGAGGCCGGTGCTTGCGGCCTGGCTCAGGCGGCGCGGCGCGCGACCAGAATATCGCAGATCTCGGCCTGGGCCGTGGCCTCGTCCTGGCCGGAAACGGCAGCGATCTCGCGCGCCAGACGCTCGAGCGCGGCCTCGTAGAGCTGGCGCTCGGAATAGCTCTGCTCGCGCTGCTCGTCGGTGCGGTGCAGATCGCGAACCACCTCGGCAATGGCGATCAGATCGCCGGAATTGATCTTCTGCTCGTATTCCTGCGCCCGGCGCGACCACATGGCGCGCTTGACCCGCGCCCGGCCCTTGAGCGTGGCCATGGCCTTCTGCACCTCTTCGGGGGAGGCGAGCGAGCGCATGCCCACTTCGGTGGCCTTGTTGGTAGGCACCCGCAGGGTCATCTTGTCCTTCTCGAAGGCGATCACGAAAAGCTCGAGTTCGATGCCTGCGATTTCCTGTTTCTCGATGGAAACGATCTGCCCCACCCCATGCGCCGGATAGACGACATATTCGTTGGGGCGAAAATCGTATTTCTTCTTGCTCATGCTTTCTTCTTCCTTCTTGCCCGCAGCGGGCGCCTCAAGGTCACGGCCGGAAACGGCATTACGCAGGATCAGGCAGCAGAAAAACAGGCGGGGCGGCATTGCCCCGTCCGATCATTTCGCTATTGCCCTCACACGAAACACGGGCGCAGGGCCCGCTTGCAATGCTGTCCAGCGTCCTCATTCACACCGGCAATATAGCATCAATTCACGGTTTTTCAAAGCGCCAGGCCGGCATGGCCGGGATTTCTCATTGAAATTCCGATTCTTGACGGCAGATTTCGGAGCCGGATCCGCCCTCCTGCAACGCCCTCCGGCCAGGCCCGGGCGAATCGCTCTCAGCTGCCGGGGCCGGGATTGGGCGAGAAGTATTTTTCCAGCTTTCCGGGCTCGCCATCATGCGCTTCGGCATCCGGCAGCGGATCCTTCTTCTCGACGATCACCGGCCACTGCTCGGCGTATTTGCGATTGAGCTCGACCCATTTTTCCGCATCCGGCTCGGTATCGGGGCGGATCGCATCGGCGGGGCATTCGGGCTCGCAGACACCGCAATCGATGCATTCATCCGGGTGGATGACGAGCATGTTCTCGCCCTCGTAGAAGCAATCCACCGGGCAGACTTCAACGCAATCTGTGAATTTGCAGGCGATGCAGTTCTCGCCGACGTAGTAGGTCATGGGCTCACCGTGGCTGTGGCGTCGGATTATGCGCGTCCGTGCTGCTTGCTATTGCACCGGCCCGGATCATTCAAGCCCGCAATCGGGCCCTTCGCCTGTTTTGAAGCGAATCGCCGCGCGGCGATCATTGCGCGCGGGGCGGCCCTTGCGGGGGGCTGCCGGCGCTCTTTCGGAGCTGTCGGGCGGGGTCAGATCCTCGTAGAGGAGCACCGCCTCCGCTGCCGGGCCGCGGCGGTGCGAAAGCGCCGTGATGCGCACCACACGGATGCGCCTGGCCTGCGGGAAGGTCAGCACATCGCCGGGCGCCACCTGCTGAGCGCTTTTCACCACCCGCTCGGAATTGAGCCTGAGGCGGCCGCTTTTCACCAGAGCGGCCGCGAGGCTGCGGGTCTTGAAGAAGCGGGCGTGCCAGAGCCATTTGTCGGCCCGCATGCGAAGAGGAGGCGCGCCCCGCTCCGCCATGGGGCTATTTCTTCTCCTTCAGCGCCATCAGCGCGGCGGCGAAGGGATTGTCGGGATCGATCTTCTTCTCCCGCTTGCCCGCCTCCGGCCCGGCCTTGTAAACCTTCGGCTTCATCTCGCCGCGCTCACGCTTGGCGCCGGGCTTGCGCCGCTTGCCGCCCTTGCCCTGCGGGCGGGCATCGGTGCGCGGGCCACTCTCCCCATCGCCGCGCGCACGCCGCGCATGGGGGCGCCTGGCCCGCCAGGTGAAGGTGTAGAACACCTCGATTTCCGGTTCTTCGCCAGCCGCTTTTGCCGTGGCCTCGCCGCTGTCCTGCCCGCTTTCTTCCCCGGTTTCGGCACCCGTCTCGGCCTGCTTCTCGGCTTCCGCCTCTTTCCCGGCCGCATCATTGCCGGTGCTTTCCCCCGCGCCTTCCTCTGGGCCGGCCTCTTTCCCGCCAAACGGCGCCGCCTCGCCCGCAGCCTCCGCCGCCGCCTCTTCCCCGGCCTTGCCCTGCGTGCCGCCTCCGGCTTCGGATTCGGCCGGAGCTTCATTCTCCCCGGATGATGTTTCCACTGCCTTTTCAGCATCTTCCGGCGCCTTCTTCACCTTCGGCCGCTCGCCGCGCTCGGCCCGATAGCCGAGCCCCTGCATCAGATCGGCGAACTGCTCCAGCGTCAGCCCGGTGATCGAGAGCATGTCGGGCGTGGCCTCGAAGCCCTTGCGGCTGTCCTGTTCACGCAGCATGTCGGCGAGGCGTTCGAGCATGTCGATGCGGATGGCGCGGCTGCCGGCGGCGCGGTAGCCCGACATCACATCCCACCCCTCGGGCGCGCCGGGGTTGACGGGGATCGTCACCAGCCCCGGCGGCGGGCTTTCGGGAAATTCCGCAAGATCATTGGCAAGCGCCCAGAGCACGAGGCGCAGGCGCGTGGGCGCGGGCTTCAGAAGCAGGGGGAAAAAGATGGTGTATTGACCAAAGCGCACCCCGTGCTTGCGCAGGAGCGCGCGCATGTCCTGATCGAGCTCCTTCACCTCGCCCGCCACTTCTTCGCGCGGCAGGATCCCGAGCGCCTCGACAAGCCGGAAGGCAAAGCCGCGGGCAAGGCCCGTCAGCGCCTCGTCGCGCTGCATCGCCAGAAGCGGCTCGAACAGCGCCGCTATCCTGCGGTCGATGAAATGCTGCAGGCGGCGCTGCACCTTTTCGGCCACCTCCGGCCCGGCCTCCTCATCCACGAAGGCCACGACGCCCGGCTTCAGCGCCTCGGGCCCCTTCACCAGCTTGCCCACGGCATGTTCGCCCCACATCAGCCCGCCCTGATCGGTGAAATCGATCTCCGTATCGGGGGCGTTGTAGAAACGGTCGGCGCGCAGGCTGAATTCCGGCTTCAGCGCGTCATGGCTCGCCTGGCGCAGGGTCTTCGCCGCCTGCGGGCCTGCCGCCTTGTCCTCGATGAAGCGGAAACCCTCGAGCCGCCCCACATGCTGATCCTCGACGCTCACTTCGCCGCTTTCGCTCACCCTGGCCACGAGGCCCTCCTTCTGTTTCAACCGGCGCATCAGAACGCTGGTGCGCCGGTCAACGAATCTCTTCGTCAGCGCGCCGTGCAGCGCATCCGACAGGCGGTCTTCTACATTGCGGGTCTCGCCGCGCCAATGATTTTCGTCATCCACCCAGCCCTTGCGCTGGGCAACATATGTCCAGGTGCGGATGAAGGCGAGGCGGCGCGAGAGGATATCGATATCGCCCTCGGTGCGGTCGATGCGCCGCACCTGGCGGGCGAGCCAGTCATCGGGCACCCGGCCCTCCTCCTGCAGGAAGGTGAAGATGCGCGCCAGAAGGGCGGCGTGCTCGCCGGGGGAAATGCCGCGGAAATCCGGGATGCGGCAGACATCCCACAGCCGCCGCACATCTCCCGGCCCGGCCACGCGATCGCGCATCTCGGGCATGGCCGAGAGGTGGCGCAGGGCCTGGAGATCATCCGCCTCGCGCCCCCGCTCCAGGCGGGGATTCTCCGGCGCGGCCTCGAGCGAGGCGATCAGCGCCTCGGGGCTGGCGAAACGAAGCGCCCGGCTGCGCCACTGGAGCTTGCGGATCGGAGCGAAGCGGTGCTCCTCGACGGCGGCTGCGAGCGCGGGATCGAGGGGGGCGGCCTCGCCCGTCACCCCGAAGGTGCCGGGGCGCGTGTGGCGGCCCGCGCGCCCGGCGATCTGGCCGATCTCATGGGGCAGGAGCGCGCGCATCCGCCGGCCGTCAAACTTGGCGAGCGCGGAAAAGGCCACGTGATCGATATCGAGGTTGAGCCCCATGCCGATCGCGTCCGTGGCCACGAGGTAATCCACCTCGCCGCTCTGATACATCGCCACCTGGGCATTGCGCGTGCGCGGGCTGAGCGCCCCCGTCACCACCGCCGCGCCGCCCTTCTGGCGGCGGATCAGCTCGGCCACCGCATAGAGATTTTCCACCGAAAACCCCACGATCGCCGCCCGCCCCGGCATGCGGCTGATCTTGCGCGCGCCCGTATAGGAAAGCTCCGAGAGGCGCTCGGCCTCGTGAAACCGGGCCTCGGGCACGAGATCGGCGATGGCGCCGCGCATGGTGGCCGCGCCGAGAAATTCCGTCTCGAGGCGGCCGCGCGCGTGCAGCAGGCGATCGGTGAACACATGCCCGCGCTCGGGATCGGCGCAAAGCTGGATTTCGTCGATGGCGAGGTAGTCCGCGCCGATATCGGCCGGCATGGCCTCCACCGTGCAGGCCCAGTAGCGCGCGCCGGCCGGCACGATGCGTTCCTCGCCCGTCACCAGCGCCACCGCCCCCCTGCCCCGCTTCTCGCACAGACGCTCATAGACCTCGCGCGCCAGGAGGCGCAGCGGCAGGCCGATGATCCCGCTCCTGTGGGCGATCATGCGCTCGATGGCGTGATGGGTCTTGCCGGTATTGGTGGGTCCGAGCACGGCCGCGATGCGCCCGCCCGCGCGCGCGCCGCCGCCACCGGCGCCACCGGCGCCCTCACCCCCCTGCCGGCGCACCGGGCCGCGGGCACGCCCCGGAGAAGATATCCCTTCGCCTGTCATCCGATCCCCCGGGATATGTATATCAGAGCGCCTCGCCCTCGATCTTGCGCGAAAGCCGCTTCACCGCCTCGAGCGCCTCGGGCTTGTGCGGATGGATCTCCAGCACCCGGCGCAGCACCACCAGCGCCTCTTCCTCATGCCCCGTTTCCTCGAGGATCGCGGCAAGGCCGGAGAGGGCGCCGAAATGGCGGGGATTGAGGGCGAGGGTCTTGCGGATGTCGGCCAGGGCGGGGCCGTATCTGCCGAGACGGTAGAAGGCGAGCGCGCGGGTATCATAGCCTTCGGCGAAATCCGGCGCATGATCTATGAGGGCCGTCAGGTGCTCCACCGCCGCCACGTAATCCCCCGCCTCGATCGCATCCTGCCCGCGCTTCAGAAGCAGATCCATCGCCGCCGAGCCGGAGCGCCCCCAGGCCTCCCAGAGCCTGTCTTCTATCGGCTTCCACTCGTTTTCACCCGCCCGCGCAAGCTCGTCGAGAAGCTGATCGGCCTCGCCCGGCTCACCCGCCGGCAGAGGTGCGGGTATGGAAAACCATACTGTTGCCAGAGCTGCCGTAACGATATGTTTGAGTATGTCTCGGATATTGCCCATAACGGGGGCGATTGTAACCGGCCCGGCGGGGAAAGCCAGCCCCTGCGGGTCACATTTTCGCGGAGGAACGGAAGATGAGCGAAGTGATCGATGCAGCCGTGGAGGCGCTCAGCGGCAAGATCCAGGGCGGTTTTGACGGCACGGCGAAATTCGTGATCGAAGGCGAAGGCGCGATCGTGATCGATGCGCAGGGCGTGCGCGCCGCGGATGAGGACGCCGAGGCCGATGTCACCCTCACCGCCGCCGCCGACGTGTTCCAGGCGATCCTCTCGGGCGAGACCAACCCGACCGCCGCCTTCATGTCGGGCCAGCTCAGGGTGGACGGCGACATGGGCCAGGCGATGAAGCTCGGCGGCGCGCTCGCCTGATCGCGGCAGATGCAGTTCGAGCCCGCGCCGTTCTTCGAAGAAATCACCAGTGCCCCCCCGGGCGGCACCGTTTTCTGGCGCCGGGCCGAAGATGGCGTGCGCCTGCGCCTCGGCGCCTGGCCGGCGGCCGAGGACGTGCCCCCCGCCGGCACGATCCTGCTCCTCAACGGGCGGACGGAATATCTCGAGAAATACGGCCAGACCATCGCCGATTTCGCCGCCCGCGGCTACGCCGTGATCTCGCTCGACTGGCGCGGCCAGGGCCTCTCCGACCGCCTGCTCGAAGATCCCCTCATCGGCCATGTGGAGCATATGGACGATTACCAGCGCGACATGGCCGAACTCACCGCCGCCGCGCGCGCGCTCGATCTTCCCCGGCCCTGGTTCGTGATCGGCCATTCCATGGGCGGCGCGATCGGCCTGCGCGCGCTCCATGAAGGGCTCGAGGCCGGCGCCGCCGCCTTCTCCGCCCCGATGTGGGGGATCCGCTTTGCGCCCTGGCAAAGGCCCTTTGCCGGGTTGATCGCGAAAGCCAGCCACATCCCCGCCATCGCCCGTCTCTATGCGCCCGGCACGGGCCCCGCCTCCTACGTGGCCACCGCCCCCTTCGAGGACAATCTCCTCACCACGGACCCGGAGATGTTCGCGATGATGAAGCGCCAGCTCGCCGCCCATCCCGAATTCGCGCTCGGCGGCCCGAGCCTCGGCTGGCTGCATGCCGCGCTCGAAGAAACCCGCGCCCTTGGGGCCCTCGCGCCCCCCGCTCTGCCCGGGATCACCTTCCTTGGCACCAACGAGCGTATCGTCGATGTGAAATCCGTCGTCGATCTCGTGCAGCGCTGGCCCGAAGCCCGGCTCGACATGATCCCCGGCGCCGAGCACGAAGTGCTGATGGAAACGGAAAAGACCCGCAACCACGTCCACCAGATGATCGACGATCTCTTCCGCGAAAGCGCATCCGCCCCGAACCGGAAAACCGCCTGATCCTCACTGGCCTGCAGAAATCCCCGGGGTGCGGGGCGGGGATCGGAAGCACAAGGGCGGGGGCCGGAAGAACAAGGGCGGGG
>WFVA01000125.1 GCA_015491895.1 Albidovulum sp. | reverse complement strand
GCCAGAAGAAGCTGTCGTTTGGCAGGATGGTGGCGAGCGAGCCCGCGCAGATCGCCATCACCGCCAGCGGTGCCGAGAGCCCCGAGGCCGCCACCAGCGGCGCCACCACCGGGGTCACGGCGGCGAAGGTGGCCATGGACGAGCCCTGCGCCATCTTGAAGGCGGCGGTGAGGGCAAAGAGCAGGAATACCGCCGCCGCCCCGCCCGTGCTGCGCGCCAGCGCCTCTACCGGCAGGGCCTCGGTGAACAGGCTGCCAAGGGCGGTGGCGATGCCGATGAGCAGCAAGAGCCCGGCGGTGCGGCGCATGGCCGCCTCGATCACCGGACGGCGCGCAGGCGCGGGCAGCAGCGTGAGCGCCAGCGCCGCCCCCGCCAGCAGCGCCCCGGTGGGCGTGGTCAGCAAGCCGAGAGCGCCCGGCAGCTCGGCGCCCGGCACAAGCCCCGCCGCGATCAGGGCAAAGAGAAGCATCAGCGGCGCATAGGCGCGCAGACCCCCGCCGGCGGCGCCCTCCGCCCCGGGCGCCGCGCCGCTTGCCAGACGCGCCCAGAGCTGCCCGGCCACCCAGACCGGCACGAATACCACCAGCCCCAGCAAGAAGAGCGCCCCCGTCGGCGCCACACCCAGCCCCGTCGCCACGATCAGCGGCCCGGCCGGGTAGAGCAGCTTGAAGCCCGCAAAGGCCCCGAAGGCCACCTCGGCCCGGTGCCGCCCGGCGATGGGGGCGAGCGTCGCATAGGCCGTATCCGGGCAGACCATCGCCGCCCCCAGCACCGGTGCCGCCCCCTGGGCGAGCCGCCCCGGCAGGCGCGGGTTCAGATGCCCCAGCGCCTCGGCCAGCGTAAAGGAAGGCAGCAGGATCAGCGCAAAGGCCCCGAGGCTCCGGCCGAAGCCCGCGCTGAAGGCCGCAATCGCCTCGCCCGGCCCCGGCGCGCGTGCAAGCGCCAGCAGGAGCGCGGCGAGCAGCATCCAGATTGCCAGCGGAAGGGGGGAGCGGGTGGCTTGGGAGGACATGGCGGGCCTCGTGTAGATCATTCTTCATGATCCTGATAAGGGAAATCAAGCCACGGAAAAAACGAGTATTCGGAAGCTTTAGCATGAGCAAAATGCATGAAAATCCCCGCCTGCCGCCGCTGCGCGCGCTGCAGGTCTTCGAGGCGGCGGCGCGGCTGGAAAGCTTTACCCGCGCGGCGGGCGAGCTGGGCCTTACCCAGAGCGCCGTCAGCCGGCAGGTGGCGACGCTTGAGGCCTGGCTGGGCCGGCCGCTCTTTCACCGCGCGGGGCCGCAATTGCGCCTGAGCGCCGAGGGCGCGCGGCTGGGCGCCCGCCTCACACTGCTTCTGCGCGAGATCGCCGCGGCGGTGGCCGAGGCCCGCGCTCGCCCCGCCACGCCCACGGTGACGCTCTCGATGCTGCCCTCGGTTGCCGCGCGCTGGCTCGCACCGCGTCTGGGCGCCTTTGTTGCCCGCCATCCGGGGGTGGACCTGCGCATCACCGCCACGCGCCACCTGGTGGATTTCGCCGCCGAGGGGGTGGATGCGGCGATCCGTTATGGCAGGGGCGACTGGCCGGGGCTTCGGGCGCAAAGGCTCGGGGGCGAGGCGGTGTTTCCGGTGCTGGCACCTTCGCTTGCCGCCCGGCTCGATCTGAAGGCGCCGGCGGACCTCCTGCGCGCGCCGCTCATTCACTCCGATCTGGCCGAGGACTGGCGGGCCTGGTTCGCCGCCGCCGGGGCGGCGGTGCGCGAGCCTCCCCGGGGGCCGTATCTGGAGGACGACAGCGCCGCGTTGCAGGCGGTCCTCGACGGGCAGGGGGTGGCGCTGGGGCGCTCGCGCCTGATTGCGCGCGACCTCGCGGCGGGGCTGATGCGGGCGCCCTTCGCGGTGCGGCTCGCGGCCTCCTACGCCTATTACTTCGTCGCTCCGCCCGAGGCCTGGGACGACCCGGCAGTGGCCTTGGTGCGCGATTGGCTGGCCGAGGAATTCCAGCGGGAGGAAGGCACGGATCAGAGCACCGCGCCGTAATAGGCGGCAGCGCGGGTGACCTTGCCGCCCTCCCCGAACCACTGGCTTTCGCAGACCATGCGCCTTTGCCCGTTCAGGGCGGCCACATAGTGGATCGACAACAGCCGTTGCGCTGCGTCCCAGGTGAAACAGCCCAGCGTGAATTCCAGACGGTCGAACTTCTCCAGCGCCGCGCGCCAGTAGGCTTCCAGCGCCTCCTTGCCCTCGATCGCCGCCGCGCCGGCCACCTCGGCCGCGACGGGGCTGAAGAAGCGTATGTCTGGCGCGTAATGGGCCAGCACCGCCTCCAGATCGCGCCGATTCCAGGCAGTGAACCAGCCCTCCACAAAGGCGCTTGCGTCATCCTCGGTCATCGGTCTTCCTTTCGTTATTGCCCAGATTGAAGTGCTGCTCACACAAATGTCAATACTATTGCTATATATGCAGCGCTCTGGCATCATGCCCCCATGAAAAAGACCGATCCCCTCTCGTACGAGGCCTGCCTCGAACTGCTGCATTTCGGCTTTCGCAACATCACCGAAGGGCCCGACCGGATGCTGGCGGAACGCGGCCTTGCGCGGGCGCATCACCGGATCCTCTATTTCATCGGGCGGGCGGGGGAGATTTCCATGTCCGAGCTTCTCGCGATCCTCGGCATCAGCCGGCAGGCGCTGCACCGGCCGATGAAGCAGCTGCGCAAACAGGGGCTGATCGCGGCG
>WFVA01000124.1 GCA_015491895.1 Albidovulum sp. | reverse complement strand
TTTCCCCCGCCCGGGGCGCAGAGCGGCCCGGGCATGCGCCCGCCCACCCGGGCGGCCGCATACCCTCCGTTGGAGGTCCAGAAGGATCCGATCATCTGCGAGATTCTCAAGCGGCGCGCCTCCCTTGCATTTTTCCCCGTGACGCCCGATTGTGCCCGCCATGATCGCCCCTTGCGCACAGAAAGGCGACATCGCCGCCCGGCTGGCCGGTTTCGCCACCGCCTTCCGCCTTGCCGATGCCCCGCCCGAGGCGCGCGCCGCGCTCTCGCTCTCGCTTCTCGATTTCGCCGCCGTGGCGCTGGCGGGAGCGGGAGAGGAGGCAAGCCGCATCCTGCGCGAGATGGTGCTGGGCGAGGGGGGCGCGGGCGAATCGACCGTGATCGGCGCGGGAGGCGCGAAGGTGCCGGCGCGCGCCGCCGCGCACGCAAACGGCACCACCGCCCATGCGCTCGATTACGACGATACGCATTTCCTCCATATCGGCCATCTGGCGGTGGTGATCTTCCCCGCCGCCCTTGCCGTGGCCGAGCGTGAAGGGGCAGGCGGGCGGGCCTTTCTTGAAGCGGCGCTGATCGGCTACGAGGCGGCGGCGCATCTGGGCGCCTGGCTCGGGCGCGCCCATTACGAGGCCGGCTTTCACCAGACGGCCACCTCCGGCGCCTTCGCCGCCACCCTCGCCGCCGCGCGCCTTCTGGGGCTCGGCGCGGAGGAAATGCGCCGGGCGCTCGGCCTCGCGGCCACCCGCGCGGGCGGGCTGAAGGCGAGCTTCGGCACCATGGCCAAGCCCTATAACGCCGGCGCGGCGGCGGCGCTCGGGGTGGAGGCGGCTTTTCTCGCGGGGCGCGGCTTCACCGCCAATCCGGGTGCCGTGGAGGCTTTCGCGGCCACCCATGCCGGGGTGGGGGACGAGGCTGCGCTCGCGGGGCTCGGGCGCGATTTCGTGCTGCCGGCGATCAGCCACAAATATCACGCCTGCTGCCACGGCACCCATGCGGCGCTCGAGGCGCTCGGTGAGGCGCTGGCGGAGGCGATGGATGGGGGCGTGGCGCCCGAAGAGGTGGCCTTGGTGGAGATCGCGACGCACCCGCGCTGGCTCGATGTATGCAACATTCCCGCGCCGCAAAGCGGGCTCGAGGCGAAGTTCAGCTACGCGATGGTGGCGGCGATGCGGCTTGCGGGGCGCGACACGGCGGCGCTCGCGAGCTTTTCGGACGCCGCCTGCGCCGATCCCGCCCTTCTGGCCTTGCGCGAGAAGGTGAAGGTCACGGGCGATCCCGCGCTCCCCGATACCGCCGCGCGGGTGGTGCTGCGCCTTTCTTCGGGCGCGGCGCGGCGCGCGGCACATGATCTTGCCGCGCCCCTGCCGATGGCGGCGCGCGAAGCCCGCATCAGGGCCAAGGCGGCGGCGCTGGTGGGGGAGGCGCGGGCGGAAGGGCTCTGGCAGGCCGTCCGCGCCCTCGAGGAGGACGCGCCGGTTTCAAGGCTGAGCGGCCTTCTGTGAAGCCCGCCTATTGGCTGCCCTTCATCAGGGCGTCCAGCCGCTCCTTCACGTTTTCGGGCGTGCCCTCGTAGATCGGCAGACCGCGCTTCAGCCAGCCGGGGCCGTTCGGCCCGCCGGCCATGCCTTCCTTCACGTCGATCAGGCCGGGAAAGCCCTGGCGATCGAGCGTTGTGGTGGCGTAATTGGAACGGTTGCCAGTGCGGCAGATCATGGCGATCGGCTTTTTGGGAAATTTCCGGCGGATCTCCACCAGCTGCTTCACGAAATCCGGCGCCGTCATGTCGAGCGCGACCGCGCCCTCGGCGATGCCGGTTTCGGCCCATTCCTCGGGGCGGCGGATGTCCACCAGCACGATCTCGCCGGCCTTCGCCGCCTCGTAGGCTTCGGGGGCGGTCATGGCCTGAGGCTTTGCACTGGCGCGATCGGGCGACATGAGCGCGATCATAGCAAATGCCAGTCCGGCCGCAAGGAAGGCGCGGCGCGTTGCCGGCGCGCCATTCGCGCCATTGGTGGTGACGTGTGGTCGCATCTCTGATACTCCGCTTGAAATCGCGGCCAATCTGTATGACCGCTTCGGGGTGGATTCAACTGACCGTTTACCAAAGCGCGTCAGGGATATACAGAGGATCGGGAGATCACATTCGCGTGCGTGAATGGAAAAGGAGCGGCGCCGGGCCGCAGGCGCGGTATCGCGGTATCCGGCCGCGCGCGCGAGATGAGGAAGGGTGATGAACAAGGAGGGACGGAGCGTGAAGATCGGCACTCCAAAAGAGGTGATCGAGGGCGAAAAGCGGGTGGCGATGACGCCCGACAGCGCGCGCGCCTTGCAAAAGCTCGGCCATGAATGCGCGATCGAGGCCGGGGCGGGCAAGGCCGCGGGCTTCACGGATGCAGAGTATCGCGAGGCCGGCGTCGAGGTGATCCGCGGCGCGGCGGCCTTGTGGAAGGCGGTGGACGTGGTGGCCAAGGTGCGCCCGCCCACCGAAACCGAGGCCAAGCGGCTGAGGAAGGGGCAGACGCTGATCAGCTTCTTCCAGCCGGGCGAGAACGAGAAGCTTCTCGAGCTTTGCGCGAAGAAATGCGCCAATGTGATCGCCATGGACATGGTGCCGCGCATCAGCCGCGCCCAGAAGATGGATGCCCTTTCCTCCATGGCCAATATCGCCGGCTACCGGGCGGTGATCGAGGCGGCCGAGCATTTCCCCCGCTTCCTCACCGGGCAGGTGACGGCGGCGGGCAAGGTGCCGCCGGCGAAGGTGCTGGTGGTGGGCGCGGGCGTTGCGGGGCTCGCGGCGATCGGCACGGCCGTCAGCCTCGGCGCCATAGTTTACGCCTTCGACGTGCGCCCCGAAGTGGCCGAGCAGATCGAGAGCATGGGGGCGGAATTCGTCTTCCTCGAATTCGAGGACGATCAGGACGGCGCCGAAACCGGCGGCTACGCCAAGCCCTCTTCGCCTGAGTTCCTCGCCAAGCAGCTGGAGAAATTCCGCGAGATGGCGCCGGAGATGGATATCGTCATCACCACCGCGCTTATCCCCGGCCGCCCGGCGCCCAAGCTCTGGACGGAAGACATGGTGAAGGCCATGAAGCCCGGCAGCGTGATCGTCGATCTCGCGGCCGAGAAGGGCGGCAATTGCGAGCTTACGGTGAAGGACGAGCTGATCACCACGAAAAACGGCGTGAAGATCATCGGCTACACCGATTTCCCGAGCCGCATGGCGCAGCAAAGCTCGCTCCTTTACGCCAACAACATCCGCCACATGATCGACGATCTGACGCCGGAGAACGACGGCAGGATCGTCCATGACATGGAAGATGACGTGATCCGCACCGCCACGGTGACGAAGGATTGCAAGATCACCTTCCCGCCGCCGCCCCTGAAGGTGCAGGCGATCGCCTCGGTAAAGAAGAAGCCCGAGCCCGCGGCCCCCACCCCCGAGGAGATCCGGGCCCGCGAGATGGAGGAATTCCGCAAGGCCACCCGCCAGCAGGTGGGGCTTCTGGTGGCCGGCGGCATCCTGATGCTGCTGATCGGGGCATATGCGCCGGCGAGCTTCATGCAGCATTTCATCGTGTTCGCGCTTTCCTGCTTCGTCGGCTTCCAGGTGATCTGGAACGTGAGCCATGCCCTGCACACGCCCCTGATGGCGGTGACCAACGCCATCTCGGGGATCATCATCCTCGGCGCGCTCCTGCAGGTCGGATCCGGGAACTGGCTGGTGGTGATCCTCGCCGCCATCTCGATCCTCATCGCCACGATCAACATCGTGGGGGGCTTCCTGGTCACGCGCCGGATGCTCGCCATGTTCCAGCGCTCGTAAGGGGAGGAAATCACGATGCTGAGTTACGGACTGGTTTCCGCCGCCTATATCGCCGCCGCGGTTCTGTTCATCCTCTCGCTCGGGGGCCTGAGCAACCAGGAAAGCGCCAAGCGCGCCATCTGGTATGGGATCGTGGGCATGGCGATCGCCGTGCTGGCCACCATCTTCGGCCCCGGCACGGGGAATCTGTGGGTGGTGTTCCTGATGATCGCCGCCGGCGCCTGGATCGGGCAGTATGTTGCCAAGAAGGTCGAGATGACGGAAATGCCGCAGCTTGTGGCGGCGCTGCACAGCTTCGTCGGGCTCGCGGCCGTCTTCATTGGCATCAATGCCGAGCTCGAGCTGGCCAACGTGCTGGCGCTGAAGGCCAATGTGCCCGCCACGCTCACCGAGATCGGCCAGGCGCAATGGCTGAAGGAGGCGGGGCTCGCGGGATTTGCCGAGAAGCTCGCCCACAAGGACGCTGTTGAAATCGCCATCCTGAAGGTGGAGGTCTTCCTCGGGGTGTTCATCGGCGCGGTGACCTTCACCGGCTCGGTGGTGGCCTTCGGCAAGCTCGCCGGCAGGATCGACGGCAAGCCGGTGCAGCTTCCCGGCGGCCACATGCTCAATCTCGCGGCGCTGATCGTTTCGATCATCCTGGGGCTGATGTATTTCAACGGCGCCGGGATCTGGGCGCTTCTGCTGGTGGCGCTGATCGCGGGATTCATCGGCTATCACCTGATCATGGGCATCGGCGGCGCCGACATGCCGGTGGTGGTGAGCATGCTCAACAGCTACTCCGGCTGGGCCGCGGCGGCGATCGGCTTCACGCTCGGCAATGATCTTCTGATCGTCACCGGCGCGCTGGTGGGCTCTTCGGGCGCGATCCTCTCCTACATTATGTGCAAGGCGATGAACCGCAGGTTCATCAGCGTGATCCTCGGTGGCTTCGGCGGCACCTCGGGGCCGGCGATGGATGTAGAGGGGGAGATGGTTGCGGTGGACGCCGATCAGGTCGCCCAGACGCTGAAGGAGGCGGAGAGCGTCATCATCGTGCCGGGCTACGGCATGGCGGTGGCGCAGGCGCAGGCATCGGTGAGCGATCTGGTGAAGCGGCTGCGCGCGCAAGGCAAGAACGTGCGCTTCGCCATCCACCCGGTGGCCGGCCGCCTGCCGGGGCACATGAACGTGCTGCTGGCCGAGGCCAAGGTGCCCTATGACATCGTGCTCGAGATGGACGAGATCAACGAGGATTTCCCCGAAACCGACGTGGCCATCGTGATCGGGGCCAATGACATCGTCAACCCGGCCGCGCAGGAGGATCCCAACTCCCCGATCGCCGGCATGCCGGTGCTGGAGGTGTGGAAGGCGGGGCAGGTGATCGTGCTGAAGCGCGGCCAGGGCACCGGCTATTCGGGCATCGAGAATCCGCTGTTCTACAAGGAAAACACGCGCATGTTCTACGGCGATGCCAAGCAGAGCATGGATGAGGTGCTGAAGCGCATCGATTGATGAAACCGCCCGCTCCCGGCGCCTGTCTGCCGGGGGCGGGGCGCATTTGCGGGGGCGGAGGATGAGCGGCAGCGAGGATCACGGCACCCTTGCGGACGAGGAGGAGCTTGTCGGCGGCGGGCTTCTCGATCATCCGCTGCGCTACCAGCTTGCCAACGAGCTGCACGCGCGCCCCTTCCCGGCGATCGAGGCCCCGAGCCATGCGCTCCATCTGGCGATCAAGAACCCCCATGACGCCGCCAACCGCGACCGCGCGCTCGATCGCGCCCATCTGATCGCGCTTCTCGATCGCTACGGCGCGCCGCACCCTTCGCCCGATGCCACCCATTACTTCGGCAGGCTCGGGCGCTACTGGCTGAAATGGGAGCTGCATACCGAATTCGTCACCTACACGCTGTTTGGCGAGGGGGTGGCGCAAAGGCCCTTCGATCCGGCGATGTACGAGCTTTTCCCCGAGGAATGGCTGGCCGCGGCGCCGGGGCGGCGGCTCACCTCGGCGCTGATCCGCATCGAGGAAGTGGCGTCCGACACGCTCGAAGATCCCGAGGTGCAGGCGGGGATAGATGCGCGCCTGGCCGAATGGTTCGAATCCGAAAGCCTCGCCGCCTCCTTCGTTTCCGATCGCCACGCGGTGGTGGCGGGGGATTACCGGATCGATCCCGCCGGCCATCTGCGCTTTGCTGTCTTCGCGCAGCGCGATACCAGCGCGCGGCGGATCGGGCGCATCGTGCAGCGCCTGTGCGAAATCGAAACCTACAAGACGATGTCGCTCCTCGCCCTGCCGCGCGCGCGCGCCCTTTCGCGCCGGCTGGCAAGAATGGACGGGCGGATGCTCGAGCTTGTCAGCCATATCCAGGGCGGCGCGCGGCCCGAGGAGGAGGTGCTCGAGGAACTCCTGACCATCGCCACCGATCTCGAAAGCCTGATCGCGCATCACAGCTTCCGCTTCTCCGCCACCGCCGCCTATTCGGCGATCGTCGGCCAGCGTATCCAGGCCCTGCGCGAGGAGCGCTTCCCCGGCCGCCAGACATTTTCCGAATTCATGCTGCGCCGCTTCGATCCCGCCATGCGCACGGTGCGCGCGGTGGCCCATCAGCTCGAGGTGCTGGCCGAGCGCGCCAAGCGGGCCGGCGATCTTCTGCGCACCCGCGTCGAGGTGGCGCGCAGCGCCCAGAACCAGAAGCTTCTGGCCAGCATGGACAGGCGCGCCGATCTACAGCTGCGCCTGCAAAAGACGGTCGAGGGCCTCAGCGTGGTGGCGATCAGCTATTACGCCGTCAATCTGGTGATCTACGCGCTCTCGCCCCTTGCCAAGAAGCTCGGCTTGGGCAAGGTGGAGCTTGCCGCCGCCGCGACGCCCGTGGTGCTGGCGGTGGTGTGGTGGATCGTGCGCCGCATCAGGAAGGCGCATGAGCCGTGATCGGGTGAGAAAGCCGTGAACAAGGCCCGGAGTTTCTGCCCGGCGATTTTTTCAACGCCGGCCAGAGCCTGTTGGGTTTGGGTTCATCGCCGGTCAGGACAGAGGGCATGCGGCCGCCGAGGGGCGGGCGGGCGCATGCCCGGGCCGCTACGCGCGCCCCGGGCAAGAATGCACTTGCAGGTCAGATCAGCTTTCCCATTGCGACGGCGGTATCGCTCATGCGGTTGGAGAAGCCCCATTCGTTGTCATACCATGTGAGGATGCGCACCATGCGCCCTTCCATGACCTTGGTCTGATCCATGTGGAACACGGAGGAATGGGGGTCGTGGTTG
>WFVA01000123.1 GCA_015491895.1 Albidovulum sp. | reverse complement strand
GCGTATGCGCGCTCATGATGATCATGAGAAAATTTCCACCCCGCCCCTCTGGCACCGCGGGATGGGGCTGGGGTAGGTAATGCGGGCTGCGTCGCTGCGGGGCGGGGAATGGTCGAAATTCATGCCTGCCGGCCCTGCGGGGCGCTCTAACCTTCTTCCTGAGAAAAAGGGAATCGGCACATGCCTGAAGTCACCATCCTCTACTGGCGCGACATTCCGGCGCAGGTGATCGTCGGCAAGGGGCGCCGCGCCGAGAAGATCCAGCTCTCGGAGCGTTTCGAGCAGGCGATCGACAGGGCGGCGATGAAATCGGGCGCGGCGGGCACGGATGACTATCTGGCCGAGTGGCGCAAGTCCGATCCGGTGGCGCGCGCGGGCGAGGCGGGCGAGATCGCGGCTGCCGAGGCGGCGCGGCTCGAGGCCGAATATGACGATAAGCGGCTGAAGGCGCTGATTGCCAATGACGGGCGGGAATGACCGGCGGGAATGACGGCCGGGCCTGAGGCGGGCCGTTGCCCCTCGTGGCGGATGCGCGGCACATGGCAGGCGGCTCAAGGAGGTGATCATGGCGCTGTTGCAATTCAGACGCAAGGAAGAGCCCGGCGCGGGCAATGCGGCGCTGGCGAAGCTGCTCAGGGGCGCATCCATCGAGGTGATGCCGCGCACGGCGGCGAAGGTGGCGGATTTCCGCGCCCTGCTGCCGGCGGGAACGCGCATCTGTATCGCCCATATCGAGGGCACCCCGATCGGGGAGATGGTGGCGACCGCCGCGCGCCTGCGCGCCGAGGGCTTCGCGCCCATGCCCCATTTCCCCGCCCGCCTCATCCGGGATCGCGCCACGCTCGAGGACTGGGTCGCGCGCTACCGGGGCGAGGCGGATGTGCGCGAGGCGCTGGTGCTTGCGGGCGGGCGCGGGGCGCCTCTCGGGGATTTCTCCGATTCGATGCAGCTTCTCGATACCGGCCTGTTTGACGATTTCGCCCGCCTCCATGTGGCCGGCCACCCCGAGGGCAACCGCGACATCGACGCAGACGGCGGCGATGCCCGCGTGATGGAAGCGCTCAGGTGGAAACAGGAATTCGCGGCAAGCTTCAAGGGCGAGATGGCGATCGTCACCCAGTTCGCCTTCGAGGCGGCGGCGGTGATCGAATGGGCCGAGCGGCTCGCCGATCAGGGCATCACCCTGCCGGTCCACCTCGGCGTGGCGGGCCCGGCCAGGCTTCAGACGCTGATCCGCTTCGCCATCGCCTGCGGCGTGGGGCCTTCGCTGCGGGTTCTGCAGAAGCGGGCGATGGATGTGACCCGCCTTCTGAAGCCCTACGCGCCCACCGGATTCCTCTCCGAGATCGCGGCCCATGTGGCCGCGCATCCCGATTGCCTGATCGAGAGGGTGCATTTCTTCCCGCTAGGCGGTATAGCCGCCAGTGCCGACTGGCTGAACCAGCATCTTGGCGAGCGCGCCGCAGCAACACAGGAATGACCATGACCCGCACCGTTATCGAGAGCAAGAGCAAGACCGCCGTCATCGGCTTTGACGAACCCTTCTGCGTGATCGGCGAGCGCATCAACCCGACCGGGCGCAAGAAGCTCGCGGCCGAGCTTGAGGCCGGGGATTTCTCCACCGTCGAAAAGGATGCGCTGGAGCAGGCGGCCTGCGGGGCGATGGTGCTCGATATCAACGCAGGCGTTGTCTACAATTCCAACCCCAACCCCAACGAAACCGAACCGCCGCTGATGCGCAAGATGATCGAACTGGTGCAGGGGCTGGTGGACATCCCCCTTTGCATCGACAGCTCCGTGCCCGCCGCGCTCGAAGCGGGGCTCGAGGCGGCGGAGGGGCGCCCGCTCCTCAATTCCGTCACCGGCGAGGAGGAACGGCTCGAACAGGTGCTGCCGCTGGTGAAGAAATACAACGTGCCCGTGGTGGCGATCTCCAATGACGATACCGGCATCAGCGAGGATCCCGAAGTGCGCTTCGCGGTGGCGAAGAAGATCGTCGAGCGGGCGGCGGATTTCGGCATTCCGGCGCATGATATCGTGGTCGATCCCCTGGTGATGCCGATCGGGGCGATGGCGAGCGCGGGGCAGCAGGTGTTTGCGCTGGTGCGCCGCCTGCGCGAGGAGCTTGGCGTCAACACCACCTGCGGGGCGTCCAACATCTCCTTCGGCCTGCCCAACCGCCACGGCATCAACGCCGCCTTCCTGCCCATGGCCATCGCCTCGGGCATGACCAGCGCCATCATGAACCCGACCCGCCCGGTGGAAATGGAAGCGGTGCGCGCGGCCAACCTGCTGATGAACCACGATCCCCACGGCGCACAATGGATCGGGTTTGCCCGCGTGCTCGATGCGGTCGAGGCCGGAACCCCTTTCCCCGAGGCCGCGAAGGCCGCGAGCCAGGCGCGCGGCGCTTCCGGCGGGCGGCGCGGCGGGCGGCGCCGGCGCGGCTGAGGGGCCAGCGCGCCGGCCGTTTCCGGCAATGCTTCACAGCCGGGGTGTAGTGCGCGGGCTCAGTGCGCGGGGCAATCGGGATCGCGGGCCCGTTCCGTCTGGATCGTCACATGGGCGATGCCGTGCTGGCTGCGCAATGCCGCGCGCAGGGCCTTCAGGAAATCATCCCCGCCCCCGCCCTGCGGCATCACCAGATGCGCCGTCAGCGCCGTCTCGGTGGTGCTGAGCGGCCAGATATGGAGATCATGCACCTCCGCCACGCCGGGCTGCGCGGCGAGGAAGCGGGCGATCCGATCGCGGTCCACCCCTTCCGGCACCGCGTCCATCGCCGCCCCCGTGGCCCGGCGCAGCAGATCCCAGGCGGCCAGCGCGATCACGATGCTGACCCCGATCGCCACCACCGGATCGAGCCACTGCCAGCCGGTGAGCATGATTCCGGCCGCGGCCAGCACCACCGCAAGCGACACGGCCGCATCCGCCAGAAGATGCAGATAGGCGCCGCGCGCGTTGAGATCGCCGCCATGGGCGCGAAACAGGAAAGCCGAGCCGGCGTTCACGCCGATCCCCAAGAGCGCCACGACGAGCACCGTGCCGCCGGGCACATCGACGGGATCGGAAAAGCGGCCCACCGCCTCCCAGACCACCGCCCCCGCGCCGATCAGGATCGTCACCGCATTGGCCAGCGCGGCAAGGATGGTGGCGCGGCCGAAGCCGTAGGTGTAGCGCGCGCTCGCCCGGCGCCCCGCCAGCACCACCGCCCCCCAGGCCAGAAGCAGCCCCGCCACATCGGTGAGATTATGCGCGGCATCGGCCAGAAGCGCGAGCGAGCCGGTCCAGAATCCGGCGATGGCCTCGAAGGTAAGATAGGCGAGATTGAGCAGCACCGAGAGGCGGAAGGCCGGCGTCAGATCCCCGGCGCCGAGCTTGGGCGGCGCATGGGAGTGCCCGGCATGGGAATGGGAATGATGGCCGGTTTCGCTGTGGGATTCCGGGTCTTTCGCCATGGCCATTCCTTTCCTGCAGGATGATCGCCTCTCCCCCGATCTTATCCACAGCCCCCATGCGGGGCAAGCAGGCGCAGACGGCTGGTGATTCGGGGGCAGCTTTCCCGAAAGGCGAGCCCTGCCCGCGCCATGCGCCCACCGATTGCGCAGGCCTGCCCGGCATGAGGAATGCCGCGCAGGACTTTGAGAAACATGCGTAATTGCCCCGGGCTCCCCTCCACACCCGGCCGCTTCCGGCACGATTTCGGCACATCCCTGCCACAGCCTGCCGTCATTTTCCCGAAATCAACGCATTTGTGACTTTTCCACAGCCCATTTCCGTGATTCCATCCCCTGCAGGGTGCATGTGCAATGTGTCTGGCCGGCCGCACCCTCCGGCCGCAATCGGGAAGTAACGGAAAATGGCACACCAGGAAGGCCCCGAGGCCGCATCTGACGCCGCAAGGCAATTGCTGGGAGACGCCTCGGGCGAATCTCCCGAAACGCCCCGCGCCGCAGAAACGCCGCCCGCCCCCCGCATGGCCGAAACGCCGAAACCGGCGATGCAGCCGGCCGGAGCGGCCAGCGGGCAGAAGCCGCGGTTCACGGATTGGGCCAGCATCTGAACGGGCGCCGCCTTCAGGCATTGAAAGCGCCCGGCTCTCCCGCCTTCTTGCGGGGAGCGTGAATTGGTTGATGAATTTGTTTCCTGCCGCACCACGGGGCGGCAGGGACAGGAATTGCACTTTCACAATTCCGTTCACCAGCAGGAGGCCGGACCATGACGGCGGATGAGACGGAACACGGGGAAAGGCCGGCCTCGGATCACGCCTCAAGGCCCGTCTCCTCGATCCGCAATCTCGGCCCCGCCGCGGATGCGGCTTTCGCCCGCGCCGGCATCAGGAGCGCCGGGGAAGTGCACGCCCTCGGCCCCGACAAGGCCTACGCCCGCCTCCTCGCCAGCGGCACGAAGCCCCATTTCATCGGCTATTACGCGCTCGTCATGGGCCTTCAGGGCCGCCCCTGGAACGATTGCCGGGGCGCGGAAAAGGCGGCCCTGCGCAAGCGTTTCGACGCGCTGAAGGCGGCGGCTGCGGCAGGCGGAAATGACGAAGGCCGCGCCCGGCTGGACGCGGCCCTTGATGAAATCGGCGTGGTGGCGCCGAAGAAGGGGGCAGGTTAGCGCAGGATGAAAGCGCGTGGGATCATTGAATGCTCGGCTTCATCCTCTTTCAACGCCCTTCTTTTTAAAGCCCGGCGGGCACCGCCGGGCAGCGCCCGACCCGCCCCACAGGGCGGGCGCTACCGAGCGCCCACCCTCGGGCCGTGCGCTGCCCTCATCACGAAGAACGCGAGCCTTGCAGCGGACACACCCGATCCCGGCCTGCTCAGCCGACGATTTCAAGCTCGGAGAAGAAGAAGGCGATTTCCGCCTTCGCGGTGTCGGGGCCGTCGGAGCCATGCACCGAGTTCTCGCCGATCGAAAGCGCGAATTCCTTGCGGATGGTGCCCTCGGCCGCCTCGGCGGGGTTGGTCGCGCCCATCACCTCGCGGTTCTTCGCGATCGCGTCCTCGCCTTCGAGCACCTGCACCACGATCGGGCCGGAGGCCATGAATTCACAGAGTTCATCGTAGAAGGGGCGCTCCTTGTGCACCGCGTAGAACTGCCCGGCCTGCTCCTTGGTGAGCCGGATGCGCTTCTGCGCCACCACGCGCAGGCCCGCATCCTCGAGCTTCTTGATGATCGCGCCGGTGAGGTTGCGCTTGGTGGCATCGGGTTTGATGATCGAAAACGTGCGTTGAACGGCCATTGCTTTGCTCTTTCCTTGCTGATCCGAGATTGATCTCTTGCTGATCGGGTTGCTTGTCCGGGGCGCCCTGCCCCGGCGGTTAAAATCGCCGCCCTGCTAGCACGGCTTTCAGGGCTTGAAAAGCGGTGATTGAAAGCGCTTAGAGAAAGCGGCGATTGAAAGCTGCGATTGACGGGGCGAGCGCCATGCGGCACACCGCGCCCATGCTCAGGATCCAGAACATCAGCTATTCGGTGGAGGGCCGCCCGCTGTTCGAAGGCGCTTCGGCCACCATCCCGACCGGGCACAAGGTGGGGCTTGTCGGGCCGAACGGCAGCGGCAAGACGACCCTCTTCCGCCTGATCCGGGGCGAGCTTTCGCTCGAAGGCGGCGAAATCAGCCTGCCGGCGCGCGCGCGCATCGGCGGCGTTTCGCAGGAGGTGCCGGGCAGCGAGATCTCGCTCCTCGACACCGTGCTCGCCGCCGATCGGGAGCGCGCGGCGCTGATGCGCGAGGCCGAAAGCGCCGCCGATCCCGCCCGCATCGCCGATATCCAGACCCGCCTTGCCGATATCGATGCCTGGGGCGCGGAGGCGCGCGCCTCGGCGATCCTGAAGGGCCTCGGCTTCACCCATGAGGAGCAGCAGATGCCCTGCTCGGCCTTCTCGGGAGGCTGGCGGATGCGGGTGGCGCTCGCGGGCGTGCTTTTCTCCGCCCCCGATCTCCTGCTTCTCGATGAGCCGACGAACTATCTCGATCTCGAAGGCGCGCTGTGGCTGGAAAGCTATCTCGCGCGCTATCCCCATACGGTGATCGTCATCAGTCACGATCGCGGGCTGCTCAACCGCGCGGTGGGAGCGATCCTGCATCTCCACGATCGCCGCCTCACGCTCTATCAGGGCAATTACGATACCTTCGCGAAGACCCGCGCCCAGCAGCGCGCGGTGCAGGAGGCCGAGGCGCGCAAGCAGGCCGCGCGCCGCGCCCATCTGCAGGGCTTCGTCGATCGCTTCCGCTACAAGGCGAGCAAGGCGCGCCAGGCGCAATCGCGCCTGAAGATGCTGGAGAAGATGCAGCCGATCACCGCCCCCGAAGAGGCGCACAGGCACCGCTTCACCTTCCCCGATCCCGAGCCGCTTTCGCCCCCGATCATCCGCATGGAGGGCGCTTCGGTTGGCTATGGCGGCAAGCCGGTTCTGCGCGGCCTCGATCTGCGCGTCGATCACGATGACCGCATCGCCCTTCTGGGGCGCAACGGCGAGGGCAAGACGACGCTCGCCAGGCTGATCGCCGGGCGGCTCGCGCCGATGAGCGGCGAGATCACGCGCGCGCGCAAGCTGAAGGTGGGCTTCTTCGCCCAGCACCAGACGGAAGAGCTCGTGCCCGGCGAAACGCCGCTCGATCACCTGCGCCGCGCGCTCCCCGATCTCGCCCCCGCCGCCCTGCGCGCGCGCCTCGCGGGCTTCGGGCTTGGCGCCGATCAGGCCGAAACGCCCGTCGAGCGGCTCTCGGGCGGGCAGAAGGCGCGGCTCACGCTCCTGCTGGCCACGCTCGACGCCCCCCATCTCCTGATCCTCGACGAGCCAACCAACCACCTCGATATCGAGAGCCGCGAGGCGCTGGTGGTGGCGCTCACCGCCTGGAAGGGCGCGGTGATCCTCGTCAGCCACGACATGCACCTCCTCAATCTGGTGGCCGATCGCCTGTGGCTGGTGCAGGGCGGGCGCGTGCGCGAATGGAAGGAGGATCTCGAAGCCTATCGCAAACACCTGCTTTCGGGCGACAGCGAAGCAAAGGCGGCGGCCCGCAAGGCCCGCGCAGGAAAGGCGCCGAAGCCGAGGCGCGCCACGCGCGATGAGATCCTCGCCCTGCGCGCGGATGTGCGCAAATGCGAATCAAGGGTGGATAAGCTCAACGAAATGCGCGAAAAGCTGGCCGCAAGGCTCGCCGATCCGGCGCTTTACGAGGCCGAGGCCGGCAATGCGGCCGAGCCCTGGCAGCGGAAGTATCACGAGGTGATGGAGGCGCTCGACCGCGCCGAATCCTTGTGGATGGCGGCGCTCGAGCGGCTGGAGAAGGCGGAAGGAACGGCAGAAAAACCGGCAGGGGAAAGGGCAGGCTGATGGATCACTCGCAGATCATTTCGAGCTTCGTGGCGCTGTTCGTGATCATCGATCCGATCGGGCTGGCGCCGCTGTTCGTGGCGCTCACCAAGGGCATGGACACCGCCCACCGCCGCGCCATCGCCATCCGCGCCTGCCTGATCGGGCTGGCGCTCCTGCTGCTCTTCGGCGTTCTTGGCGAGGCAGTGCTGAAATTCATGGGGATTTCCATGCCCGCCTTCCGCATCGCCGGCGGCATCCTCCTCTTTCTCACCGCGCTCGACATGCTCTTCGAGCGCCGCACCCAGCGCCGCCGCAACCAGGCCAGCGCGGCGGACGATCCTTCCGTATTCCCCCTCGCAACCCCCCTCATTGCCGGGCCGGGCGCCATCACCACCATCATCCTGCTGACAGACAAGGCCAGCGGCAGCCTCGTCGCCGAACTCGTCATCTTCGCGGTGCTGGCGGCGGTGATCGGGCTGGTGATGGCGGCCTTCCTGCTGGCGGGGCTGTTCGAGCGCGCGCTCGGCACAACCGGGATCAATGTGGTGACCCGCCTTCTGGGGATGCTGCTGGCCGCGCTCAGCGTGCAGTTCGTGGTGGACGGCATCGAAACCCTGATCCGCACCGGCGTCTGAGCCCGGCGCACCCTCGCATTTTCCGCACACCCCTCGCATTTTCCGCACACCCCTCGCATTTTCCGCACCCCGCCCCTATCTTCAGCCCATGACATCAGATGATTACATCCGTATCGCCTATCTCCTGCTGCTGCTGATCGCCGTGGGCGGCTGGTTCTTCTCTCAGGGGCGCGAAAACATCGGCAAGGCGCTGCAGCAGGCCATGATCTGGGGCTTTCTCTTTCTCGGCCTCGGCGCCGGCTATCTCCTGTGGAACGACATCACCCAGCGCAGCCGGATCGGGCAGTTCGAGCAGATGGCCTCGGGCGAGATCCGCGTGCCCATGGCCCCCGACGGCCATTATTACCTCACTCTTGAAATCAACGGCGTGCCGGTGCGCTTCGTGGCGGATACGGGGGCGAGCGAGATCGTGCTGACGAAAGAGGACGCCCGGCGCATCGGCCTTGATCCTGACAGCCTGCGCTATACGGGGATCGCCGTCACCGCCAATGGCCGGGTGCCCACCGCCCCGGTGCGGCTCGGGGAAATCCGGCTCGGGGATCTGGTGCTCAGGGATATGCGGGCTTCGGTGAACGGCGGCGAGATGGAAGGTTCGCTCCTCGGCATGAGCTACCTGCGCCACTTCTCCGATGTCTCCTTCCGGCGCGGCGAACTGGTGCTGACACCCTGACGCCGCACCACCCCAGCAAAGCGCCGGGCGCCCGGCCGGTCAGCCGTTCAGATCGGCGAATTTCATCCCGTTCTTGATAAGCTCGTCAAAGATGAGCGCCGGCGTCCAGGCCTTCGGATTGCCCTCGGCCATGGCCAGAAGCTCCTTCTTCACCTGCAACAGCCCGCGCTGATCGGCGGCCTGCATCGGCCCGCCGCGCCAGCGCGGAAAGCCGTAGCCGTGGATCATCACCACATCCACATCCCCCGGGCGCGCGGCGATTTCCTCCTCCACCAGCCGCGCCCCCTCATTGGCCATGGCGGCAAGGATGCGGCGCTGAATCTCGTCTTGCGTGAAGCTTCGCGGCTCGATCCCCTTGCTCCTGCGCAATTCCTCGATCAGCACCAGCACATCGGGGTTTTCGCGCCCCTCGCGCGACCCTTCCTCGTAGATGTAATAGCCCCGCCCCGCCTTCTGGCCGAACCAGCCAAGCTCGCACATCATGTCGCCGATTTCCACGTAGCGCTCGCCCGGATCGCGGTGCGCGGCGAGGCGCTTCCTGCGCGCCCAGGAGATATCGAGCCCCGCCATGTCGAGCACTTGATAGGGGCCGAGGCGGAAGCCGTAGGCGCGCATGGCGGCGTCGATCTCGCCAGGCGTCGCGCCTTCCTCGAGCATCTCGTCGGCGGCCTGGCGGTAGGCGGTGAGCACCCGGTTGCCGATGAAGCCATCGCACACGCCCGCGCGCACCGGCACCTTGCCGAGCCGGCGCGCCAGCGCGAAGGCGGTGGCCACCACATCGGGCGCCGTATCCTTCGCCACCACGATCTCGAGGAGCTTCATGACATGGGCGGGCGAGAAGAAATGCAGCCCGATCACCCGCCCGGGGTGCGCGCAGGCGGCCTGAAGGGCGTTCACATCGAGATAGGAGGTGTTGGTGGCGAGGATCGCATCGGGGCGCATGGCGGCTTCGGCGCGGGCGAAGACATCGCGCTTGATGTCCATGTCCTCCACCACCGCCTCGATCACGAGATCCGCACCGCCAAGGGCGGCATGATCAAGCGCGCCGGTGAGGCGGGCGAGGCGCAGGCCCGCTTCCTCCTCGCTCAGGCGCCCGCGCGCGCAGGCGCGGGCATAAGTCGCCTCGATGCGCTCGATGCCGGCCTGAAGGCTCTCCTGATCGCGCTCGATCAGCACCACGGGAAGCCCCGCATCGAGCATGGAAATGGCGATCCCCGAGCCCATGAGGCCGCCGCCGATCAGCCCCACGCGCTCCACCTTGCGCGGCGCGGCGCCTTCGATCCCGGCGGGCTTCGCGGCGCGGCGCTCGGCAAAGAAGGCATGGCGCAGGGCGGCGGCCTCGGGCGAGTTCACCAGATCCTCGAAAGCCGCGCGCTCGAACTCGAGCCCGGCCTCGAACGGCAGCAGGAGCGCCGCCTCCACGCAATCGACGATCTTCTTCGGCGCCGGCAGGGGGCTCGCGGCGAGCTTTTCGCGCCATTCGCGCACCGCGCGCTCATAGGCCAGAGGATCGGCGAAGCCCTCGCGGCGATCGCGCGTGCGCCGCGGGGCACCCCCGCTGGCGGCCAGCTTCGCGGCGAGGGCAAGGGCCTGCGCATCGAGAGCGTCCCCGTCCTGCGCGATCTCGTCGATCAGGCCGGCCGCCTGCGCCCGCTCGGCCGGGAGAGGCTTGCCGATCAGCATGAGATCAAGCGCCGCCTGCGCGCCGCTGAGGCGCGGCGTGCGCTGGGTGCCGCCGGCGCCGGGCAGGATGCCGAGCGTCACCTCAGGCAGGCCGACGCGCGCATCGCGGGTGGCGATGCGGGCATGGGCGGCGAGCGCGATCTCGAAACCGCCGCCAAGCGCCGTGCCGTGGATCGCGGCCACCACGGGCTTGGGCGATTCCTCGATGCGGTTGCACACTTCCGGCAGCCAGGGCTCTTCGGGCGGCTTGCCGAACTCGCGGATGTCGGCCCCGGCCGGAAAGGTGCGCCCCTCGGCCCGGATCACGATCGCACGCGCCTCTGGATCCGCATTGGCCGCATCAAGCGCAGCCACGATCCCCGCGCGCAGATCCCGCCCGAGCGCGTTCACCGGCGGATTGTCGAGCGTGATCACGCCCACATCACCGATACGTTCATAACTGACGATATCGCCCATCCTGCTGCTCCCCCGCGTGTTACAGGCCGGCCATACGGGCCCACCCCACTTGCGCGCCAGAATGGCCGCAGAAAGGCGAAAAGAAAAGCCCCTCGGGCGATCGGCGCAAGGGCCGCCCCGGAAGGCGGACTGACGGCGCGGGCGCCCTCACGCCCCCTTGCCGCCTTCCGCCTTCGCCCGGCCCCGCTCCTCGAGGCTCTTTTCCAGATACTCCTCGAGCTTCACCAGATCCTCTGGAAGCGGCAGGCCGAGGCTTTTCAGCTCCTCGAGCTTCTCGCGCAGCTGCTCTTCAAGCTCCAGGCGATCCTCGGGGCTTTTCTCGATTTCGTCGAGGATCATGTAGATCCCCGCCTTCAGGGCTTCGAAGGCCATGTTCGCTCCTCTCCGGCCGCTCGGGCCTGTCTGGCGTTCAGTGATCGTGGCGCGCCGCGCATTCGGCGCAGAACGGCGTTGCCGGCAGAAGATCGAGCCGCGCTTCGCCGATCGGCGCGCCGCATTCGGCGCAGAAGCCGTATTCGCCCTCCTCGATGCGCACAAGCGCCGCCCGGATCATTCTGATCTCCATATCGGCAGCCTGGGCCATGTCTTCAAGGACTTCGTCCTCCTCCCGCTCCTGGGCCAGATCCTCCCAATCTCTGCTTTCCCGGGAAAGAAGCTCCTCGCGAATCTCGCGCTTGCGCGCCTCGAGTTCCTCGAGCCGGGCCTCCAGCGCCGCGCGCCGCTCTTCCACTGTCTTTCCCATCAGAGCCTCCCTCCTTGCCCATCCAGCCTCGCACCTTCCCACGCCCGGGGCATTGACTGAAATCAAGCCCCGCGGGGGGCTCGTTCAGAGGCCCAGCGCGGCGCGCGCATCCCGCGCAAGGCCGCGCATCCCTTCCGCCAGCAGCACCACATCCGCCCCGAGGCCGATGAAGCCGAAACCGGCCGCCGCAAGAGCCGGGAAATCGGCCGCGCCCGCGGGGATGATCCCCGCCGCCTTGCCCGCCGCGCGGATCGCCGCTGCGCCCTCGGCGATCGCCGCCCGCACCTCGGGGGCGTCCGGGTTGCCGGGGTAGCCCATGTCGCAGGAGAGATCTGCGGGGCCGATGAAGACGCAATCCACACCCTCCACGGCGGCGATCGCGCCGATGTTTTCCATCGCCCGCGCCGTTTCCGCCTGCACGATGAGGCAGATCTCGCGATTGGCCGCCTGCACGTAATCGCGCTGCGCGCCATAACCGGAAGCGCGCACGATGGGGGCGGCCTGCCCGCGGATGCCATCGGGCGCGTAGCGGGTGGCGCGCACCAGCGCCTCGGCCTCCTCGGGCGTATCCACCATCGGCACGATCAGCGAACGCGCCCCGAGATCGAGCACCTGCTTGATGATCCAGGGCTCCCCCGCCGGCACCCGCACCACCGGCTC
>WFVA01000122.1 GCA_015491895.1 Albidovulum sp. | reverse complement strand
GTTTGGCGCGCCCACGAGAGTGGAAATGCCGATGGAGCGCACCACCGTTTCCGATGCGAAGGGCATCCGTCGCGTCTCGCCGCCATCATTGGCCGGGATCGAGCGGAGCTTTGATCCGGCGCTGGCGGCACGCCTCGAAATGGTGCGGCCGGTGGCACAGGACGGCAAGACGTTGATCGCCCATGGCGAAATCCCGGTAACGCGTCAGGCGCGGGGGGCTGCGGCCCATGTGGCGGGGCTCGGGGCCGATGGCGCCACGAGAGCGCGCATCGGTGCTCTCGACGCGATGACAACGGGCATGAAGCCGAAGCAGAAAAAGAATACCCGGTCGGGTGGCGGGATCTCCCCCGAGGAGGCGGCGATGGCCGGCGGCGCTTTCGAAGGGATACTGCCCGGAGAGATGGCCCTTTACGAAATGCCCAACGCGCGGCGCGCGCCCATCGGGGCAAGCAGTGGGCGCCTCGGCCTGACGGGGGGGCGCGTCCGGCTGGTTGCCTTCGGGCTTGGAGGCGCGCCGCTGTTGTCACTCTCGCCGGCGCCGCGAAGTATCGACCTTCCGCCGCAGGTGGCGCGTTTTGCGGTGATCGCGCTGGGAGATGGCGCATCGGATGACGGGCTTGCCGGCTGGGTGGGCCCGCGCGAGCTGGCCTTCGTGGGATGGTCAACAGCGCTCTTCCCGGGCGGGTCTGTATTTGTCGAGGGGGGTGATCCGAAGCGGCATGGCGAGCGGCGCGGTGCGGGCTGGATACGGGCGGGCGAATTCGTGCGCCGCGGTGTCGTGACCACCAGGTTCGATGAATTCGCGCCTCTCGTTGCAGTGCTTTTCAACAGCGTCGTCAGCGAGGAGGAGATCAGTGAATTCGCGATCGGCCTCGAAGGCGCGCGCGAGAGTCGGGCCGTGCAGCCTCTCGTGATCGATCTCGGGCGCCAGACGGCGGTTGTCTTTTCCCTGCTGCGCCCGAGACGCACCAAGAGCGCCGGTGATGATCGCAGCCACGGTTTCAGCCTGCGCTTCGGCAGCGGCGCGGAAGGGCGCATCGCCGGCGTCATCGCTTCCGGCGGCACGGCAGATGCCTTTGCGCAGGCGCTTCGGGATCAGGATCCCGAAATCCTACTTGTCAGCCCGGTTCAGGGCGGCGGGCGCCCTGTGAGGGTGAAATGGCGGCCGGCTGTGAAAGGGGCGCAGGAGAAAAGGAAGAAGGCAAAGGAACTGGAGAAAGTCAGATGAGGATAGAACATGGTCAACCCAGGTAGCTTTGTCCTGTATGACGGGATCATCCCGGCCCTTCGCGCCGGCGATTACGAGTTGCAGTCCAGCCACACGCTTGCTTCGGGCCAGGCCAGCGGGCTTGATACCGAAACCCTGAATACCCGGATCAGGATCACGGCACCGCGCTACAAGCTCCCTCCCGATCAGGCACTTTCGGCCTGGCCGCCGGCCAATTCCGAGGGCGCCTATGAATCGCGCCTGCCCCAGATCGTGCTGAAGAACCGCGCCCTGCCATGGGAGCGCCATCCGCTGCGCAGCGGCGATCCGGTGCCCGAAGAGCCGGTTGACGAAAACACCCCATGGCTCGCGCTGGTGGTAATCGCCGAGGGCGAGGGCGAGATCTCGCAGGAGGTGCCGGTTGCGGAATGTGTCACATCCGGGGTGGCGATGGAGGGGCAGGCCGATGTTGTGAAGGGGATTTATCTCGCGGTGCCTGAAAGCACCGTGCGCAAGGTATTTCCCACCGTTCCCGATCTGCGGCTGCTGGCGCATGTGCGCGAGGTGAACAAGGACGATACCGAAAACGCCATGGGTGATGACGATGGCTTCATGTCGGTCATTCTGGCCAATCGCCTGCCCCAGTACGATCGCGAGGAATGCAGGCCGGTGCGCTATGTTGCCTGTCTGATCAATCTGGAGGGGCAGTTGCACGTCCTGCCAGAGCCAACACCGCCAACGCCCACATTCTTCGCGATGGCATATGTGTTTGATGCCGCACTTGAGGTGCAGATCGCCACGGGCGATCCCGATATCCTTTTCATGGGCGGAAACCCGGCCGTGGATTTCGAAGCGGACCCGGATTTGCCGTCTGTCCCTGCAGGCACGCGAAGGAGCTCTGGCGCAGGGCGCACGAATGGCGCGGCTGGTGAAGCGGGTGCCGGACCGGCGGCCGGGCAAAAGCGCCTTCAGCCCGGCACGAACCCTCGCTCAACCGTGAAGCGGGCCTCCCCGGGCAGGGCCGGGCAATGGAAATCCACCACCAGGCAGATCGCCAACACGGCAATCACCACCAACAGCGCCGATGCGGCCTTTGCCGTGCGCGATGCGATGAAGGCCGGCTTCCGCTTGAATTTCGAGCCCTACATTCCAGAAAAGACCTATCGCTTCCCGGTGCTGGCACATTGGTCTTTCACCTGCACGGGGGCCGGCTCCCTCGATACCATCCTTCAGGAGCTTGATGTCGGCCTGCTCGGGACGCTGCCAGGCCCCGGCGCCAAGCCCTCCCGCCCGGAATGCCTGCCGGAGGTGACGGGCGATGCGCCGCCCGATGCGCCCTTGCTCCGCCCCGCGCCCGAAGTGGCGGAAACCGGCCATGTGGGCCTGCCCCATGTTACCCGATTCGGCGAAAGCCGCCGCGCCTGGTATCGCGGCCCCTTCACGCCCCATGCCACCAAGCGAAATGCGCTCGAGGATGTATCGGGCACCGTTCTCGCGCATGTCAGCGATCAGTTACGCGCCACGGTGCCGGACGGGCGCGAGGATCTCTCGCTGGCGATTGCCTTCGAGATCGGCCGCCTGCTGGCGCTTTCGCGCCCTTCGGTGATGGCGGCCATGATGCGCTGGCGGCGCGAACAGTTCGGCGCTGCGCGCAGCAAGGGTTTGGCGGGCCGGGCCTTCGAGGGATCATTTCTCGGCCGGCTGGGGCTCGATGATCTTCGGCCGGTGGATATCGGGCGCCTTGCGGGCAGGGGCTTTATCGAAGCCGCGGCGAAGACGCCGGAGAAGGTCCTCGGCAGGATACGCCCGATCGCCGATCCGGGGCGCCCGATCCCCGTTCTCGATGGCGATCCCGTGGCCCGCATGGGGCGCGGGCTCGGGATCGGAGCCGAAGTTCTGAAGAAGCTGCACGCATTCAAGGACCCCTCGATCCTTGACCGGGAAGCCCCGCCTGTGGTGCGGCCCGATACAGGCGCACCGGATCCGATCGAAAAGAAGCGGCTTGCAGCGGGGCTCGACGCGACGCTGGGCGAAATTCTCGGCGGCGTTCTGAAAAAGCCGGTGGGCCCTGCCAGCGAAGCCGCGCCGGAAATAGAACGCGAAGGCGGGGTGCTGCTCGATCGGGAGGATGCGCTTGATGCCCTGCTCCGAAATCTGCGGCGCCGGCGCGAAGAGGAGATGAAGTGATGGCCCGCAAGCAGATGCAGATGGACGCCGATACGGTCTTTCAGGTGCTGGCGGGGGCGATGGACTTCAAGGCTTTTCCTGTCGGTGCCGATGATTGCACTGGTGAGGACAAGATCACCCCCTGCGCCATTCGAAGTTTCCTTGCCAGCCTGCGGCTCCTGGATTCCGTGCCGTTCAACAATATCGTGCCGGATTCCAGCCTTTTGCCTGTGGAGTCGATCCGTTTCTTCTATGTCGATCGCGCCTGGACCGATGCCCTGACGCAGGGGGCGCTCAGCGTCGGAACGGTCAACACCTCGGATCGCGCCCAGCTCGAACAGCTCTACCCGGAAATCGAGCGCGAGGTGGATGAAGAGGAGAGGCGGGTGCGCCAGCCGGGCAGCGAGGCGGTGCAGGGGGGCAAGGCCGGGCTGATAACGGGCTTCCTGCTGCGTTCGCGGGCGGTTTCGGGCTGGCCGGGGCTGCATGTGCGCGCCTACCGCAAGGAGCCGGGCGAAACCGACGAGGACATCCTGCCCGAAACCCACACCGACAGGATCAAGCTCTTACGCCTCGAGCGGCTGGCCCCGGCCGTGCTGCTGGCGCTGTTTGACGGCCTGCCCCGGGTGGTCCATATCGAGGAGCCGCGCCAGGGCCTGCAGTTCGGTGTTTCGCTCGAGGCGATACCGGGCAATTTCAACAGCTACACCGCCTCGGTGCCCGCGCGCGATGTGAAAACCGCCGGCTATGTGGATGATGATGGCGAGCCGGTGGAAACGGCCGCCGAGGCGCACCGATTGCCGGTGCTTTTCCGCCCCGGCTCGCCCGGGGTGCTGGATCTGGCCAATACCGGCAAGCGGTTCCGCGATTTCGAGGCCACCAATATCAGCACCGACGGCATTTTGGACGGCGCGGAATTCGCGCTGGAGATGATCCGCTTTCCCTACCGGCAGGTATTTGGCGATCCGTCGGTGATCGAGGATCCTGATATCCGCGCCGTTTTCCGGCCCACGATCGGGCGTGAGATCACGACCCTGATCGATGATTTCGGGAGGCTGATCGATGGCGATTGATCTCGATGGCAAGCTCCTCTCCGAGGCCATTCTCACCGAAAGATGGTCGGCCCTGGCGCGTGCGGCGCTCGATCCGGCGTCGATCGCGGCCTGGAGCCCGGAGCTTGTGCGCATGCCCCGCCTTCTGGTGCCGGTGGATGTGCAGGCGCTTTACGTGCCCGAGGCAGGGCTTGATGAGGAATTCGTGCGGATACCGCTGAAGCTCACCACATCGGGCAGCGCTCCCCCCGAGCCTTCGCCCGAGCCCTTCGCGCCGGGGAGCAAGCGCCCAGCGGGCGTGCATCTGCACTGGGCCGTGCCCGATGCGCTGATGGCGGGGCGGATGAGCGAGGAAGCCGATACGGTCACGGGCCTGCCTCCCCTGGCCAATCGCTGGGTGGTGCTGCGCATCGTGGCCCCCGAAGGGGGAGAGCGAACGGAGGTGCGCGGCTGGGTGATCGAGGCCGATACTTCCCGCGTGTTCGATCTCCAGGAATGGAAAGAGGGGATTTCGGGCGGCGCGCCTCTCGGCCATGAGCTCGTGCCCGAAGAACTGACCGGCACGGCGGGCGGCGCCCTCAACTGGTCGGCAGCTTATGATCCCAGCATCAACCGCTTTGCACTGCACGATCCGCTCGACGATCTCGCCGAGCTTGCCCCCGATGGCGTGTTCAGCGATCTGGCGACATATGTCGTGGCGGGATGGTGGAGTGCGCAGACGCATGATCCCCTCGATCCGGCCAGCTCCGCCAAAAGCCTGACCTCGCGTCTGGATGAGCTGGGGTGGTCGGCGCCGCCCTATACGCCGGAGGAAAACGCCAGCTTCATGCGGGTGGAGCGGCTGGCGCAAACCCGGGTTGATCTCGGTCTGATGCAGGAAGACCGCATCGAGATTGCGAAGATCGATGATGGGGAGGCATCCCTTGTCTCGAAGCGCATGGCGAAGGTCGGCGCAGCCGAGATCTTCATGCCCGATGGCACGCGCTTCACGGCGGTGGAGCCAAAGCAGGTCTATGCAACCCTGCTGCACGGCCATATCCATGGCGTGCCGGTGGCGGGCGATGTGGTTGCCGATCGCAGGCCTGATGGCAGGCGGATTGATCTGGTCGTCGGGGCGCAGCTTGCGGATGTCATCGCCGGGCTCGCCGGTAACGACATGGGCGCGAGCGACCTTGCCGAAAGGCGGCAGAACGAGCGGCTCCTCACCGCGATCGCCAGTGATACGATGGCGCGCATCGGCGAGCCCAATGGCGTGATCGATGTCGAGGAGCGGGAGCACAAGGCCGGCTTCGGCTCTCTCCCGGGCGATGGAGGGCTGGAGGAAATCATCCTTGATGGCGGCGGGCCGCAGAATCTGATCGCGGGGCGCCACGCCCGCAATCGCGGAATGGCCCAGACAAGGGAGATGGAGATCGGGAAGCTCTCTCTCGAGATGGCCTGGACGGGCCGGAGGCGTGGAATCCTGAAGGAGATCGACGGCAGCGAGCGCCTGATCGAGCGCGGCTGGGA
>WFVA01000121.1 GCA_015491895.1 Albidovulum sp. | reverse complement strand
GCCCTGGGGCGGGCTTGAGGATACGGAGGCCATCCGCGCGCTCGCGGGCAGGATCGACGTGCTTTTCGTCGGGATGGGCGAGGAGATGGCGCATCTGCCGCCCGCGCTCGCTTCCGCCATGGCCGAAGGCGGCGTGATGGGCGAGCCGATGCCCACCCCGGCGGCCTGCCGCAGCTACAACGTGCTTCTGGGCGAGGGGCGCAGGGTGGGCGCGGCGCTCCTGCCCGTGGGCTGAGCCTGCGCGCGCCCTCCTCATGCCCGCCTCGCGCGATTCTCCCATTTCCCGCTTTTCGCCTCCCCTCCGATCGGCTATGTGCGCAGGCATGGAACTCGAAGTTGCCGATCTTGCCTGCGCCCGTGGCGGCGTGCTCGTGCTCGAGGGGGTGAATTTCCGCCTCGAAGCGGGCGAAGCCCTCATGCTGCGCGGCCCCAACGGCATCGGCAAGACAACCCTCCTGCGCACCCTCGCCGGCCTTCAGCCGCCGCTCGCCGGGCGGATCGGGATGGCCGATGAGGCGCTCGCCTATGGCGCCCATGCCGACGGGCTGAAGAGCACGCTCACCGCTCTGGAAAACCTGCGTTTCTGGGCCCGCGTGCATGGCACGGGGGAGGGGGAAATCGGCCGCGCGCTCGAAGAATTCAATCTCGCCGATCTCGCCGGCCGCCCTGCCCACAGCCTCTCGGCCGGGCAGAAGCGCCGCCTCGGGCTGGCGCGCCTCCTGCTCACCGGGCGCGCGATCTGGGCGCTTGACGAACCCACGGTTTCGCTCGATGCCGAAAGCGTTCGCCTGTTCGCCCGCGCGGTGGAGCGCCATCTCGCCGGGGGCGGCATGGCGCTGATGGCCACCCATATCGATCTCGGCCTTGCGGCGCGCGCGCTCGATCTCACGCCCTTTCGCGCCGATCCCGACCGGGCAGGGAAGGCCGGAGCAGGCGGGGCAGACGGGGCGGGCGCTGGCAGGGTGCGCGTGCCCCATGATCCCTTCGCCGGCGCGGAGGATCTGGCATGATCGCCCTTCTTGTGCGCGATATCCGCCTCGCCATGCGCGCCGGGGGGGGCTTTGGCCTCGGGCTCGCCTTCTTCCTGATCGCGGTGGTGCTGGTGCCCTTCGGTGTCGGCCCCGAGGGCGGGCTTCTGGGCACGATCGCGCCGGGGATCCTGTGGATCGCGGCGCTTCTGGCCTGCCTCCTTTCCCTCGACCGCATCTTCACCCTCGATTACGAGGATGGATCGCTCGATCTCCTCGCCACCTCGCCGCTGCCGATGGAAGGGGTGGTGGCGATGAAGGCACTCGCCCACTGGCTGACCACGGGCCTTCCCCTCACCATCGCCGCCCCGGTGCTGGGGCTCTTGCTGAACCTGCCTGAAAGCGCCTATTACTGGCTGGTGGTGACCTTCCTTCTCGGCACGCCGGCGCTGAGCTTCATCGGCACCTTCGGCGCGGCGCTCACGGTGGGGGTGAAGCGCGGGGGGCTGCTGCTTTCGCTCCTCGTGCTGCCGCTCTATATCCCGAGCCTCACCTTCGGCGCCGAGGCGCTGAGGCGCGGGGCGGAGGGGATGGCCAACACGGTGCCGCTCCTGATGCTCGCGGGCATCACGCTCGGCACCATCGCGCTGCTTCCATTTGTAGCGGCTCAGGCGATACGCATCAATTTGCGTTAAGGATTGTGCTGGGGCATTGTAGCAGCGAAAAAAAGACCGAACCGAAGGTGGCGCATGTCGATCTGGGAATACGCTAATCCGAAGAAATTCATGGAAACCACGGCCCGCCTCATGCCCTGGCTGGTGGCGCTGACGGCCGTTACCCTGATCCCCGGCCTCGTATGGGGCTATTTCTTCTCTCCCGAGGCCGAGAATTTCGGCACCTCGGTAAAGATCATCTATCTCCATGTGCCAAGCGCCTTTATCGCCATCAATGCCTGGATCATGATGCTCGTCGCTTCGCTGATCTGGCTGGTGCGGCGCCACCACGTTTCGGTGCTGGCGGCCAAGGCGGCGGCGCCGATCGGCCTCACCATGACCCTGATCGCACTCATCACCGGCGCCATCTGGGGCCAGCCGATGTGGGGCACGTGGTGGGCCTGGGATCCGCGCCTCACCTCCTTCCTGGTGCTGTTCATCTTCTATCTCGGCTACATGGCGCTCTGGGAAGCGATCGAAAATCCCGATACCGCGGCCGATCTCACCTCGATCCTGTGCATCGTCGGCTCCGTCTTCGCGCTTCTCAGCCGCTACGCCACCCTGTTCTGGCCCCAGGGGCTGCACCAGGATGCCTCGCTCTCGCTCGACAAGGCCGAGCATGTGGCCGATGTCTATCATCGGCCGCTCGTGCTCAGCATCATCGGCTTCGTGCTGCTCTTCATCACCCTCGTGCTCTACCGCACCCGCACCGAGGTGCGGGCGCGCCGGCTGAAGGCCCTGCAGGCAAGGGAGCGCATGGCATGATGCCCGATCTCGGAAAATACGAAACGGTCATCCTCTCCTCCTACGGGGCCTCGCTGCTGCTGATTGCGCTCCTGATCCTTGCAAGCTGGATCCGGGCGCGCCGCGTGCAGCGCGAACTGAGCCGCATGGAAGAGCACCGCCGCCACGCGAAGCGGCCTTCCGGGCCGCCGGATGCCGGCGCCGGCGCAAAGGAAGATTCCTGACATGGCCGCCAAGCGCATCTCTCCCCTGCTGATCCTGCCGCCGGTGCTGTTTGCCGGGCTGGCGATCCTGTTCTATCTCGGGCTCGGCGGGGCGGGGGATACGAATCTCCCCTCCACCCGCGAGGGCCAGCCGGCGCCGGCGGTGAATCTCGTGCCGCTCGGGGATTACCCGACTTTCGATGATGAAACGCTGCGCGCGCCGGGGGTGAAACTGGTCAATTTCTGGGCCAGCTGGTGCTTGCCCTGCCGCGTGGAGCACCCGGTTCTGGAGAAGATCGCCACCGAATACGGGGTGAAGATCTACGGCATCAATTACAAGGACGATCCCGCGAAGGCCCGGGAATTTCTGGCCGAACTCGGCAATCCCTTCATCGCCATAGGCGCCGACAGACAGGGGCGAACCGGGATCGAATGGGGCATCTACGGCGTGCCCGAAACCTTCGTGATCGATGGCCGGGGCGTTGTCCTGCTGCGCTATGCCGGGCCGATGACGGAGGAGATATTTCTCAACCGCATCAAGCCGGTAATGGACGGCGCGAAATAGGCCGCCCTGCCTGCGGGCGCGGTGCGCATTCAAAGGCCGCCGGGAGGTGATCGGGGCTCTCCCCTGTGATGGATCCGGCGGCACACCGGGCGCTCCGGCGGCAGGATTGCCAGGGCGGCAAGGCTGCCCGGGCAGGGCAAGGCCACCAACCGGATCAGGGAGAGCCGCCGCAAGACGCATGATCTTGTGGACGCATGATCTTGTGAAGCGGGCCGCGCAGGGCCGCAGGGTGGGCGCTCAGGCGCGCCAATCCCATCTCGCAAGAGGCGCGCCAATCCGTCATCCCCGCGCCTTCGGAGCGACGGGACGGGCCGGGCGCTGCCCATCGCTGCCCGGTGCCGCCCCTCGGGCGGAAAAACGATGACACCATGCGCCTGGTGATTCCGCGCGGAATCATCCTGCTCTAACGGTGCCTATTGCGAGAGCATTCCCGCAAATGCCAGCAGCAGCATGGCGAGAAGCTCGAGCGTCATCATGTTGATGCGGCGGGGGCGTATGATGTGTTTCGTATCCATGCCGGCAAGATGCGCGAGAAAGGTTAACAAAAAAAGACCGGGAATGGCCCTGTGGGTGATTTTTTTCCGAAACAATCGGTTTCCGCCGTATTTCGCCCGAAAATTGCCGCAAGACGGTGAAGATGCAGGAAAATCCGGCTGCCTGACGGGATCTGACGGGGTGCGGCCACCCGGGCGCGGCGCGGGGCGCGCCCGGGTGGCCCCGGGATCAGCTCTTCGCGAGATTGCGCAGCACGTAGTGCAGCACGCCGCCGTTGCGCACGTAATCGATCTCCACTTCCGTATCGATCCGGCAGCGAAGGGTGATCTCGCGGCTGGTGCCATCGGCGTATTCAATGGTGCAGGGCACCTCTGACAGCGGCTTCATGTCGTCCGAGAGGCCGCGGATGGTGAAGCTTTCGTCGCCCTTGAGGCCGAGGCTCCCGCGGTTGTCTTCGCCGGTGAATTCGAAGGGGATCACCCCCATCCCGACGAGGTTCGAGCGGTGGATGCGCTCGAAGCTCTCGGCGATCACCGCCTTGACGCCCAGAAGCGCCGTGCCCTTGGCGGCCCAGTCGCGGCTCGAGCCCGCGCCGTAAAGCGCACCCGCCACCACAACGAGCGGCACGCCCTTTTCCTGCCAGGCCATGGCGGCATCGAAGATCGGCACCACCTCGCCATCCGGCCCTTTCGTGTAGCCCCCCTCGACACCGGGCACCATTTCATTGCGGATGCGGATATTGGCGAAGGTGCCGCGCATCATCACCTCGTGATTGCCGCGCCGCGAGCCGTAGGAATTGAATTCGCGCGGCGGCACCTGATGCGCGATCAGGTATTTGCCGGCCGGGCTGTTCACCGGGATCGCGCCGGCGGGCGAGATGTGATCGGTCGTCACCATGTCGCCGAGGATCGCAAGCTCGCGCGCGCCCTCGATATCGGAGATCGAGCCCGGCTCGGGGCTCATGCCCTGGAAATAGGGGGGATTGCGGATATAGGTGGATGTGGGCGGCCAGTCGTAAACCTCGCTGTCGGTGGTTTCGACCGATTGCCACTTCTCGTCGCCCTTGAACACGTCGGCGTATTTCGCCTGGAATGCCTCGCGCGTCACCGTCCGGTGCACCAGCTCGGCCACCTCCTGCTGGCTCGGCCAGATATCCTTGAGGAAGACGGGATTGCCCTCGCTGTCATGGCCCAGCGGATCGCGGGTCAGATCCACGTTCATGTCGCCGGCGATGGCGTAGGCCACCACGAGGGGGGGCGAGGCGAGGTAGTTGGCGCGCACGTCGGCGTGGATGCGGCCCTCGAAATTGCGGTTGCCCGAAAGCACGCTGGTGGCCACGAGATCGTTATCGTTGATGCATTTGGAGATCTCCTCCGGGAGCGGCCCCGAATTGCCGATGCAGGTGGTGCAGCCGTAGCCCACGAGGTTGAAGCCGAGCGCGTCGAGATCCTCCTGAAGCCCGGCGGCCTCGAGATATTCGCTCACCACCTGGCTGCCGGGGGCGAGGGAAGTCTTGACCCATGGTTTCGAGGTCAGCCCCTTCTCGCGCGCCTTTCGCGCCAGCAGCCCGGCGCCGATCATCACGTAAGGGTTCGATGTGTTGGTGCAGGAGGTGATCGATGCGATCACCACCGAGCCGTCGCGCAATTCGAAATCGCGCCCCTCCACGGGGGCCGACTTGCGCGGATCCACGCAAGGATCGGGGGCCGGGCCCTCGGCGAGCATCTCGTCGCTTTCAAGGCTTTCGTCCTCGCCCCGGTATTCGGCCACCACGTTGAGGAAGGCCTCGGTGGCGCGATCGAGCGGCGTGTGATCCTGCGGGCGCTTGGGCCCCGAGATCGCCGGCACCACCTCGCCCATGTCGAGGCCGAGGGTTTCGGTATAGACGGGGGCGTAATCAGCGCTCCGCCAGAGGCCGTTTTCCTTCGCATAGGCTTCGACCAGCGCGATGCGATCCTCATCGCGCCCCGTCTGGCGGAGATAGCGCAGGGTTTCGTCATCGACCGGGAAGAAGCCGCAGGTGGCGCCGTATTCAGGGGCCATGTTGGCGATGGTGGCGCGGTCGGCGAGCGGCAGGCGATCGAGCCCCTCGCCGTAAAATTCGACGAACTTGCCCACCACGCCATGTTCGCGCAGCATGGCCACGATCTTCAGCACCAGATCGGTGCCGGTGGTGCCCTCGGTCATCTCTCCGGTGAGCTCGAAGCCCACCACCTCGGGGATCAGCATGGAAATCGGCTGGCCGAGCATGCCCGCCTCGGCCTCGATCCCGCCCACGCCCCAGCCGAGCACGCCAAGCCCGTTGACCATCGTGGTGTGGCTGTCGGTGCCCACCAGCGTATCGGGATAGGCCACGGTGCGGCCGTGCTGATCGCTGTCCGTCCAGACGGTCTGGGCCAGGTATTCGAGGTTCACCTGATGGCAGATGCCGGTGCCGGGCGGCACGACGCGGAAATTGTCAAACGCCTTCTGGCCCCATTTGAGGAAGGTGTAGCGCTCGATGTTGCGCTGATATTCGCGATCGACATTGAACCGGAAGGCGCGCGGATTGCCGAATTCGTCGATCATCACCGAGTGATCGATCACCAGATCCACCGGGTTGAGCGGGTTGATCTTCTGGGCATCGCCGCCAAGGCCGATGATGCCGTCGCGCATGGCGGCGAGATCCACCACCGCCGGCACGCCGGTGAAATCCTGCATCAGCACGCGCGCCGGGCGATAGGCGATCTCGCGCGGGTTCCTGCCGCCCGCCTTGGCCCATTCGCCGAAGGCGCGGATGTCGTCAAGCGTGACGGTCCTGCCGTCCTCGAAGCGCAGCATGTTTTCGAGCACCACCTTCAGCACGGCGGGCAGACGGGAGAATTCCCCGAGCCCGGCGGCCTCGGCGGCGGGGATGGAATAGTAATCCACTTCCTGCCCGGCGGCCTTGAGGGTCTTGCGGGTATTGGCGCTATCCTGTCCGACGGTGATCGGCATGTTCTGGCTCCCTTCGAATGACGGCTGGTTCGGCTGCGGTTGTGACGCAAGGCGGGCGCGCATTCAAGGGGGGCGCGGCAAAATGTATACCATTGCACACCGAAAAGGGGCGGGATACGCGGAAAAGTGACCACACCGCCTGTTTTTCTCGCAAAACCTTGATTGGAATTGCAGGGATGCCTGGCTTAATGAGGTAGCAGCCACGCCAAACGGATATCTCATGCGAATCACATCCCTGCTCAAGATCCGCCTGCTTGCCCCCCTTGCCCTGGCTCTGGCCGTTCTGGCCGGGCCGGATTCGGGCAGGGCCGATCCTGTCGTGGTGGAGCTTTTCACCTCGCAGGGCTGCTCCTCCTGCCCGCCCGCCGATCAGCTTCTGCGCAAGCTCGCCAAGCGCGATGACGTGATCCCCCTCGCGCTGCATGTGGATTACTGGGATTACATCGGCTGGAAGGATACCTTCGGCCAGCGCAAGTTCACCGCCCGCCAGAAGGGCTATGCCCGCGCCGCCGGCAAGCGGATGGTCTACACGCCGCAGATGGTGATCGACGGGAAGGATCACGTGGAGGGCACGAGGCCCGGCAAGCTCCTGCATCTGATCCGCCGGCACAAGGCAGAGGCTGACAGCGATATCGATCTCTCGGTTAGGCGCACGGGCGATCGGATACGCATCGATGCGAAGGCCGCGAAGCGCTACGAGGTGCCGCTCTGGGTGCAGGTCGTGCGGGTGAAGCCGGAGGCGACGGTGGAGATCCGCCGGGGCGAGAACGCGGGAAAGAAGATCACCTACAGCAATATCGTGACGGACTGGCGCCGCCTCGACCCTTGGGATACGCGCGCGCCGCTCGCCATCGAAGCCGAAGCCGGCGGGGATGAGGATGTGGTGGTGATCATCCAGCGCCCCGAGTTCGGCCCGATCCTCGCGGCGGCGAAGGCTTCTGAATAGGGCGTCTCGCATCTGATCGAATTATCCCCGCCCGGGGCGATTGCGGCCCGGGCATGCGCCCGTCCGCCTCAGGCCACCCCGGCCCGCAGCAGATGCAGCATGGTGATGAGCCCCTCCGGCCGCCCCTCCTGATCGAGTACGAAGGCGGCGGAGATCTTCTTTTTCTGCATCACGTTGAGCGCCTTTGCCGCGAGCCAGCCGGGCTCCAGCGAAACGGGATCGCGGGTCATGATGCTCTCGGCGCGGGTTTCGTGCAGCGTATCGCGCATGGAGGCATCGGCGCGCGCTTCGAGATAGCGGCGGATATCGCCATCGGTGATGACGCCCGCGAGCCGCCCGTCGGCGCCGGTGATGCCGGTGATGCCGTAATTGCCGCGCGAGAGCGCGCCGATCACCGCGATCACCGGCGCATCGGGGGCAACGAGGGGCAGATCATCCCCCGTCACCATGATTTCGCGCAGCGCGGTGAGCGAGGCGCCGAGCTTGCCGCCCGGATGAAAATCGCGGAAGGCGGTTTCATCGAAATCGCGCGCTTCCAGAAGCGCGACCGCAAGCGCATCCCCGAGCACCAGCTGCAGCATGGTCGAGGTGGTGGGGGCCAGATTCATCGGGCAGGCCTCGCGCACGCGCGGCAGGGCGAGCGTGATGTCGGCGCTTTTCGCGAGCCGGCTGTCGGCGCGCCCCGTCATCACGATCAGCGGGATCGCGAAGCGGCGCGTATAGGCGGCGATGTCGGACAGCTCGCGCGTCTCGCCCGACCAGGAGAGCATCAGCACCACATCCTCGCGCCGGATCATGCCGAGATCGCCATGGCTCGCCTCGGCCGGATGCACGAAGAAGGCCGGCGTGCCGGTGGAGGCGAAGGTGGCGGCGAGCTTGGCGCCGATATGGCCGCTCTTGCCAAGCCCGGTGACGATGAGCCGCCCCTTCATGGCAAGGATCCTCGCGGCCGCCTCGCCGAGCGCCTCGGCAAGCGGGCCTTCTTCCAGCGCCGCTTCCAGCGCCTTCAGGCCATCCTTGTTGATCGAAAGAGATTTTCGGGCTGATTCCAATGCGTTCTTCATGGTTTCTCACCCGGCCTTGGCGATGCCGTCCAGCCGCTTCAGCACCGCGAGCAGGGCCGGCATTTCGCCGAGCGGCACCATGTTGGGGCCGTCCGAGGGTGAGCGCTCGGGCGCCTCGTGGGTTTCGAGGAACACCGCTGCGCAGCCCACCGCCACCGCCGCACGCGCGAGCGGGGCGACGAATTCGCGCTGCCCCCCCGAGGCCGTTCCGAGCCCGCCGGGAAGCTGCACCGAATGGGTGGCGTCAAACACCACCGGGCAGCCGCCCGAAGCCATGATAGGCAGGGCGCGCATGTCATTGACAAGCATGTTGTAGCCAAATGACGTGCCCCGCTCGGTGAGCAGGATGCGCTTGTTGCCGGTGCTCTCGATCTTGTCCACCACGTTCTGCATGTCCCACGGCGCGAGGAACTGGCCCTTCTTCACATTGACGGCCGCGCCCGTCTGCCCGGCGGCGATGAGAAGATCCGTCTGGCGGCAGAGGAAGGCGGGGATCTGCAGCACGTCCACCACCTCCGCCACCGGAGCGCATTGCTGGGGAAGATGCACATCTGTCAGCACCGGGCAGCCGATCTCGTGGCGCACCGCGGCGAGGATCTCGAGCCCCGCCTCGAGCCCCACGCCGCGCCTGCCCGCAAGCGAGGAGCGGTTGGCCTTGTCGAAGCTGGCCTTGAAGATGAAGGGGATGTCGAGCGTGGCGCAGGTTTCGGCGAGCCGCGCGGCCAGCATCAGCGCATGATCGCGGCTTTCGAGCTGGCAGGGGCCGGAAATCAGCGTGAAGGGCAGGGCGTTGGATACGGCGATCGGCCCTATGGCGACGGTCTTCATTCGATTCCCCTTTCGCGAAGGATGGCTTCGATGATCTCGATGTCGGACGGGTTGTTGAGCTCCCAGAATTCCGCGCCGCGCGCCTCCACCTCGACGCAGCGCAGCGGAATACCGTATTCGAGAAAGCGCAGCTGCTCGAGCCCCTCGAGGCGCTCGTAGGTGCCGGGCGGCAGCTCCATGTAGCGCAGCAGCGCGCCCGGCGTATAGGCATAGACGCCAACATGATGCAGCACCGGCGTGCGCTCCTCCTCACCGTAGGAACGCGGCGTAAACGGCAGGACTTCCTTGGAAAAATAGATCGCGTTGCCGGCATGATCGACAAGCGCCGTGGTGCCGCCCACCCGGCCCCGGCGGCGATCCTCGCGCAGCTTCTCCAGATGCCGGCCCGAGGTGGCGAGAACCGGGGTCGCCACCGAAACCTCCGGATCGGCGTTCATCGCCGCTATCAGATCCTCCACATACCACGAAGGCGTGAGCGGCGCGTCGCCCTGGAGATTGACGACGATCTGCGGCACCTCCCGAAGCAGCCCCACCGCCTCGGCGCAGCGCTCCGTGCCGTTGCGGCACTCGGGGCTCGTCATCAGCACATCGGCGCCAAAGCCCTCCGCCGCCTCGCGGATACGCGCGTCATCCGTCACCACGTAAACCGCGTCCGCTCCCTTTACCGCGCGTGCCGCCTCCCAGCTGCGCCGGATCAGGCTTTTCGCCTCCCCCCCCGCGCCGCGCAGCTCGGCCAGCGGCTTGCCGGGAAAGCGCGCGGAGGCGAACCGTGCCGGGATGAAGATGATCGCTCCTGAACCGCATCCGCGGGGCATGATGAAGGCCTCACTGCCTGTTGATCGCTGACCCTGTGGGTAACGGATAACAGAGAGGCGATAAACCCGTAATTTGGCCGCCCGCTCGCCCGGCCCGCCGGTCCGCGCCCTGGCCGTATCATTGGTGCTGCAAATAGCCCCGCCGGGGGCAACCATCCCCCGGAGGCATCCCGCGCGCGCCGCATGTGCCGGCGCCGGGCAGGGGGCTTCCTGGTCACCGGTGAACGGAAACGGAAAAGGCGCCCGAAGACGCCCCTCATGCTGTCAGGAAGCTCCGGGGTGCGCGGGGCTGGGCCGCTCAGCTGCCCCAGGTGCGCACCACGCCGCAATCCATATGCACGAAATTCGAGCGTGAATACTTGCCCACCCCGCCGGCGCGGCAGGCGACGGCGGCGCGATAGATCTGGTTGACGCTGCGGGTTTTCAGGCGCACGTCATTGGCCTCGCCCTTCACATGCAGGGAATTCTTCGCCACCCGGCGCGAGCGGGCGCGCAGCATGGCATTGGTGCGCGGCGTGCGGTAGCCCGAAAGCAGCATGTAGGGCTCCGTCACATCGAGAAGCGCATGGGTGGCGGCGATGATGTCGATGGTGCGGGTGTCGATCGCCTTCACCGCATCCTCGCGCCAGTCGCGCATGAAATAGTTGATCTCCTTCAGCGCCTCGGGGATGTATTCGCCCTCGATCCAGTAGATCGTATCGACGCTCTCGCCGGTGCGCCCGGAATACATGCGCAGGCGGCGGATGTCCCCGGCGCCGCGCAGGAAGCCCGCGGCCTTCGAATATGTCGGTGCTGCCACCAGCGCCGTCGCGGCAAACGCGCCCAGCAAACCACGGCGTGTGATGATGGATGTCTTTCCGGTTGTCATTTTCCGCGCCTGTCCCGTAAGCCCCTTCAAGCTCTTTTCACCGCCCCTTATCCGGTGCGGCCTGCTCATCATCTCCCCAGATGCCCGAACGTTATGACACAAGCCGATTCGCACTCCAAGATGCAAAATGCTGCATGGGAGCGAACGGCCGGAAATCGGCAAGATGTTGCCCAGGGAGGGCCGTTTTTCCGCCGCCTGCGTTTTGCGCAGGCCCTGTTGCGCTCGGGTAACAGCGCGGATGATATGCGGGCGCGAAGCATCCGATGATGCAAATGTGAATGGACAGCACCGCCATGAGGGGGAATGACTGTTGCGGAAAAAGTGATGAAAGCCGGATTTGGAACGGCACGGGATTTTCATGAGGGATTGACTGGTATGGACATGACAGCACCGAACATCATGCGAAACGCGCGGGGCAGGATCGGGGCGCGATTGGCGGGCGCCATGCGGGCGGCCCGTGCGGCGATTGCCGCAGGGGGGCGCGCCCTGCCTGCGCTCCTGTTCGTCTGTCTGGCCGGTTTCGGTATGACGGGGGCGGCGGCGGGCGAAGTCCGTGTCGGGGCCTTCGAGCAGGCGGTGGCGGCGGAGGCGGCGAAGGATCCGGCGCTGGCCGCCTTCTATCGCGAAAACGCCTACAGGGGGATCTGGACGGGCCGCGGCGGCAAGGATGCCTCCCGCCGGCGCGCCTTCCTCGCGGCGCTGGCGCGGGCCGGGGATCACGGCCTGCCCGTCGGCCGCTATGATCCGGCGCGCATCAAGGCGGCGCTGAAGGCGGCGCGCACGCCCGCCGAGAGGGGGAAGCTCGACGTGCGGCTCAGCCGCACCTTCCTGCAATATGCGCAGGATCTCCAGAGCGGCGCGCTCGAGCCGCGGCGCATTGATCCCGGCATCGTGCGCAAACCTCCGCGCCGCGATCGCCTGGCGCTGCTCAAGGGTTTCGTGCGCAGCTCTCCCAAGGCCTTCCTGAAGGCGCTGGCGCCGAAATCGCCGGAATATCAGCGCCTGATGAAGGCCAAGCTGCAGCTGGAAAAGAAGATCGCGAAGGGCGGGTGGGGCGCGCCGGTGGCGGCGAAAGCCCTCAAGCCCGGCCAGAGCGGGCCGCAGGTGGCGGCCCTGGCGCGGCGCCTTGCCGCCATGGGCTACCTGCGCCGGAGCAATTCGCGGAGCTATGACGCGAAGCTCCAGAAGGCGGTGCAGCTCTTCCAGCAGGAGCACGGGCTTCCCGCCAGCGGCGTGGCCGACAAGGCCACCATCGCCGAGATCAACCGCCCCGCCACCGAGCGTCTGAAACAGATCATCGTGGCGATGGAGCGCGAGCGCTGGATGAATTTCCCGCGCGGCAAGCGCCATGTCATTGTCAACATCACCGATTTCACGGCGAAGATCATCGACAACGGCAAGGTCACCTTCTCCACCCGCGCCGTGGTGGGCGCCGACAAGGAGGACCGCCGCACGCCGGAATTTTCCGATGTCATGGAATTCATGGTCGTCAATCCCACCTGGAACGTGCCGCGCTCGATCGCGGTGAAGGAATACCTGCCGCTCCTGAAGCGCAATCCGAATGCCGTGAGTCACCTTCAGCTTGTGGACGGGCGCGGGCGCAAGGTGGGGCGCAGCGGCATCGATTTCTCGCAGTTCGACGAGCGCAGCTTTCCGTTTGACATGAAACAGCCCCCGAGCCGCGGCAATGCGCTGGGGCTGGTGAAATTCATGTTCCCCAACCGCTACAACATCTACCTGCACGATACGCCGCAGAAGAAGCTGTTCAATTACAACACCCGCGCCTACAGCCATGGCTGCATCCGCCTGCAGAAGCCCTTCGATTTCGCCTATGAGCTCCTGAAGCCGCAGATGAAGAACCCGGAGGAGTATTTCCAGAAGGTGCTGGCCACGGGGCGCGAAACGCAGATCGATCTGAAGCAGCCGGTGCCGGTCCATCTGATCTACCGCACCGCCTTCACCACTCCCAAGGGGCGGGTGCACTACCGGCGCGATGTCTACGGGCGGGATGCGAAGATTTTCCGCGCGCTCCAGAAGGCCGGGGTGGCCATCCGCGGTGTTCGCAGCTAAACCTTCCGGCGATGCGGCCCTTCGGGGGCCTTGAGCGGGCATGAGGTCAGGATGAGCCACAGCATCGCCGAAATCGCCGCCGCGCTCGGGGGCGAGGCACATGGCAATACCGAAATCGGGGTAAGGGGCGCGGCCGAGCCGGCCGCCGCCGGGCCGGAGGATCTGGCGCTTGCCATGAGCGAGAAATACGGCGAGGGGCTGGCAGAGGGGCGCGCGCGCGTCGCCATTCTCTGGCCCGGCGCCGACTGGCGGGCGCTCGGGCTCGAGGCGGCGATCTACGTGCCGCGCCCGCGCTATGCGATGGCGGGGCTGACGAAGCTTCTCGATCCCGGCCCCGGGATCGCTCCGGGCATCCACCCGAGCGCCATCATCGATGAAAGCGCCGAAATCGGCGAGGGGGCGGCGATCGGGCCTTTCGTGGTGATCGGGGCGCGCGCGCGCATCGGCGCCGGCGCGCGCATAGGCCCCCATGTCTCGATCGGCGAGGGCGCGGTGATCGGCGCCGATGCGCTGCTCCATGCCGGGGTGCGGATCGGGGCGCGGGTGGTGATCGGCGATCGCTTCATCGCCCAGCCCGGCGCGGTGGTGGGGGCGGATGGCTTCTCCTTCGTCACCCCCGAGAAATCTGCCGTGGAGCAGGTGCGCGAGAGCCTCGGGCGCGCGGTGGAGGCGGGCGATCAGAGCTGGACGCGCATCCATTCCCTCGGCGCCGTCGAGATCGGCGACGATGTGGAGATCGGCGCCAATACGGCGATCGACCGCGGCACGATCCGCAGCACCCGCATCGGGCGCGGCACCAAGCTCGACAACCTCGTGCACATCGGCCACAATGTCGAGATCGGGGAGGATTGCCTCCTGTGCGGGCAGGTGGGGATCGCCGGCTCATCGCGCATCGGCAATCGCGTGGTGATGGCCGGGCAGTGCGGGGTGAGCGACAACATCTTCGTCGGCGATGACGTGGTGGCCGGCGGCGCCACCAAGATCTTCACCAACGCGCCGGCGGGGCGGGTGCTGCTCGGCGCTCCGGCGGTGAAGATGGAAACCCAGATCGAGATCCAGAAGGCCTGGCGTCGCCTGCCGCGGATGATGAAGCAGTTTGGCGAACTGCAGAAAGCTGTTTCAAAGCTGGCCGGGAAGGAATAGGTTTCTTGCCAGCAGGGGACGGTGAACCATGGCGCAAGAGGTGGAAGCGAAGGTAAGGGCGATCATCGCCGAGCAGGCCGGGTGCGATCCGGCCGAGGTCACGCCCGATTCCAGCCCCGAGAGCCTCGGGATGGACAGCATGGCGCTCGTCGAAACTGTGTTCGCCATCGAGGAGGCCTTCGATATCGAGGTGCCCTTCAATGCCAACACCCCCGAAGAGGGCGGGTTCGATATCACGAGCGTGGGGGCGATCATCCGGGCGGTCGAGGATCTGGTGCGCGAAAGGGCCGCATGAAGCGGGTCGTCATCACCGGGCAGGGCACGATCAATCCGCTCGGGCGGGACGTGGCCGAAACCCTGGCCGCCATGCGCGAAGGGGTCTCGGGGATCGGGCCGCTCGACTTTCGCGATGCGGAGCGGCTTTCGGTCAGGATCGGCGGGCAGGTGAAGGATTTCGCGCCGGAAGAGCTGTTCGATCGCCAGGAGCTGGCGCTTTACGATCGCTTCACGCAATTCGCCCTCATCGCGGCGCGCGAAGCGGTGGCGCAATCGGGGCTGGAATTTCACGATGAACTGGCGGCGCGCGCGGGCGTGGTGATCGGCACCGCGGGGGGCGGCGTCAACACCTGGGACGAAAGCTACCGCACCGTTTACGAGGCGGGGAAGAACCGCGTGCACCCCTTCACCGTGCCCCGCCTGATGAACAATGCCGCCGCCTCGCATATATCCATGCAGTTCGGCCTTCGCGGCCCGTCCTGGAGCGTCGCCACCGCCTGCGCCTCCTCCAATCACGCCATGGGCCAGGCCTTCCATCTGGTGCGCGCGGGCGGCGCGCCGGTGATGCTGACCGGGGGCGCGGAGGCGATGCTGTGCTTTGGCGGCGTCAAGGCCTGGGAGGGCCTGCGGGTGATGAGCCGCGAGGCCTGCCGGCCGTTTTCGGCCACCCGCAGCGGCATGGTGATGGGGGAGGGGGCGGCGGTCTTCGTGTTCGAGGAGCTGGAGCACGCGCGAGCGCGCGGCGCGGTGATCCTCGCCGAGGTGGCGGGTTTTGCCATGACATCGGACGCCGCCGATATCGTCGTGCCCGGCCGCGAGGGCGCGGCGCGCGCCATTGCCGGTGCCCTGGCCGACGGCGGGCTCGCGCCGCAGGACGTGGGCTACATCAATGCCCACGGCACCGGCACCCGCGCCAATGACAGGACGGAATGCGCCGCCATCGCCGATGCCTTCGGCGCGGCGGCGGATGATCTGATGATTTCCTCCACCAAGTCCATGCACGGCCACCTGATCGGCGCCACCGGGGCGGTGGAGCTCCTGGCCTGCATCATGGCGCTTCGCGAGGGGGTGATCGCGCCCACCATCGGCTTCGAGGCGCCTGATCCCGAATGCCCGCTCGACGTGGTGCCCAACGTGGCGCGCGAGGCCGAGGTGGGCGCGGCGCTTTCCAACGCCTTCGCCTTCGGCGGGCTGAATGCGGTGCTGGCGCTCAGGAAGGCGCCCTGAGAGACACCGCTTTGCGCCCATGAGGAAAGCCCCGCCGGTTCGGGCGGGGCTTCATATGGCGCGTGTGCAAAGGGGCTGTGGCCCTACTGGTTTTCCGCCGGTTTTTCGGCCGGCTGATTGGCCTTGCCGACCGCCTCATAGGCCTTGGTGAAGCCCTTGAGGGAGGCGGTGACGTTGATCTCCGTCGTCGGGGCGACCACCGGCACGATGGTGATCGTCGCCTTTGCGCCGCGCTTGAAGGCGGCGATATCGGCCTTGGTGAAGCCGATGCGCGCATAGCAGCCGTTTGCCGCGCACCAGGTGAAGGGGTAGCGCTTCTTCGGCCCGCCATCCACGGTGAGCGTGAGCTGGCGGGTGAGCAGGGTTTCGAGCGGGGTGACGATGGTGGCGCCGGCTTCCGCCTTCTGGCCCTCGGGCAGCTTGAAGAGGGTGAATTCGGCCACCGGATTGCCGTTTTCGTCCTTCAGGAGCTGATACATCAGGCAGGGCTCCTGCTGGCCCTCGGGCATGCGGGTGCAGCGGATTTCCCAATCGCCGTGCTTCTCGCGCACGTAGATCGTGCCCGGCGCGTTTTCATCGCGCACTTCCTCGCCCATGTTGAGCCCCACCGGATTTTCGGCGCTTGCCGGTGCGTCGGGATCGGGGGTGGCTGCGGGCGCGGCCGGTGTTTCGCCTGCGGCAGCGCCTTCCGGCTGGGTTTCCTGGGCGAGGCCGGGGGCGGCCAGCGCGATCAGGCTGCCGGCGGCGATGATCCTGAGGAGTTTTGCCATTCTGTCCTGCATCTTTCCTGTGTGCTTTCTGTTGTTGCTGGCGATGTCTGGCAGCGATTTATCACGCGGCGGGGGGGAAGTCAGCGGCGAAAACGGGCTTGCCGCGCCCTGATCGGCCGATTCCCGCCGCCGATTCCCGCCACTGTCTGCCTGCCGGGTGGTGGGATGGAAAGGGCAAAAGAAAAAGGACCCTTCACAAGGTCCTTTTCCGATCGTTCCTCCCTGTCGGACTGGCCGACTTCATCATTGCAGGGGAATTTATGGCGTTTTGTCGCACCGGTCAACAGGAAATGCTGCCTATCGTATTGAATTACACATGAAAAAATACGCATATAAAAAAGGCCGCGCACGGGGCGCGGCCAGTCTGACAGGGAGGAAGTATGTTCGGGCATCCGGCAGCGGCTGAATGCCCGGACGAGTCCAGTCTGGCGCAAAAAGGTTAAGATAGTATTTTCGGACGCAATGGAATGAAGAATGGCCGGGGAGATGAGCCGTGAGTGAAGATCACATATTCGTGGGGGGCGGTGGCCCCGAATACAAGGTGCCGCAGAATCTTCTGCTGAAATACGCCAACCGCCACGGCCTGATCGCCGGCGCCACCGGCACCGGCAAGACGGTGACGCTGCAGATCCTCGCCGAGGGTTTTTCCAATGCCGGGGTGCCGGTGTTCCTTGCCGATGTGAAAAGCGATCTGGCGGGGCTGGCGAAGGCGGGTTCGCCCGATTTCAAGCTGCATGACGCCTTCATGAGCCGGGCCGAAAAGATCGGTTTCGCCGATCGCTACCGCTACGAGAGCTTCCCCGTCACCTTCTGGGATCTCTTCGGCGAGAAGGGCCACCCGGTGCGCACCACGGTGGCCGAGATGGGGCCCCTCCTGCTGGCGCGGATGCTGGAGCTGACGGAGGCGCAGGAAGGGGTGCTCAACATCGCCTTTCGCATCGCCGACGAACAGGGCCTGCCGCTTCTCGATCTGAAGGATCTGCAGGCGCTCCTCGTGTGGCTCGGCGAAAACGCCGATGCGGTGCAATTGCGCTACGGCAATGTCTCGCCCTCCTCGATCGGGGCGATCCAGCGCCGGCTCCTGGTGCTGGAGAATCAGGGCGGCACCAATCTCTTCGGCGAGCCGGCGCTGGCGCTTTCCGATCTGATGCTGAAGGACGGGCAGGGCCGCGGGCGCATCAACATCCTCGCCGCCGACAGGCTGATGGCGAGCCCGCGCCTTTACGCCACCTCGCTGCTGTGGCTGCTGAGCGAACTTTTCGAGGAACTGCCCGAAGTGGGCGATCCCGAAAAGCCGAAACTCGTGTTCTTCTTCGACGAGGCGCATCTTCTTTTCGACGGCGCGCAGAAGGTGCTGGTGGACAAGGTGGAGCAGGTGGCCCGCCTCATCCGCTCCAAGGGCGTCGGCGTCTATTTCGTCACGCAGAACCCCGATGACATCCCCGAGGATATTCTCGGCCAGCTCGGCAACCGCGTGCAGCACGCGCTGCGCGCCTTCACCGCGCGCGATCGCCGGGCATTGGCGATGGCGGCCGAAACCTACCGCGACAACCCCCGCTTCTCGATCGAGGACGCGATCCGCGAGGTGGGCGTGGGCGAGGCGGTAACGTCATTCCTGGAGAAAAAGGGCATCCCCGGCATGGCCGAGCGCACCCTGATCCGCCCGCCCAGCTCGCAGCTCGGCCCGATCACGGACGAGGAGCGCCGCGCGGTGATCGCCGCCTCGCCCATCGCCGGCAAATACGAAGAGAAGCTCGATCGCAATTCCGCCTTCGAGATGCTGAAGAAGCGGGCCGAGGAGGCGGCGAAGGCGGCCGAGGAGGCCGAGCGGCGCGAGGCGGAGGAAGAGGATCTGGCGCTGCGCGAATTCAGGACGGGGCGGCGCTATTCCGGCAGCCGGGTGGGGCGCTCGACATCACGCAAGCGCAAGGGCGATAAAAGCTGGGGCGAGGCGATCGGCGACATGGTGCTGAAGGAGCTGAAGGGCACCACCGGCCGGCGCATCGTGCGCGGACTCTTCGGAACGCTCTTCAAGGGGCGGTGAGGCCGGCAGCGCCGGAGCGGGGGCTGCCTGACTGCCTCCCGGCCCGCTCCCTGACGGCTTCCCGGCCCCGCTCCGCGCCCTGCGGGGATATTCATGGACCAATGGCGAAGGGGCGGGGGGATTCTGTTCGTGCGGCGTGCCCTTCACTCCGGGGCCGGTTTTACATCAGCGGGCGGATCTTCAGCTTCGCGATCCGGTTGCCCTTGCGCTTCAGGATCTCGAAGCGGAAGCCGTGGAAGGAAAACACCTGGCCTTCCTGGGGGATGGTCTGGGCTTCGTGGATCACCAGGCCGGCGATGGTGTTGGCCTCCTCGTCGGGGAGGTTCCAGTCCATCGCGCGGTTGAGATCGCGGATCGTCACCGCGCCATCGACGATCACCGCGCCATCGCGGGTTTCGCGGATCTGTTCGCCCGCGGGGCGGTCGAATTCATCGGTGATCTCGCCGACGATCTCCTCGAGGATGTCCTCGAGGGTGACGAGCCCCTGAAGGGCGCCGTATTCGTCCACCACCAGCGCGAAATGGGTGTGGCGGCGCAGGAACTCGCGCATCTGATCGTCCAGCGTGGTGGTCTCGGGGATGAAATAGGGCGGCATGGCCACGTCCATCACGTTGAAATCGCGCAGGGCCTTCTTCGAGGCCTCCGGCCCCAGCATCAGATCGTGCATGGCGCGCAGCAGATCCTTGGCATGGATCACGCCGACGATGTTTTCGGGGTTTTCCTTGTAGACGGGCAGCCGCGTGTGGGCCGATTTCAGGCATTGCTCGAGCACGGTTTCGGGATCGTCATCGGCGTCTATCATCTCGATCTCGGAGCGGTGGAGCATGATTTCCTCCACCGTGCGATCGCCCAGATCCAGCGCGCCGAGCAGGCGGTCGCGATCCTCCTTTTCCATGGCGCCGGCGGAATGGCCGAGGCTGATCGCGCCCACGATCTCGTCGCGCACGGCGAGGATGTGGGTGTCGGGATCGGGATCGAGCCCGAAGCGGCGCAGCACCCAGCGCACGAAGGCGCGGATCAGCGAGACGACGGGCGAGAACAGCCGCACGATCGGCGAAATCCACGGGCTGACCCTGATCGCCGCCGCCTCCGGGTTGGTGATGGCGTAGGTCTTGGGCAGCACCTCGGCGAAAATGAGCACCAGCAAGGTCATCATCAGGGTGGCAAGCGCCACGCCGCTTTCGCCGAACAGGCGGGTGAAGAGGGCGGTGGCGAGCGAGGCGGCGAGGATGTTGACGAGATTGTTGCCCAGAAGCACGGAGCCGATCAGGCGCTCGCTGTCTTCGGTAAGGCGGATGGCGCGCCGGGCGCCGCGGATGCCCTTGTCGGCCATGGCTCGGAGCTTGGCGCGCGAGGCGGCGGTGAGCGCGGTTTCCGAGCCCGAGAAGAAGGCCGAGAGCATGAGCAGCACGAAGATCGCCGCCATGGTGAGCCAGAAGGTTGTGTCGATTGCCGTCATTGGATTTTCTGCCGCTGGTGAGGGGATGCCTTCTTATGCGGTCTGGGCGCGCATATCGCAAGGGCGGAAGGGCCGCGGACGGGCTGGGCAAGGGGAGGCGGGCGGTGTAATGATCGCCCCACGCCCGCATCCGGGCGCTTCCGCACAGGAACGGGTATCCGCCTCATGCCGTATGAACTCGCCGCGCTTGCCGATCTCGGGGCCCTGCCGTTTGACGAGATCGTGGATGTGCGCTCTCCTGGCGAATTTGCCGAGGATCACATCCCCGGCGCGCTCAATCTCCCCGTGCTCGATGACGCCGAGCGCGCGCGGGTGGGCACGATCTACGTGCAGGAGAGCCGCTTCCTCGCCCGCCGCATCGGGGCGGCGCTGGTGGCGCGCAATGCGGCGGCGCATCTGGAGGGGCCGCTGGCCGGGAAGGGGGCGGGATGGCGGCCCCTGGTGATGTGCTGGCGCGGCGGTCAGCGCTCGGGCAGCCTTGCCACCATCCTGCGCCAGGTGGGCTGGCAGGCCGAGACCCTTGCCGGCGGCTACAGGAGCTACCGCCGCCTCGTGGTGCGCGCGCTCTATGAAACCCCGGTGCGCGCGCCCGTGGTGCTGATCGATGGCGGCACCGGCACCGCCAAGACCCGCCTGCTCGCCCATCTCGCGCGCGCCGGCGCGCAGGTGATCGATCTCGAGGCGCTGGCGGAGCATCGCGGCTCGCTCTTTGGCGCGACGTCCCGCCCCCAGCCCTCGCAGAAGGCGTTCGAAACCCGCCTCGCCTTCGCGCTTGAAGAGATCGACCCCGCCCGGCCCCTTTACCTCGAGGCCGAGAGCAGCAGGATCGGGCGGCTCAACCTGCCGCCGATGCTCTGGAAGGCGATGAACGCCGCGCGCCGGGTGCGAATCGAGGCGCCGATCGGGGCGCGGGTGGCGCATCTTCTGGAGGCCTACGGCGATCTTCTCGCGGATCCGGCACGCATCGAAGAGGTGCTCGGCAGGCTGGTGCGCTTTCACGGCCATGAGCAGGTGGAGGCCTGGCGGGCGCTGGCGGCGGCGGGGGATCATGCCCGCCTCGCGCAGGAACTGATCGAGCGCCATTACGATCCGCGCTACCGGCGCATGGGCGGGGAAGGCGTGGCTCCGGCGCGCGTGCTTTCGCTCGATAGCCTCGATGACGCGTCCCTCGCGCGGGCGGCAGCGCGGCTGATCGGGGAATTCGGGGCCTG
>WFVA01000120.1 GCA_015491895.1 Albidovulum sp. | reverse complement strand
ATTGGTCGGAGTGAGAGGATTCGAACCTCCGGCCCCTGCCTCCCGAAGGCAGTGCTCTACCAGGCTGAGCTACACTCCGGACCTACAGCAGGCGGGTATACCGAGTCTTTGAAATTTGCAAGAGGATTTGGGGCGTTTCAAGATCCTGCTGGTCGACAACGCCTTGCACGCCCATTCTGGAACGGATCGGGGCAAGCCGGGATGAAGGCGAATGACGCAAGCGCAGCAGCTTTTCACCGCGGCCGGGGGAATCGGCATGTTTCTCCTCGGATGGAAATCCTGACCCACGCGTTGCGGGAAACGGCAGGCCCCCGCCTGCACCGCTTTCTGGCCAGTTTCACGACGCCCCCCCTCAAAGGCGTGCTCACCGGCGCCCTGGCAACGGCAATCCTCCAGTCATCTTCGGCGATTACCGTGATGACAGTGGGTTTCGTGGGGGCGGGTCTGCTCAATCTCGGACAGGTGCTCGGGATTGTCTATGGCGCCATTATCGGCACAACGGCGACCGGATGGCTGGTCAGCCTGTTCGGCCTGAAACTCGATCTGGACACCATTGCATTGGCCGTGCTTCTGCCTGCGAGCCTGGCTTCCCTGCTCATGGATGGCGCCATTGCCCGCATGGGGCGCATTCTTGCCGGGCTGGCCTTGATCCTGATCGGGCTGGAATTCATGCAGAGCGCCCTGGGTGGCGCTGTTGCCGGCTTTCTGCCCGGGCCGCTCAGGGGGAGCGGCCTCCTGCAATTGCTGGAGCTGGCACTGGCCGGGCTCGTGATAACGGCGCTTATCCAGTCCTCTTCTGCCGCGGTTGCCCTTGCACTGGTGCTGCTGCAGGAAGGGCTCATCGGCGTGCCGGAAGCGGCGGCGATGGTGGTGGGCATGAACGTGGGCACCACATTCACGGCCCTTCTGGCTTCGGTCGGCGGCTCCCGCCAGATGCGCCAGACAGCTATTGCCAATCTGCTGTTCAACCTTGTCACGGGGGGGCTGGCGCTTCCCTTCGTCCTCCATGCGCAGGGGCTTTTCGAGAGCCTTGCGCATGAAACGGGCCCCCTGCCGGCGCTGATGATATTTCATACCGGTTTCAACCTCGCCGGAACGGCGCTGTTCCTTCCCCTTACCGGCGCTTTCACCGCGCGTTCCCACCGCGCTCGACGATCTGGAGGATTACGTGACAGAGATAGCCATCTCCGGGGGAGAAGGAAACCCTGCGCAAGACATATTCGGCTTTGCTCCACGAGATCGATCACCTGCGCAGCCTCTTCAGGCGCAGCCAGCAGAGGGGGCGGATTTTGTTGCTCATGAAGGATGAGCTTCTGGCCCGTCCGGCCTGTGTGTTCGGGGCAATCCTGAGGCGGCTGGCGCAGGCGATGAACGGGGGGCAGGCAGGCTTGAGCGCCTTGAAGCATTGCTGGGGAAGCGTTTGCGCTGGTATCGCCGTGCATTGCTGAGGGGGGAAGCCGGAAATCACGCCGCAATACGGGAAGTGTTCCGGCATACAGATTCCGTGCGTTGGCTGCAGCGCAGCTTGCACCACGCTGCAAGAATCATGCACTACGATGCCGATTTGCGCGCCACGCTGCGCCAGGGCGCATCCGATGGGGAAGGTCCTGAGCCTACAGGCTGGCCTCCAGCTCCGCGATGACGGCATCGCCCATCTCTGATGTGGTGGCCGGGGTTGATCCCTCCTTCTGCATCAGATCGGGCGTGCGCAGCCCCTTGGAGAGCACGTTTTCCACCGCCGATTCCAGCCGATCCGCTTCTTCCCCCTGATCGAAGGAATAGCGCAGCGCCATGGCGAAACTCAGGATGCAGGCGCAGGGGTTGGCCTTGCCCTGGCCGGCGATATCGGGTGCGGAGCCATGGACAGGCTCGTAAAGCGCCTTGGGCCGGCCGTTTTCCATCGGCACGCCGAGGCTTGCCGAGGGCAGCATCCCGAGCGATCCGGTGAGCATGGCCGCAACATCGGAAAGGAGATCGCCGAAGAGGTTGTCGGTCACGATCACATCGAATTGCTTCGGATCGCGCACGAGCTGCATCGCGCCGGCATCGGCATACATGTGCGAAAGCTCGATATCGGGATAATCGGCATCGCGCACCGCCTGCACCACCTCGCGCCACAGGATCCCGCTCTCCATCACATTGGCCTTTTCCATGGAGCACACGCGCCGATCCCGCTTGCGCGCGAGATCGAAGGCGGCGCGGGCGACCCGATCGATCTCGCCCTCGGTATAGCGCTGGGTGTTGATGCCCACCCGCTCGCCGTTTTCCTCGAAGATGCCGCGCGGCTCTCCGAAATAGCTGCCGGATGTCAGCTCGCGCACGATCATGATGTCGAGGCCCGAAATCACCTCGGGCTTCAGGGTCGAGAAACCGGCCAGCGCGTCGAAGCACTGCGCCGGGCGCAGATTGGCGAAGAGATCCATCTCCTTGCGCAGGCGCAAAAGCCCCCGCTCGGGCTTGACCGAGAAATCGAGGTCGTCATAGGCCGGGCCGCCCACGGCGCCGAGAAGCACGGCATCCACTTCCTGCGCCTTCGCCATGGTTTCATCGGTGAGCGGCACGCCATGGGCATCATAGGCCGCCCCCCCCACAAGATCTTCGCTGACATCGAAGTGAAGGCCGCGTTTTGCGCCGAACCATTCGATGATCTTGTGTACTTCGGCCATGATCTCGGGGCCGATGCCATCGCCGGGAAGGATGAGGAGCGAAGGGTTTGCCATGGGTTTCTCCGGGTTTGATCTGTCGGGCATGGGGTAGCCGCCTCGCGGGAGAGGGTCAAGCGCAGCTACGGGATTATTGCTGTGGGATCATTGTCCGCTTCCGCCCTGTGAAGGCGCATGTATCGCGCGATGTGCCTGGCGCGCTGTTTACTCCATTGCCTGCGCCAATACCGAGATCCACCCATATGAGGGCGTGGCGCGAGCGATCCTGGAATACGGCCGCATCCGGCCAGATCATCCCGCTTGCGCGGATCGCGAGATCGGCCGAGGGGAGGAGATAATCGAGCCGCAGGTTGCCCGGGCCGGGATCATCGCGAAGATCGCCCGTATCAAGGCGGGGATCGCCCTCGTGAGCGCGGTTGGCACCCCCCTGCCGGCTTGCAAGGGCCGCGCTTTCGCCGCTTGCCGGGGCAGGATCGCAGAGGCGGGGATCGGAGAGGAGGGCCCTGATGGCCTCATGGCGTCCGGGGCCGTCCGCGGGATCGAGATTGGCGTCGCCCAGGATCACGAAGGGGGCACTGGCGCCGGCGTTTCCTGCGCCGGGAATCCGGCCATCGAGATAGTGCCGCCAGAAGCGGATCTCGTCGGCATTGCGCAGGCCGTTCAGATCCTCCGGGCCATCGAAAACCGGTGGCGTGGCGTGAAAGGCCATGAGGCGCAGAAGGCGCCCCTCGGGCAGGACGACGGGAACGACCCAATGCCCGGTGCTGGAAAGGCGCTGGATCGCATGGGCCTCGGGTGAAGGAAAGGGCCGCCCCCCTTTACGGGGCATCTCGGCGAAGGGCAGATCCTTCCACAGGAAAGCGGAATGATCTTCCGCCAGATCGGCCCGGATCGGCAGCCGCGAGAGGATGGCCATGCCGCCCTCGCCCGTGAAACGGCCAAAGCCCTGGGCATCCCCCGGGCCATTGGTGCGGCCGTCTCCATCGAGATCCACGCCGCTGCGCAGGCCCGTATTCGGCCTGAGGGCGAAAAGGTAGGGATAGGCGATGCCGGCATCGCCGAGGCGCATCGAAAGGGCCGTGAGGGCCCGGTTTTCCAGATCCCAATCGAAATTCGTCAGCAGGATGGCATCGGGCGAGGCTTCAGCGATCACGCGGACGATTTCACGGATGCGGGGATTCTTGCCCTTCAGGATATCGCGCAGCAGGAGCCCGGGGCCCTTGGCGGAGAGCCCGGTATTGAAGGTGGCAATGCGGATCGGTTTTTCGCTGCCGGCCATCGCTGGCAGGCAGGCCCATGTGAGCAGGCCTGCCCAAAGGAGGAACGCGCTCAGGCCGGCTGCAGGCCATCCTGCCCGTATTCGCCGTTTTCGAAGCGGCGCTTTTCCTTGATCATGTCGGCAACGCGGCCCATGGCCATGCCCCGCATGAACAGGCTTGCCGGAAGAAATGCCCATGCCGACATTGTCCAGATCAGAGTTTGCGGGGAGTCAAGGGTAAAGGGCACGAAGACGCTTGATGCAGCCTTTACCGTTGCCGGGATGAGGAAGGGCAGGAGGAAGCCGAGGATGATGTTGAGCCGGGCATCCCTGATGAGCCGGGCCACCACATCCCCCCCGGCAGTGGGATCGAATGTCGGCATGTTGACCCAGACATTGAACGGCTTGCCGGAATTGGGCCAGCCCTGGATGCGGATCAGGATGAGGAAGATCGCCAGCGTGAGCAGGGATATCAGATAGCTGATGCCCGCCGCGGTGCGGATCAGGATCATGTGTTCGACTGTGGTATTTTCCGGCAGCATCAGCACGATCAGGCGCACCGGGCTGTAGGGAAAATCGATTGCCTGGCCGATGAGGCTGCCCACGGCCGTCACGAAGCGGGTGAGCGTGGTGGGCTCGATAGTGCCGCGCACGATCACCGTCAGCAGGAAGACCGTGATGAACAGGGAAACGAAACGCACCCGGTTGAAAGGCGGAGCATCGCGGAATTCAACGAGGCTCGGGTATGTGGAGGCATATTCGAAAATCGTCAGCGCAGCCGCGAAGATCGCGATCAGCGCGACCATCTGTGCGGTATCGGTGCTGACGCCGGGCAGAAGCACGGAAGGAATGGAAACCAGAAGAACGACCAGCAATGCCCGGATGACGGCGCCGGCCAGACGGGAGATTTTCTCTCCCTTGCCTTCAAACCAATCCAGGACAGTTTTCTCCTGTTCGTCCATGTCGATATCGTTACCCATGTTTCCCATCTCTTGATGATGGGCCATTTTCATTTTCCCCATGGCCCCGACCCTTCACTACTAAACCTATAGTTGCATAGACAGAAAATCAATCCACCATAGGGGCCTCCTGTCTATGACACCCTTTTTTCGGAGTTAATAAAGACGTGACCATTTGGGCATTTTCGTGTTCAAACTGGTGCGACTTTGCATCAATTTTTCAGTAAAAAGAGGCCCGGAAAATCGGGCCTCTCAACATCTTGTGCCGGGTTTTTCTGGTAACGCTAATGGTTTAGACCCAGGGCCTTTCCTGCGCCATATTGCGTTCATATTCGGCGATCGAGTCGATCCTGGCCATGGTGAGCGCGATATCATCCAGCCCTTCGAGCAGGCAGTGCTTCTTGAAGGAATCGATCTCGAATCGGAAGGTCTTGCCTTCCGAGGTGGTGATTTCCTGATTCTCGAGATCCACCGTCATGCGCGCATTCTCGCCCTTTTCGGCCTCGCGCATCAATTCGTCAACCTGTTCCTGAGGAAGCACGATCGGCAGGATGCCGTTCTTGAAGCAGTTGTTGTAAAAGATGTCGGCAAAGCTCGGCGCGATGATGCAGCGGATGCCGAAATCCAGAAGCGCCCAGGGGGCGTGTTCGCGCGAGGAGCCGCAACCGAAATTCTCGCCCGCGATCAGGATTTCGGCATTGCGGTAGGCGGGCTTGTTCAGCACGAAATCCGGGTTTTCGCTGCCGTCCTCAAGATAGCGCATCTCATCAAACAGGTTCTTTCCGAGCCCCGAACGCTTGATGGTTTTCAGAAACTGCTTGGGGATGATCATGTCGGTATCGACATTGATCAGCGGCAGCGGGGCGGCAACGCCGGTGAGGGTGGTGAATTTTTCCATCTTCGCAATCCTTACATCAATTCGCGCACATCGGTGAGCCGGCCGGTGATCGCTGCGGCGGCGGCCATGGCGGGGCTCATCAGATGGGTGCGCCCGCCCTTCCCCTGCCGGCCCTCGAAATTGCGGTTCGAGGTGGCGGCGCAGCGCTCGCCGGGGGAGAGCTGATCGGGGTTCATGGCAAGGCACATGGAGCAGCCCGCGAGCCGCCATTCGAAGCCGGCATCGATGAAGATCTGCGCCAGCCCCTCTTCCTCGGCCTGGGCACGCACCAGCCCCGAGCCCGGCACCACCATGGCGCGGATGCCTTCCTTGATCTTCTTCCCCTTCAGGATCTCGGCCGCGGCGCGCAGATCCTCGATGCGCCCGTTGGTGCAGGAGCCGATGAATACGGTATCGATCTCGATATCGGTGAGCTTCTGGCCCGGCTTCAGCCCCATGTATTCAAGCGCCCGGCGCGCGGCATCCACCTTGCCGCCCTCGAAGCTCTCGGGATCGGGCACCTCGGCGGTGATCGGCAGCACATCCTCGGGGCTCGTGCCCCAGGTGACAACCGGCGCTATATCCTCGCCTTTCAGCGTCACCACCTTGTCGAATTCCGCATCCTCATCGGTAAACAGTGTCTGCCACCAGGCCATCGCCGCTTCCCATTGCGCGCCCTTCGGGGCATGGGGGCGGCCCTTGATGTATTCGAAGGTGGTTTCGTCGGGCGCGATCAGCCCGGCGCGTGCGCCGCCCTCGATCGCCATGTTGCACACCGTCATCCGCCCTTCCATGGAAAGATCGCGGATCACATCGCCGCAATATTCGATCACATGGCCGGTGCCGCCCGCGGTGCCGGTGGCGCCGATGATGGCAAGGGTCACATCCTTGGCGGTAACGCCGGGCTGGAGCCTGCCCGTGATCTCCACCTTCATGTTCTTCGATTTCTTCTGGATCAGGGTCTGGGTGGCGAGCACATGTTCCACCTCCGAGGTGCCGATCCCGTGGGCGAGGGCTCCGAAGGCGCCGTGGGTGGCGGTGTGGCTGTCGCCGCATACGACGGTCATGCCTGGCAGCGTCCAGCCCTGTTCGGGGCCGACGATATGCACGATCCCTTGGCGGATGTCATTGACCGGATAGTAGTGGATGCCGAATTCGCGCGCGTTCCTGTCCAGCGCCTCCACCTGGATGCGGCTTTCCTCGTTTTCGATGCCCTTCTCGCGATCGGGCGTGGTGGGCACGTTATGATCGGGCACGGCGATGGTCTTGTCGGGCGCGCGCACCTTGCGCCCGGCCATGCGCAGCCCCTCGAAGGCCTGCGGGCTGGTGACCTCATGCACGAGGTGGCGATCGATGTAGATCAGGCTGGTGCCATCTTCGGATTCCTCGATGAGGTGGGCATCCCAGATCTTGTCATAGAGCGTTTTCGGGGCGGTCATTGGTCCTCTCCCGTAATTGTCAGGCTGTGCGGATGGATTCAGGGGGCCGCGCCTCACGGGCGGGCCAGCACCGTGAGGGATGCGCCAAAGAACCGCCAGGGCAGGCGCACGCGGTCATCCATGTCGAAAACAGGAATCATGCAAGCGATTTACTACCTGCTTCACGCATGAGCAAGGCAAACGGATCGTTATTCTGTGGCGCTGGGCGGCCATGCCTGCCCGCGCCGCGCTCGCTCATGATCCCGGGATCAAGGGTATGCCTCGCAGGGGAGTGAAACATCCGGTATGCCTGTATCGCTGGTATCGGCGGATCAGAGACAGGATCATGGGGGGAAGGGAATGGGCGGGTGATGATCCCCGCTCCCGTGGCTGAACCAAGCGGGGCATGGATGAACCCGGGATGTGCTGAAGGAAATGTCATTTTGATGTCCGCCTGCCTGATTGAGATTTCCGCGAGCCGATGCTATCTTCGCTTCAGGCCTGCACCGGGGTGATTTTCCGGTGTGCAATGAAGGAGGGAAAACCCTGTCTCACTCAGCCGATATGGCCGCACGAGAGGCCATGCCTGACGTTGCCGGAGCGGGCGCGCCAGTGGATGTTTCCAGCGAGAAGCTGCTGAAGCGCATTCTGAAATCCCTGGAAAGTGACAAGGCGGAAGATGCCGTCACCATCGATCTGCACGGAAAATCGGAGATCGCCGATTACATGGTGATCTGTTCGGGCCGCTCCACGCGCCAGGTTTCCGCCATATCGGAAAAGCTCGTGGATCGCCTGAAGGAGCTTCTCGGCTACCGCTGCAAGGTGGAGGGGCAGGATCAGGGTGATTGGGTGCTGATCGATGCGGGCGATGTGATCGTGCATGTTTTCCGCCCGGAAGTGCGGGATTTCTATCAGCTCGAAAAGATGTGGCAATCGGGCGCGCCTGGCGCCTCCGCCTGAAGGATGCGGCTGCACATCTGCGCCGTGGGGCGCCTCAGGGGCGGCCCGGAGCGGGAATTGATCGAGGATTACCTTCACCGTTTCGAACGCAGCGGGCGCGCGCTCGGCCTCGGGCCGGTGGTGGTGCATGAGGTGGAGGTGCGCAAGGGGGGCGGAATGCGCGAGGAAGCGGAGCTCCTTGGGCGGGTGATCCCCAGGGGAGCCGTGATCTGCGCATTGGACGAACGCGGCAAGATGCTCTCCTCGCCCGATTTTGCCGGGCGCATCGCCGGCTGGCGCGACGAGGGGCGCGGCGATCTCGCCTTTCTCATCGGTGGTGCCGACGGGCTCCTGCCCGAATTGTGTGACAGGGCCGATTTCAGGCTCTCGTTCGGGAGTATGGTCTGGCCGCACATGCTGGCGCGGGTGATGCTGAGCGAACAGCTCTATCGCGCTTCCTCCATTCTGGCGGGCGCGCCCTATCACCGCGCCTGAGGGCGTCTGCTTGCCCTTTTGCGGGCAGGGGCATAGATACGGGCTGCGCGATCCGCAAAAGGGCATCCGATGACAAACCGCAAACCTGTCGTTCTGTGCATTCTCGATGGCTGGGGCCTGCGGGCCGATACCGAGGCGAACGCGCCCGCGCTTGCGAACACCCCGCATTTCGATCGCCTCATGGCCGGCTGCCCGAATGCGACGCTTGTCACCCATGGGCGCGATGTGGGGCTGCCGCGCGGGCAGATGGGCAATTCGGAAGTCGGCCACATGAATATCGGCGCCGGGCGCATCGTGCCGATGGATCTGGGCATGATCGATCTCGCGATCGAGGATGGCTCCTTCTTTCGCAACGAGGCCCTTCGTGATTTCATCTCCGCCGTGAAGGCCGCGGGCGGGGCCGCGCATCTCTTCGGCGTGGTTTCCGACGGCGGCGTGCACGGCCATCTCGATCACATCATCGCCGCGGCAGGGGCTGTCAGCGAAGCCGGGGTGCCCGTCTGGATCCATGCGATCACGGACGGGCGCGACGTGGCGCCCAAATCCGCCGCCCATTTCATGCGCGAACTTCTCGATCGCCTCCCCGAGGGCGCGCGGGTGGCCACTGTCATCGGCCGCTATTTCGCCATGGATCGCGATAACCGCTGGGAGCGGGTCGAGAAGGCGTGGCGGGCGATCGTGAAGGGGGAAGGGCCGAAGGCGGAGGATCCGCTCTCTGCCGTTGAAGCCGCCCATGAGCGCAGCGAAACGGATGAATTCATCACGCCCACGGTAATCGGGGATTACCCCGGCATGCGCGATGGGGACGGCTTCTTCATGCTCAATTTCCGCTCCGACCGCGCCCGAGAGATCCTGCGTGCCATCGGCGAGCCCGGCTTCGATTGCTTCGATGTGAGCAGAGGGCCGAAGCTTTCGGCGCTTCTCGGCATGGTCGAATATTCCGACCGGCACAACGAATACATGCGCACGGTCTTCCCCAAGCGCAATCTTGAAAACACGCTCGGCGCCTGGGTGGCGAAGCACGGATTGCGCCAGTTCCGCCTCGCCGAGACGGAAAAATACCCGCATGTGACCTTCTTCCTCAACGGCGGCAGGGAAGAGCCCGAAAGAGGCGAGGATCGCTACATGGCGCCAAGCCCCAAGGTGGCGACCTACGATCTGCAGCCCGAAATGTCGGCGCCCGAGGTCACCGATCATCTGGTGGAGGCGATCGGCAAGGGCTATGATCTGATCGTGGTGAATTACGCAAATCCCGATATGGTCGGCCATACCGGCGATCTGCCCGCGGCGATCAAGGCGGTGGAGGCGGTGGATCACGGGCTTGGCCGCGCGCTCGAAGCGCTTGAAGAGGCCGGGGGCGTGATGATCGTGACGGCCGATCACGGCAATTGCGAGATGATGCTCGATCCCGTCACCGGCGGGCCCCACACCTCCCACACCACCAATCCGGTGCCGGTGATCCTTGTCGGCGGGCCTGCGGGGGCACGGCTGCGCGAGGGGCGGCTCAGCGATCTGGCGCCGACCCTTCTTGATCTCATGGGGCTCGAAGCGCCCCCCGAAATGACAGGCAGGAGCCTGATCGAATGAGAACGGGCCGGGCGGCACGGGGGGCGCTTTGTGCGCTGGCTCTTGTCGTTGCCGCCGCGGCACCGCTGCGCTCTGCCTTGGCGGCGGGCGGCGGCGAGGAGATCGCGCGCGCGGCGCAGGCGGCGGCCCGCAAGCTCGAGGAAGCGGCTGCGGATCTCGCAGAGGCAGAGCGCGCGCGCGACAGGATCAAGGTCCTAACCCGCACCATACGCGCCTATGAGGATGGCCTTCAGGCCATGCGCGAGGGCCTGCGCCGCGCCGCCATCCGGGAAGCTGCGATCCGCATGAAACTGGAAGCCCGCTCCGAAGATCTCTCGGCCCTTCTGGCGGCGCTCCAGCAGATAGAGGCCACACCCCGCCCCGCCCTGCTGCTGCATCCCGAGGGGGCTGTTGCGACGGCGCGCGCCGGGATGCTCCTTGCCGAACTGACCCCGGCGCTTCGGCAGAGGGCTGGCGCGCTGAAGGCCGAGCTTGATGAACTGCGCCTTCTGAAAGCCGTTCAGGAAAGCTCGGCGGAGAAGCTTCGGCAAGGCCTGCAGGAAGTCCATGAGGCGCGCATCGCGCTTTCGCGCGCCGTATCGCAACGGCGCGATCTGCCGCGCCGCTTCGCCGATGACCCGGTGAAAACGGCGCTCCTGATCGAAAGCAGCCAGACCCTCACCGCCTTTGCGCAAGGCCTTTTGCAGAGCCAGGGGCCGCTCGTCGCAGTGTCGGAGCCGGTGGATTTCGAATCCCTGCGCGGCCAGCTTCCTCTCCCGGTTGCCGGCACGCTGCTGCGTGGCTACAACGAGGCCGATGCCGCCGGCATCCGCCGCCCGGGGCTTGTGGTCGCGACGCGGGAGAATGCTCTCGTAACCTCGCCTGCCGCCGCAACGATCCGCTACCGCGGTCCGCTTCTTGATTACGGAAATGTAATCATCCTTGAGCCTTCGGGGGGCTATCTTCTGGTGCTCGCAGGGCTTAATCAGGTATTCGGAGAAACAGGCCAGGTCGTGGAAGCCGGTGCGCCGCTCGGGCTGATGGGGCCGGGGCGCGCGGATACGGTTGCCCGGCAGGGGCAGGCGGAGGCCGGCACTTCCGCACAGGAGCGTTCACAGACGCTCTATCTTGAATTGAGAAAGGGCAGGGAGCCCGTGAACCCCGAAGAGTGGTTCGTATTGGACAAGGAACGGACGCAATGAAGAAATCCCTTATGGCGATAATCGGCGGCACGCTGGCCGGCGCGATCATGACGACCCAGATCGCGGCGCCCCTGATCGCACAGGAAGCCGAGCGCACCACGAATATCTACGAGCAGCTCGATCTGTTTGGCGACATATTCGAGCGTATCCGGGCCAATTACGTGGAGCCGGTGGACGAGGAAAAGCTGATCGAATCGGCAATCAACGGCATGCTCACCTCGCTTGATCCCCATTCGAGCTACGTTTCTCCCAAGGATTTCGATGACATGCAGGTTCAGACCCGCGGCCAGTTCGGCGGGCTCGGGATCGAGGTCACGATGGAGGATGGCTTCGTCAAGGTGGTTTCGCCGATCGATGGCACGCCGGCGGCAGAAGCGGGCATTCAGGCCGGTGATTTCATCACCCATGTGGACGGCGAAAGCCTGCTCGGCCTGACGCTCGACAAGGCGGTGGAGATGATGCGCGGGCCGGTGGGCTCGGAGATCGTCATCACCGTTGTGCGCGAGGGCGAGGAAGAACCCTTCGATGTGACGATCATTCGTGACATCATCAAGCTCACCGCCGTCAAGGCCCGCACCGAGGGCAAGACGGTGGTGCTCAGGATTACCACTTTCAACGATCAGACATATCCCAACCTCCAGGAGGGCATCCGCAAATCCATCGAGGAACTGGGCGGGATAGAGAATGTGGAAGGCTTCGTGATCGATCTGCGCAACAACCCGGGCGGCCTGCTCAATCAGGCGATCAAGGTGGCCGATGCCTTCCTCGACAGGGGCGAGATCGTTTCCACCCGCGGGCGCAACCCGGAGGATGGCGATCGCTGGAATGCCACGCCGGGCGATCTTGCCCAGGGCAAGCCGATCGTCGTCATCATCAATGGCGGTTCCGCCTCGGCGTCCGAGATCGTGGCCGGGGCGCTCAAGGATCATCGCCGCGCGGTGGTCGTGGGCACGAAGAGCTTTGGCAAGGGCTCCGTGCAGACGGTGATGCCGCTGAAGAACGGGGGGGCGATGCGCCTCACCACCGCACGCTACTACACCCCTTCGGGCCGCTCGATCCAGGCGCTCGGCGTGATCCCCGATATCGTCGTGCCGCAGCCGCCGCGCAAACCGGAGGACAGGGCCGAGAACGAGGATCAGCAGAAGAGGCCGAAGCTGCGCAGCGAGGCGGATCTCCGCGGCGTGCTGGAAAATGATTCCATGAGCGAGGAAGAGCGCCGCCAGCTGGAAGAAGAGGCCGCTGCCGCGGAGGCTGCCGCCAGGCTGCGCGAGGAGGATTTCCAGCTTTCCTATGCAATCGATCTTCTGCATGGCCTCAAGGTTCTGCGGCCGCAGGAATGACGGAGGGGACGGGCCGCCTCACCGGGCGCCCCGCTGTCCCGGCAAGGCGGGAAACGGAAGGATGATGGAAAAGCCGGATCTTTCACGCCTTCCCTATCGGCGCAACGTGGGGATCGTGCTTGCCAATCCGCGGGGGCTGGTTTTCGCCGGCCAGCGGCTCGACAACCCGGGCGATGCCTGGCAGATGCCCCAGGGCGGGATCGACGAGGGCGAGGCGCCGGAGGCGGCCGCGCTGCGCGAGCTTGAAGAGGAAACCGGGGTGAGCCCCGATCTCGTGCGCATCGAGGCCAGTTCCCGCGATTGGCTCACCTATGATCTGCCGCCCGATCTCGTGGCGCGCATCTGGAAGGGGCGCTACCGCGGCCAGCGGCAGATGTGGTATCTCATGCGCTTTCTCGGCGATGATGGCGCAATCGACATCCGCACCGCCCATCCCGAGTTCTCCGCCTGGCGCTGGATGGCCCCCGATGAGCTGATCGGGCGGATCGTGCCCTTCAAGCGGGATGTCTACCGGGCCGTGTTCGAGGAATTCGCCCCGCATCTTTCGCATCTTTAATTTCCCGTGCCATGTTGCTAAGGCCTCCGCAGCGTTCGAGGAGGTGAGAGCATGACGAGAAAACCGGATACCCGTGCTGTCGGGCTCGATGTGGGGCTTGCCTTCATCAAGTGGCTGACGGGTGCCGAAAATCTCCATTACGGCCTGTGGGACGGCCTTGAGGTGACGGCCGCCAACCTGCGCCGCGCCCAGGATGCCTATACGGAGAAGCTGTTTCGCCTTCTCCCTGAGGGGCGTCTGCGTATCCTCGATATCGGCGGCGGCGCGGGGGAGACGGCAAAGAAGCTGCTGGCGCTCGGCCATGAGGTGGAAATCGTGGTGCCGAGTGCATTCCTCGCCTCCCGCTGCCGCGAGAACGCGCCCGGGGCCTGCGTGCATGAATGCCGCTTCGAGGATTTCGAAGGGGAGGGCGGTTTTGATATCTGCCTGTTTTCCGAGAGCTTTCAGTATATTCCGGTTTCCATTGCGCTGGAGAAATCCTCCGCATTGCTGAAAGAAGGGGGGGAGATCATCATCGCCGATTGCTTCCGCTCGGATGCCTTTTCGGCGGGCGGAACAAAGGCCACGGTGGGTGGCGGGCATCATGTCCGCCGGTTCCTTGCAACGCTGGAGGCGATGCCGCTGGATATTCTGCATGAGGAAGACATCACCGCAGCCGTGGCGCCTTCGGTGGAACTGGAGCAGGGGTTCTTCAATGTTCTTGGCTACGGGATCGGGCGGGTGGATGAGGAACTCGCCCGCAGCCGCCCGAAGCTGCGCTGGGCGTTGCATCGTGCGGTTCGGCTGCTGCTGAGCGAGCGCAAGCGCACCAGGCTCGATCAGCGTCTCAATCAGCGGACGCGAACGGCGGAAGCCTTCGAGAAATACAACCGCTATCTCATGCTGAAGCTGGGCGTGCGGGGGCGGGGCTGAGTTGAAGGGGCGCCGCCCCTCTTGCCCGTGCGGGCAATTCACCCCGGAGTATTTCGCCCAAGATGAAGGAAGGGGCTCAGCGGGCGCGCAGACGCTTCAGGATAGTATAGCTCGCATAGCCATCGGGCACCATGCCTATGGTGGCCTGAAAGGCGCGGATGGCGGCGATCGTCTTCGGGCCTATGATGCCGTCCACGCCGGCGGTATCGAATCCGGCGGCGGTGAGGAGGCGCTGCATTTCCTTCTTTTCGGCAAGGCGCAGCGGTCTGTCTCCCCGCGGCCATTCGTGGCGGATCGCGGGGCCGCCGCGGATGCGGTCGGCCAGATGGCCGACGGCGATCACATAGGCATCCGCCGCATTGTAGCGTTCGATCACGTGAAAATTGTCGAAGATCATGAAAGCCGCACCCTGCGCGCCCGCCGGCAGGAGGATCGAGGCGCGGCCGTGTTCGGGGATTTTCCGCCCCTCGGCATCGCGCACGCCAAGCGCCACCCATTCCGAGACCGGCTTCTTGATGCGGCTGCCGGAAAGGCTGTAATCGAAGCCCTCGGGAAGGCGGACTTCAAGCCCCCAGGGCTGACCCTTCTTCCAGCCGTGGCGGGCGAGGTAGGCGGCTGCGGAAGCGAGGGCATCGGCCGGATCGTCGGACCAGATATCGCGCTTGCCGTCGCCGGTGAAATCGACGGCGAAGGCAAGGTAGCTCGTGGGGATGAACTGGGTGTGGCCCATGGCGCCTGCCCAGGAGCCCTTCATGCGCGCGGGAGTCACGTCACCGGCCTGCAGGATCTTCAGGGCGGCGATGAGCTGGCCTTCGAAGAAGCGCCCGCGCCGGCCATCGAAGGCGAGAGTCGCCAGGGCCTCGATGACCGGAATATCGCCGCGGTAGGTGCCGTAGGCGCTTTCAAGGCCCCAGATCGCCGTCACGATTTCCTTGTCCACGCTATAGCGCCGTTCGATGCGCTCCAGAAGGCCCTGGTGCTTCCTGAGAGCGTCACGTCCGTTCCTGATGCGGCTTTTCGATACGGCGCTGTCCAGATATTCCCAGATCTGTTTCGTGAATTCCGATTGGTTGCGATCCTTTCCGATCACGTCGGTATTGTATTGCACGTCGCGAAAGGCGCGATCGAAAACGGCGGGGCTGATCCCTTGGGAAAGTGCACGGCGGCGAAAGTCCGTGATCCATTTGTCAAAGGCCAGATTGCTCCTCTTTGCCCTGATTTCCACGATGCTACCCCCTGATCCTGCCATGCCGGGGGGCATGGCGGATCTTGCCGCCGGCCGGGGCGAGATTTCCGGCGCGGCCAGCACGCCCGTGACCATGCAGGTCATCATTGCCAGAGCTGCAAGCGAAGGGATCATGAAACGCACTGGAACACCTGCCCGAATTTTTCATTGTCGCCATTATATGAAAAAACGATGGGCAAGGAAGGGGGGATTGGCCGCAGGCGGCGGAATTTGGCTCTGGCCAATTACGGGTATCGCGGGCATGCTGATCCGGGAGGGTCGGCCGGGATCCGCTGCCGGGAGGAAGGGAACATGCGCCAGGATCGGGAGCCTGCAATCCTTGATGGACATAATGATGTGCTGCTGCGGCTGTGGAATGACGGCGGCAAGGCGGCGGCGCGTGGCTTCATCGAAGGGCGTGGCGGCCATATCGATCTGCCGCGTGCACGCGCGGGAGGGTTTGGCGGCGGGTTCTTTGCGCTTTATGCGCCATCGCCCGGAGAAGATGAGGAAGCCGTGATGCAGGCGATGAGCAGGCCGCGCTATGAATTGCCGCTGCCTCCGATGCTGGAGCGGGAAGCGGCGATGCGTGTGATATGCGAGGAAATCGCCATCCTCCGGCATCTCGAGAGGCAGGGAGCATTGAAAATCTGCAGGGGCACCGGTGATCTTCGTGCCTGCCTTGCCGGCGGGGAATTGGCGGCGATCATGCATATGGAGGGGGCCGAGGCGATCGATGCCGATCTCGATACGCTCGAGGTACTGCATGCGGCCGGGCTGCGCTCGCTCGGGCCTGTCTGGAGCCGGCCGACGATCTTCGGCCATGGCGTCCCCTTCGCTTTCCCCGCCTCGCCCGATACCGGCCCGGGGCTGACGGAGGCCGGCAAGCGCCTGATCCGCCGCTGCAACGCACTCGGCGTGATGATCGACCTTTCGCATATCAATGCAGCGGGCTTTCGCGATGTTGCCGCCATCAGCGACGCCCCGCTCGTGGCCACCCATTCCAACGCCCATGCCATCTGTCCCCATGCGCGCAACCTCACCGACTGGCAGCTTGATGCGATCGCCGAGAGCGATGGCATGGTGGGCCTCAATTTCGCCGCCGCCTTCCTGCGCCCCGATGGCCAGATGCGCACTGATGTGCCGCTCGATGTGATGCTGCGTCACCTCGATTACCTGATCGAGCGGCTCGGGGAGGGGCGGGTCGGCTTCGGATCCGATTTCGATGGCGCGATGATCCCCGGGGCCATCGGCGATGTTGCCGGCCTGCCGGCCCTCTGCCGGGCCATGCGCGATCATGGCTACGATGATGCCCTGATGGAAAAGCTCTGCCACGGCAATTGGCTGCGCGTGCTCGAAAAGACTTGGGGAGAAGCATAATAATTGTATAAGTGGTCAAATAATAACCAACAGAGAGGAGAAAAATCATGAGTTTGATGAAAAAGATAACAACCGCGGCCGTGATGGCGCTCGCGGTGGGATTCGCCCCGGTGCCCGGCGTGGCCGAAACCCCGCCCAACGTGCTGGTGATCGCCAACCGGATCGACGATATCACGACCCTCGATCCCGCCGAGAGCTTCGAATTCGCCGGCTCGGACGTGAGCCGCAACATCTACTCCAAGCTCGTCAATTTCGATCCGATGAATCTGGATGCCGGATATGGCCCGGATATCGCCGAAAGCTGGGAAGTCTCCGATGATGGCAGGACCATCACCTTCACCATTGCGCAGGGGCGCAAGTTTGCCTCCGGCAATCCGATCCGCGCCGAGGATGTGGCATGGTCGCTTCAGCGGGCGGTGAAGCTCAACAAGACCCCGAGCTTCATCCTCACGCAATTCGGCTTCACGCCGGAGAACGTGGAGGAGATGATCAGGGTCGTGGATGACAACAAGGTCAGCATCACCACCGACAAGCAATATGCCACCTCCTTCGTGCTGAACTGCCTCACCGCCACCATCGGCGGCATCCTCGACAAGGAAGAGGTGATGAAGCATGAGGTGGACGGCGACATGGGCAATGCCTGGCTCAAGACCAACAGCGCCGGCTCCGGCCCCTACAAGCTGGTGGCCTGGAAGCCCAATGAATCCGTGAGCCTCGTGGTCAATCCCGAGTGGTGGGGCCCGAAGCCCGCCATGGAAAGGGTGATCGTGCGCCATGTGCCCGAAAGCGCCACCCAGCGCCTGCTTCTGGAGCGCGGCGATATCGATGTGGCCCGCGATCTCAACCCGCAGGATGTGCAGGGCCTTCAGGATGTGCCGGGCGTTGCGATCGACAGCGAGCTGCGCGGGCGGATCATGTATATTGCCGTCAACCAGAAGCACCCGATCCTTTCGAAGCCCGAGGTGCGCCAGGCGATCAAGTATCTGATCGATTACCAGGGCATGCAGGACAGCTTCCTCAAGGGCCAGTATGTGATCCACCAGAATTTCCTGCCCCAGACCTATCTTGGCGCGGTGGATGAAAATCCCTTCAGCCTCAACATCGAGAAGGCGAAGGAGCTTCTGAAGCAGGCCGGTGTTGGCCCGTTCGAGATCGAGGCCGGGGTGCGCGAGGCGCAGGAGCGGCTCGAAATCGCGCAATCGCTGCAAAACACCTTCGCCCAGGCCGGCATCACGCTGAAGCTCACCGTGGGCACCGGCAAGCAGATCCTCGGGCGGTATCGCGCGCGTGATCTCGACATGTATATCGGTGCCTGGGGGCCGGATTACCCCGATCCCCACACCAACGCCGGCACCTTCGCCTACAACCCCGACAACCGCGATGAAGCCAAGCTCACCGGCCTTCTCGCCTGGCGCAATGCCTGGGATACCGATGGCCTCACCCCCAAGGTGGAAGCCGCGGTGATCGAGAAGGATCGCGATGTGCGCGCGCAGATGTATCGCGATATCCAGGCCGAGTTCCGCCAGAAATCGCCCTTCGGGATCATGTTCCAGAGGATCGAGCAGACGGGGCGGCGCGACAACGTGAAGAACCTCAATCTCGGCGGCGCCATCACCGCCGTTTCCTACTGGCCGGTGACGAAGTAGATGGCATTGGCCGAAAACAGGGGAGCGGGGCGGCGCAGGCTGCCCCGCTTCCAGCGAACCCTCTGGAAAATCGCCCGCACCCTCGGCTCGGTGGTCATCACCATGCTGGGGCTGATGTTCATCACCTTCATCATCGGGCGGGTGATGCCGGTGGATCCGGTGCTGGCGGTGGTGGGCGAGCGGGCCACCAATGAAGTTTATGAGCAGGTCTATCGCGACATGGGGCTCGACAAGCCCCTTCTCGTGCAGTTCGGCTATTACATATGGGATGTGCTGCACGGGGATTTCGGCATGTCGCTCCTCAATGCCCGCCCCGTGGCCGAGGATATCCGGCGCGTCTTTCCCGCCACCTTCGAACTGGCCACGCTCGGAGTTCTGATCGGCGTTGTGATCGGCGTGCCGCTTGGCGTCATGGCGGCGGTAAATCGCGGCTCCTGGATCGATCAGATCGCCCGTGTGGTGGCGCTGATCGGCTATTCCATGCCCATCTTCTGGCTCGGCCTCATGGGCCTTCTGATCTTCTATGGCATACTCAACTGGGTCGGCGGGCCGGGGCGCCTCGATATCATCTGGGAGGGCATGGTGCCCGAGCGCACCGGCATGATCCTGGTGGACAGCCTCCTTGCCGGCAACTGGGACGTGTTCAAAAACGCCTTCAGCCACATCATCCTGCCCGCGTCCATTCTGGGCTACTACTCCATGGCCTACATCAGCCGCATGACCCGCAGCTTCATGCTCGAGCAGCTTTCGGCGGAATATGTCACCACCGCGCGCGTGAAGGGCCTGCCCGAGCGCCGCGTGATCTGGAAACACGCCTTCGGCAATATCCGCGTGCAGCTCATCACCGTGATCGCCCTTTCCTACGCCAACCTTCTTGAAGGCGCGGTGCTGACCGAAACCATATTCGCCTGGCCAGGGCTCGGCTCCTATATCACCACCGCCCTCTTGTCGGCCGACATGAACGCCGTTCTTGGCGGCACGGTCGTGGTGGGGCTGATCTTCGTTCTGCTCAATATCTTCTCCGATCTCCTCTACCAGATCTTCGATCCGAGGGCGAAATGATGTCAGACAGCCTCGACGATCCCCGCCTCGACGATCCCCGCCTCGGCTTTCGCGGCTGGCTCCTCACCGATACGCCGACCTCGCGCTTCCATGCGCGCTGCGTGGCGCTTTATTCCGGCTGGCTCAAATTCCGCTCCAACACGATGGCCATGCTGGGCCTGATCATCCTGATCCTGCTGGTGCTGATCGCGGCCTTCGCGCCCTGGCTCGCGCCCCATGATCCGCTGGCCCAGGATCTTGCGGGCAGGCTCAAGCCGCCCTTGAGCGAAGGCCACCTCCTTGGTACCGACAGCCTCGGGCGCGACATCCTCTCGCGCATCATCTACGGCTCGCGCATCACGCTCTATATCGTCACGCTGGTGGCGCTGATCGCGCCGGTCGTGGGGCTGCTGGTCGGCACCGTGGCGGGCTATGCGGGCGGCATCGTGGATGCGGTTCTGATGCGCCTCACCGACATCTTCCTCGCCTTCCCCCGCCTCGTGCTGGCGCTTGCCTTCGTGGCGGCGCTGGGCGCGGGCATCGAAAATGCGGTGCTCGCGATCTCGATCACCGCCTGGCCGCCCTATGCGCGCCTGGCGCGGGCCGAAACCCTCACCATCCGCAATTCCGATTACATCGCCGCGATCCGCCTTCAGGGCGCGGGGCCGATGCGCATCATCACCAGGCATATCTGGCCGCTGTGCATCAGCTCGCTGATCGTGCGCGTCACGCTTGACATGGCGGGCGTGATCCTCACCGCCGCCGGCCTCGGCTTCCTCGGCCTTGGCGCCCAGCCCCCGAGCCCCGAGTGGGGCGCCATGGTGGCCGAAGGGCGGCGTTTCATCCTGGATCACTGGTGGGTGGCCACCATGCCGGGGCTTGCCATCTTCATCGTGTCGCTTGCCTTCAATCTCCTGGGCGACGGCCTGCGCGATGTGCTCGATCCGAAGGATGCCGGGTGATGTCTGAAAAACCTCTTCTCGATATCGAAGATCTCACCGTCACCTTCCCCACCCGGCAGGGGGACTTTCAGGCGGTGCGCGGCGTTTCCTTCACGCTCGGGCGCGAGCGCCTCGGGATCGTGGGGGAATCGGGCTCCGGCAAATCGATGACGGGCCGCGCCATCCTGCGCCTCATCCGCCCGCCCGGAAGGGTGGAGGCCGGGAAACTGGCGCTCGGAGGCACCGATCTTCTGAAGCTTTCCGAACGCGAGATGCAGAAGATCCGCGGACAGCGCATTTCCATGGTGATGCAGGATCCGAAATTCTCGCTCAATCCGGTGATGCGCATCGGCGATCAGATCATGGAGATCTACCGCTTTCACACCGGCGCCGGCAAGCGGGCAGCATATGAAAAGGCGATCGAGATGCTCGAAGCCGTCTCGATCCGCGATCCCGAGCGGGTGATGCGCGCCTATCCGCACGAGATGTCGGGCGGGATGGGCCAGCGCATCATGATTGCCATGATGATGGTCACCGAGCCCGATATCCTGATTGCCGACGAGCCCACCTCGGCGCTTGACGTGAGCGTGCAGACTCAGGTGCTCTCGATCATGGATCGCCTGGTGCGCGAGCGCGGCATGGGGCTGATCTTCATCAGCCACGATCTCAATCTGGTGGCGAGCTTCTGCGATCGGGTGCTGATCATGTATGCCGGAAAGATCGTCGAGGTCTGCGATGCCGATCGCCTGCATGAGGCGCGCCATCCCTACACGCGCGGGCTTCTGGGCTCGCTGCCGCGGCTTGACGAGCCGCGCCGTCATCTTGAAGTTCTGAAACGCGATCCGGCCTGGCTGGACGCCCCAAGCGTGAGCGGACGCCAATGAGCAGGCTTGCATTCAGGGATCTCTGCGTGTGGTTCGGCGAGGGCGAAGGTCGCGTCGATGCGGTGAAACATGCCACATTCGAAGTGCCCTCGGGCGCGAGCTTCGGGCTGGTGGGGGAATCGGGCTCGGGCAAATCCACCATCCTGCGCGCGCTGATGGGGCTTGCGCCCAACTGGTCGGGCGAGATGGTGGTGGGGGAGCGAAGGCTCGGGGCGAAGCGCGATCGCGCCTTCTACAAGGAGGTGCAGATGGTGTTTCAGGATCCCTACGCCAGCCTGCACCCGCGCCACTCGGTGGATCAGGTGCTCTCCGAGGTGCTGAAGCTGCACGGGTTTTCCGATATCGACAGGCGGGTGAACGCGCTTCTCGCCGATGTCGGCCTCGGGCCGGGCTACCGCTTCCGCTATCCCCACCAGCTTTCGGGCGGCCAGCGCCAGCGGGTGGCGATCGCGCGCGCGCTGGCGCCCGAGCCTTCCGTGCTGCTGCTCGACGAGCCCACCTCGGCGCTCGACGTAAGCGTGCAGGCCGAGGTGCTCAATCTCCTCACCGATCTGCGCGAGGAGCACGGGCTGACCTATCTCATGGTCAGCCATGATCTCGCGGTGATCGCGCATATGTGCGAGGCCACGGCGGTGATGCAGAATGGCGAGATCGTGGAGATGCTGAGCGTGGAGGACATGCGCGCCATGCGTGCCGGCCACCCCTACACGCGCCATCTTCTGGAAAGCGCCAGCGGCTACAATCCGAATGCGGAGCAGATGGCATGAGCGCCCCCGTGGCTCTGGTGACGGGGGCTGCGCGCGGCATCGGGCTGGCCACGGCGCGCGGCTTCCTGCGCGAGGGCTGGCATGTGGCCATGGCGGACCGCGATGGCGATGAGCTGATGCGCGCCGCCGAGGGGCTTGAGGGCGCATTGCCGATCATCGCGGATGTTTCAAGGCCCGATCAGGTGGCTCGGATGATGGCCGAGGCGCTGGCGCATTACTCTCGCCTCGATGCGCTGGTGAACAATGCCGGCGTGGCCGAGTTCGGGCCGATCGAGGTATGCGATTTCGCCATGTGGCGCCGCGTCATGGAAACCAATCTCGATGGCGTATTCCTTTGCTCGCAGGCGGCGATTCCGGCGCTCAGGGAAAGCCGGGGCGCGATCGTGAACATCGCCTCGATTTCCGGCCTGCGCGCCAGCACGCTGCGCGTGGCCTATGGCACCTCGAAGGCGGCGGTAATCCAGCTTACCAAACAGCAGGCCGTCGAGCTTGGCGAATACGGCATCCGGGCCAATTGCGTGGCCCCGGGGCCGGTAAACACAAAGCTCGCGCTCGCCGTGCACACCCCCGAGATCCGCGCCGCCTATCACGACGCGCTGCCGCTCAATCGCTACGGCAGCGAAGAAGAGATCGCGGAAGCGATCCTCTTCCTCTGCTCGCCCCGCGCTTCCTACATCACCGGCCAGGTGCTGGCCGCGGATGGCGGCTTCGAAGCCACCGGCGTGGGCCTGCCCGCGCTGCGGGCCTGACCCTGGGCCGTCTGGTGGATGCACAGAGGCTTCGGTCTCGAAAGCTTTCCCGCCTTCTTCTTCCGGCAAGCAGCGCTTGCGCTGATCGCGCTCGGGATCGTGCCGATCTCGGGCGGGCTTTCCGATACGCATCTTGTCACGCCCGGGGCCAACAGCCGCATCAGGCGAAATCCGTGCTGATGCCGGATATGCAGATCGGGGGAGGCACGATGGAGGATGTGATGTCGCTGGTGATAACCGATGCCATCACTCCCCTGCCTGAAAGCCGGGGGCGAGCCGGCAAGGAGGCTTTCCACGCTGGATCGGGATGGAGAGGCCGGACGCGCCAGATCCCGCCCGGCCCTGCTGTTTGCTCTGGCCAAGGCGCTCGGCCGCCCCTATCAGGGAGGGGCAAGGATAATCTTCGGAGCGGGAGCATGAAAAGCCTTCCCATCAAGGAGTTGCATTGCCGGGCAGGCCGGGGGAAAGGCGCGCCATGAAGGCCGGTATCGCCATGCTTGTGCTGGCCTACATGCTGAGCCAGTTCTATCGTGCCTTCCTCGCGGTTCTGGCGCCGGCGCTCGAGGCGGATCTGGGGGCTCTCCCCGATCAGCTTTCATTCGCCTCGGGGCTGTGGTTTCTCGCATTTGCGCTGATGCAGATCCCCGTGGGCTGGGCGCTTGATCGCTTCGGGCCGAGGCGCACGGCAGCTTTGCTTCTGGCGCTGGGCGGCGGGGGCGGCGCTGGGCTGTTCGCCCTTGCCGGCAGCGCCATGCACATCCAGATCGCCATGGCGCTGATGGGGATCGGCTGCGCGCCGGTGCTGATGGCCTCCTATTACATTTTCGCGCGCACCTTCCCGCCTCGGGCTTTCGCGACTCTTGCCGGAGCGATCATCGGCCTCGGCTCTCTGGGCAATATCGCAAGCTCCCTGCCCATGGCCTGGGCGAGCGAGGCCTTCGGTTGGCGGGCTTCTCTCTTTGCCCTCGCGGCCATCACGCTGGCGGTGGCGCTTGCGATCTTCCTGCTGGTCAGGGATCCCGAACGCCCGGCCCATGAGGCGGGAGCGAAGGGATCGGTGCTCGGCCTGCTGGCCATGCCGGCGCTGTGGTTCATCTTTCCGATGATGTTTGTCAATTACGCCGCGGCGGCCGGGATCCGCGGCCTCTGGATTGGCCCCTATCTCGATGATGTCTTCGCCGCGGATGCCTCCACCATCGGCCTCTCCACCCTCGCCATGGGCCTTGCCATGGCGGCGGGAAATTTCGCTTACGGCCCGCTCGACAGGCTTTTCAGAACCCGCAAATGGGTGGTGTTCTTCGGCAATCTCTCGGGCGCCGCCTGCCTTTTCGCCCTGTGGTTCAACCCGGCGGGGAGCCTGTGGTTTTCCGTTGCAATGCTGGCGCTTCTCGGCCTCTTCGCATCGAGCTTTCCGGTGATCATGGCGCATGGGTGCAGCTTCATCCCCGCCCATCTGACGGGGCGCGGGGTGACGCTTCTCAATCTCTTCGGCATTGGTGGCGCTGGGATCCTGCAGGCGCTGAGCGGGCGCGTGCACGGAGCCGCCGCCGCACATGCCGCCAACCCCGCCGAGCCCTATCAGGCGCTTTTCCTCTTCTTCGGCGCCATCCTGCTGGCGGGCACGCTTCTCTATCTGTTCAGCCGCGACAACACGGCCTGAGACTACGCCCTAGCCAAGCCGGCCTTTCGCCTCTATAGCGGGCGGCTTGAAGAATTTGCCGGAGGCCGAACGTGAAAACCGATCTCATCACCACCCTGCGCCGCGAGTGGCTGATCAGCCCGCGCGCCGATCTCCTGGCCGGGCTCGTGGTGGCGCTGGCGCTGATTCCCGAGGCGATATCCTTCTCCATCATCGCCGGGGTGGATCCCAAGGTGGGGCTCTATGCCTCCTTCTCGATCGCGGTGATCACGGCGATCACCGGCGGACGCCCGGCAATGATCTCGGCCGCCACTGCCGCAACGGCTGTGCTGATGGGGGGGCTGGTGAAGGCGCACGGGCTTGAATATCTGCTCGCGGCCACGGTGCTTGCCGGCATCCTCCAGGTGATCGCCGGCTTCCTCAGGCTCGGCAACGTGATGCGTTTCGTCTCGAAATCGGTGATGACGGGCTTCGTCAATGCGCTCGCGATCCTGATCTTCATGGCCCAGCTGCCCGAACTCACCGGCGTGACATGGGAAACCTACGCCATGGTCGCCGCCGGGCTCGCGATCATCTATCTTTTTCCTCATGTCACCACCGCCATCCCCTCGCCCCTTGTCACCATCATCGTGCTGACGGGGCTGACGATCTGGTTTGGCTTCGATGTGCGCAATGTGGGCGACATGGGCGAATTGCCCGATACCCTGCCGGTATTCCTCTTCCCCGACATCCCGCTCGATCTGGAGACGCTCAGGATCATCTTCCCGGTTTCGGCGGCGGTGGCGGCGGTGGGGCTTCTGGAAAGCCTGATGACGGCCCAGATCATCGATGATCTCACCGATACCGACAGCGACAAGAACCGCGAATGCGTGGGCCAGGGGATTGCCAACACCGCCACCGGCTTCATCGGCGGCATGGCCGGCTGCGCCATGATCGGCCAATCCATGATCAACGTGAAATCGGGCGGGCGGGGGCGGCTTTCCACCTTCGCCGCCGGGGTTTTCCTGCTGATCCTGATCGTGGGGCTCGGCGATTGGGTGGCGCGGATCCCGATGCCGGCGCTGGTGGCGATCATGATCATGGTTTCGATCGGCACCTTCAGTTGGTCGTCGATCCGCGAGATCAGGCACCATCCGCGAAGCTCCAGCATCGTCATGCTGGCCACGGTGGCCGCTACCGTCTTCACCCACAATCTGGCGATCGGCGTGCTCACCGGCGTTTTGCTTTCGGGCATTTTCTTTGCCGGCAAGATCGCGCAGATATTCCGCGTCGCTTCCGAGCTATCCGAGGATGGCCGCGCGCGCACCTATCATGTGTTCGGCCAGCTCTTCTTCGCCTCCGCGCCCGATTTCCTCAAATCCTTCGATTTTCACGAGGCGCTCGATCGCGTGGTGATCGATGTGAGCCATGCGCATATCTGGGATATTTCCGCCGTCGGCGCGTTGGACAAGGCGGTGCTGAAATTTCGCCGCGAGGGCGCGGAGGTGGATATCGTGGGGCTCAACAAGGCCAGCGAAACCATCGTGGACAAGCTCGCCATTCACGACAAACCGGATGCCGTCGAGCGTCTGTTCGGCCATTAGGAGGAAAAGCGCATGGCAAGGATCATCGCACTGGTGGATGGCTCGGTCTATTCCGGGAGCGTCTGCGATCACGCGGCCTGGGTGGCGCGGCGGATGGGCGCGGAGGTGGTGCTGCTGCATGTGATCGGGCGGCGGGAAGCCCGGCGGGGCGATCTTTCCGGCAGCATCGGGCTTGGCGCACGCACGAAGCTCATGCAGGAGCTGGCGGAGCTTGACGAGCAGCAGGCGAAGCTCAGTCTCAAGCGGGGGCGGGCGATCCTCGAAGATGGCGCGGCACGCCTGAAGGCCGATGGTGTCGAGAAGGTGGTGACGGTGCTGCGCCACGGCGATCTGGTGGAGGAACTGGCGCTTCTGGAGCGCGAAGCGGATCTGATCGTGATCGGCAAGCGGGGCGAGGCGGCGGATTTCGCGAAGCTCCATCTCGGCAGCAATCTAGAACGCGTGGTGCGCGCGAGCGAGCGACCGGTTCTGGTGGCGGCGCGGGCCTTCCGCCCGATCGAGCGCTTCACGCTGGCCTTCGATGGCGGCCCGTCGGCCGTGCGGGCGCTGGAGCATATTGCCGGGGGCTCCGTTTTCAGGGGGCTGAAATGTCATTTGCTGACCATCGGTGAAGAAACGCCGGATCTGCGCGAGATGCTCGAGGGGGCGGAGGCAATGCTGCGGGAAGCCGGCTTCGAAGTGGAGGCCGAGATCGTCTCCGGCCAGCCCGAAAAGGTGATCTGCGAACAGACCAGGGCGCGGGAAACGGGCCTTCTGGTGATGGGGGCCTATGGCCATTCACGCATCCGCAGCATGATCATAGGCTCCACCACCACCGCCATGGTGCAGGGCTGTCAACTGCCGGTGATGCTTTTTCGCTGAACGGGAACGGTGCTGCCGGGAAACGCAATAGGCCCGGCAGGGCTACAGCCAGGCCTTTACAGCACGTCGCGCCATTTCGGATTTGCGCCGCCCGTGGTGCGCAGCAACCCGGGCATGCGCCCGCCCGCCCCCTTGGCGGGCGCATTCGCGCCCACCTGGGCGGCCGCATGCCCTCCCGTTGGGCATTCTCGATACCGATCAAACGCGACATGCTTTAGATCAAGATGACTCACGCGTGGAATCGTGGAAGGCATGGTGCCATCGCTCTTTCCCGCCCGGCGGGCACCGCCGGGCAGCGCCCGCCTTCGGGACGTGTGCTGCCCTCATTACAAGATCATGAGATCATGAGCTTTACGGCGGTTCCGCCTGCTTTCATCTCGTTCTGGGCTCAGTGAGAAGCCTTTGCCGGTTCAGGCTGCCGAGCGCCGCCGGTTGCGGCTGCCCTTCCAGCCGCCGCTCTTGCCGCCGCCGCCCCGGCGCCGCCCGCCGCCCTGCCCGCGCGGGGCGGGCTTTTCCTCGGCCGGGCGTTCGCCGCCGGCCACGGGGATATCGAGCTTCATCAGCTTCTGGATCTGGCGCAGGTAGCCGATCTCGGTGGCCGAGACGAAGGCGATCGCCTCGCCCCCCTTGCCGGCGCGCGCGGTGCGGCCGATGCGGTGCACGTAGTTTTCCGGCACCTCGGGAAGATCGTAATTGTAGACATGGCTGACATCGGGGATGTCGATCCCGCGCGCCGCAACGTCGGTGGCCACCAGCACCCGGGCCTGGCCCGATTTGAAGGCGCGGATGGCGCGCTCGCGCTGGCCCTGGGATTTGTTGCCGTGGATCGAGACGGCATCATAGCCGCTTGCCTCGAGATGCTTCTTCAGCTTCTCCGCCCCGTGCTTGGTGCGGGCAAATACCAGCGCCAGGCCATCGGGGGCGGCGTCGAGATAATCCTTCAGAAGCTCCGTCTTTTCGCCCTGCGGGGAGAAATGGAGCGATTGGCGCACCTTGTCGGCGGCCTTGCCCGGCGTGGAAACCTGGATGCGTTTTGGGTTGGTGAGATAGGCCGAGGAAAGCTCGTTCATCTGCTTTGGCATGGTGGCCGAAAACAGCATCGTCTGGCGGGGCGTGCCCAGAAGCGGCGCGATGCGGCGCAGGGCATGTATGAAGCCCAGATCAAGCATCTGATCGGCCTCGTCCAGCACCAGATAGCGGCTCTGGCCAAGATCGACGGCGCGCCGCTCGATCAGATCGATGAGCCGCCCCGGCGTGGCCACGAGGATATCCGTGCCGCGCGAAAGCTCCCTGATCTGGCGATTGATGGAAACGCCGCCCACGACGGTTGTTACCCTCAGCGGCGTGCCCTTCACATACTGGCGAAGGTTGTCGGCGATCTGGTTCACCAGTTCGCGGGTGGGCGCCAGAATGAGCGCGCGCGCCGTTTTCGGCGCCGGGCGCTTGCCCGAGGCCAGGAGATTTTCGATCAGCGGCAGGCCGAAGGCGGCTGTCTTGCCGGTGCCCGTCTGGGCGAGGCCGAGGATATCGTGGCCTGCGAGCGCCAGCGGGATCGCCTGCGCCTGAATGGGGGATGGGGTTTCGTAACCCGCCTGCTCGACGGATTTCAGGATTTTGGGCGAAAGGCCCAGATCTGCAAATTTGGTCACGTATGACCCTTTCATTATTATCATTGGGCCATGCCGGAAAGGGCGGCCGCATGAAGCGTGCCGGAGCATTCGCGCCACGGCTTGCGGTTGCCGGCCCCTGCGGGCCGTCAGCACCCCGCGTGAATGGGAACTTTCGGGAAAGGGGCCTGGATGCGCGCCCCGCACGCCCCGGTGCCGCATTGGCAGGGCCGCTCACGCGGCGGCCGCCCGGGATGTAGGGCATATCGGGGTTTGCCGGGGCAATGTCAACCAAAGAAATGGCGCGGGGGCCTTTTACCCCGCGAAAGCTTGCGCTATGAGGCTCCTTGCCGAAAGAGAAGGAATCTTGAGATGGGCTACAAGGTTGCCGTTGTCGGAGCCACGGGAAACGTGGGCCGCGAAATGCTGAACATCCTTGAGGAGCGCCAGTTCCCCGCCGATGAGGTGGTGGCGCTTGCAAGCCGCCGTTCGCTCGGCACCGAGGTGAGCTATGGCGACAAGACCCTCAAGACAAAGGATCTCGACACCTACGATTTCGAAGGCACGGATATCGCCCTCTTCGCGATCGGCTCTGAGGCCACGGAGCAATACGCTCCCCGCGCCGCCGAGGCCGGATGCCTCGTGATCGACAATTCCTCCCTCTATCGCTACGATCCCGAGATCCCGCTGATCGTGCCGGAGGTGAACCCGGAGGCGATCGAAGGCTTCCGCAACCGCATGATCATCGCCAACCCCAATTGCTCCACCGCGCAGATGGTGGTGGCGCTGAAGCCGCTGCATGACCGCGCCACGATCAAGCGCGTGGTGGTGAGCACCTACCAATCGGTTTCCGGCGCCGGCAAGGACGCGATGGACGAACTCTGGGAGCAGACCAAGGCCGTCTATAATCCGGTGGCCGAGGTGCCGCCCAAGGTTTTCCCCAAGCAGATCGCCTTCAACGTGATCCCGCATATCGACAAGTTCCTCGACAGCGGCGAAACGCGGGAGGAATGGAAGATGGTGGCCGAGACGAAGAAGATCATGGATCCTTCGATCCGCCTCACAGCCACCTGCGTGCGCGTGCCGGTTTTCGTCGGCCACAGCGAGGCGATCAACATCGAATTCGAGGAATTCCTCGACGAGGACGAAGCGCGCGAGATCCTGCGCGAAAGCCCCGGGCTGATGGTGATCGACAAGCGCGAGGACGGCGGCTACATCACCCCCGTGGAGTGCGTGGGCGATTTCGCCACCTATGTGAGCCGCATCCGCCAGGACAGCACGATCGAGAACGGGCTCAACCTGTGGGTGGTTTCCGACAACCTGCGCAAGGGCGCGGCGCTCAACACGGTGCAGATCGCGGAGCTTTACATCAATCGCGTGCTGGGCGCCCGCTGAGCTCCGGCCCGCGCCGTGGCGTGATCTTCCCCGCGGCTGTCCATCACTGGTCCGCAAATATTCCCGGGGGCGCGGGGGCAGGCAGCCCCCGCATCGCGCATGGCGTCAGACCTTGACGAACGCTCCGCTCTCGGCATCGAAATATTCGAGATCGCCGGCGCCGATATCCGTCCACAGGCCGTGGAGCTGAAGGGTTTCGGCCTCGACCGCTTCACGCAGGAAGGGGAAGGTCATCAGGTTTTCGAGCGAAACGAGAATCCCCTCCTTTTCCAGCCTGAGAAGGCGTTCTCCGTCATCCTCGATGCCGGCTTCGCGCACTCTTTCCCATGCCGGGCGCAGGAGCTCCAGCCAACGGGTGAGGTAGCTGTGCCCGTCGCCGGCATCCTCTCCGGCCTTCTCACACATGTCGGCACATCCCTTGACCCCGCCGCATTGTGAATGGCCGATCACGATCAGATGCGCCACCTTGAGAACGCAGACCGCATATTCGATCGCGGCGGAGGTGCCGTGGTGCTCGCCGTCCGGCTTGTGCGGGGGCACCAGATTTGCGATATTGCGGTGAATGAAGAACTCCCCCTGCTCAGCGCCGAACAGGGCAGAAACCTGCAACCGGCTGTCGCAGCAGGAAATCACCATCGCGCGCGGGCGCTGGCCCTCATTGGCAAGGCGCTGAAACCATGCCTTGTTTTCTTCGTAGGCAGTGGCTTTCCAGCCGTGATAGCGCTTGATGAGATAGGAGGGCAGGGGGCGTGCGTGATGCATGATCTCTCCTGAGACGTTTGATTTCCAATCATGAGCGAGTGTGATGTAATTAGACAGAAATTGAGGAAATATCGAGCCAAATCAGCTGTCGAGATCAACCTTTTCTAAGGAACTGTCAGGCATTTTCCCTCCTGTGGGGCATGAAGGAGGGTTCGAGGGTGGCCGATATTTCTTACATGATGCCGAATGATTCCGTCTGGCTGGATCGGTGCAGGATGGACAGGCTTTTTCTGGAAATGGGAAAATCCGGTGCGCAGGATGTGATCTGCCGGGCAATGGAGGCGGTTGCAAAGCGGCTCTCGGCGCTCGAAAGGTGTGACTTGATCGCGGATCGGGCGATGATTTCGAAGCTGAGCAAGAGCCTGGGCGCGATTGCGGAGCAGATCGGGCTTGAAAGCCTGTCGCGTGTCGCCGGCGATGTGAGGGCATGCGCGTGCGAAGGGGGCGATCCGGTGGCGCTGGGCGCCACGCTGGCCCGTCTTGTGAGGATCGGGGATCGCTCGCTCGCGAAGGTCTGGGAGCTTCAGGATCTCTCCGGGTGAACCGGAGGCAGGGCACTTGCAGGCGGCGCGCAATCGTCTAGGGTTGCGCGGCAAGCCAAGGAGATGCCCTGATGCCTGAACCCCGGGAAACACATGCCGAAGAGGCGGGAATGATGCGCTTTGCGCCGGCGGATTCAGAGGCGATTCCCCTGTATGTTCTGAATTCCGAAAGCCTGCGCGAATGGCTGGAGGGGCGGGAAGAGCCCGTGCGGCGCTGGCTGGAACTGGCCGGCTTCACCGGCGCGCCGGGTGAGGCGATTGTCGTCCCCGAAGCATCCGGCGCTCCCCTTCTGGCCGTGGCGGGCATTGGCGATGAAGCTTCCCGAAGGCGTCTGCGCTTTCCGCTGGCGAAGGCTGCGGCCCGCCTGCCGGGCGGGATCTACAGGATCGAAAGCGGGCTTTCGGGCGATGCGCTGGTGCGCGAATCGCTGGGCTGGCTTCTTGAAAGCTACCGCTTCGATCGCTACCGGGAACAGCCCGGAATGAAGGCGCGCCTCGCTGCCCCGGACGGGGTGGACGCCACGCGCCTTGAAACGATCGCTGCCGGTGAGCGCCTCACCCGCGATCTCATCAACACCCCGCCGAACGACTTGGGGCCGGCAGAGCTCGAGACCGCCGCGCGCAGCCTTGCCGAAGCGCACGGGGCCGATCTGGCGGTGATTGCGGGCGATGATCTGATCGCCGCCAATCTCCCGATGATCCATGCGGTGGGCCGCGCAAGCCCCCGCACGCCCCGCCTTCTCGATCTCAGGTGGGGCGATGCCGGGCCCCGGCTGACGCTTGTCGGCAAGGGGGTGTGCTTCGATACCGGCGGGCTCAATCTGAAGCCGGGCGCCTCCATGGGGCTGATGAAGAAGGACATGGGCGGCGCTGCCACGGTGCTTGGCCTTGCGAAGATGATCATGGCGCTTGGCCTTCCGGTGCGCCTGCGCGTGCTGATCCCCGCTGTGGAGAATGCGATCGATGGCGCGGCCATGCGCCCGCAGGATATCCTGAAGGCGCGCAATGGCCTGACCGTGGAGATCAACAATACCGATGCCGAGGGGCGTCTCGTGCTCGCCGATGCGCTGGCGCTCGGGGATGAGGAAAAGCCCGATCTCATGCTTTCCATGGCGACCCTCACAGGCGCGGCGCGGGTGGCGCTCGGCCCCGATCTGCCGCCCTTCTTCACCGATGACGAACCGCTCGCCGCAGCTTTCGCACAGGCGGCGGAGAAGGCCGCCGATCCCCTCTGGCGCATGCCCTTCTGGGAACCCTACGAAGAAATGCTCGAGCCCGGCGTCGCCGATCTCGACAACGCGCCCAAGGGCGGCTTCGCCGGCGCCGTCACCGCCGCCCTCTTCCTGCGCCGCTTCGTGCGCAAGACTCCGCGCTACGCTCATTTCGATATCTACGGCTGGCAGCCGAAAGCCGCTCCGGGGCGTCCGAAAGGCGGCGTGGGGCAGGGTGCGCGGGCCGTTCTCGAGGCCCTTCCCGAGGTGTTTGTGCGATGAGCCCGGAGCTTTGTTCCGTCATCTCCCCCATCGCCGACCTTCGCGATGAGCCTGACGGCGCGCGGGTGCGCCAGCTGCTTCATGGCGAGGGATTTCTGGTGGAGAGAACCGGGGATGGCTGGGCGTTTGGCGAGGCGGCCAAGGATGGCTACCGGGGCCATGTGGCCATTGCCGATCTGGGCCCGGCAATACTGCCCACGCACAGGGTGCGCGCCCGGGCGAGCCACATCTATCCGGCGCCCGACATCAAATCCGGCGCCCGCACCCCCCTGCCATTCGGCGCTCTGATCGAGATCCGGGCCGATGCAGAAGCGCAGAATGGCTTTCTCCCCCTTGCGAAAGGCGGCTTCATCCCGGCCCGCCATCTTGCACCCATCGATGAATGCGGCGCGGATCCCGTTGCCATCGCCGAGCTTTTTCTGGGCGTGCCCTATCTCTGGGGCGGCAACAGCATCTGGGGCATCGATTGCTCCGGCCTCGTGCAGGCCGCGCTCCTCGCCTGCGGCATCGATTGCCCTGCCGACAGCGGCCCCCAGAGCCGCGAGGTGGGCCGCGCGCTCGAGAAGGGCGAAACGCTTGCACGGGGGGATCTTCTCTTCTGGGAGGGGCATGTGGCGATGGCGGTGGATGCCGGGCGCATGATCCATGCCAATGCCCATCACATGAGCGTTGTCATCGAGCCGATCACGGAGGCGGTTGCCCGCATTGATGCGGCGGGAGACGGGCCGGTGATCGCGCGCCGCCGCCCCGCCGTGCCTTCCTGATCCTCAGACAGGCTCCACTTCGAGCCACACGCCCCCTTCGGGGCGCAGAGTGAGGATCATCACCGGCTTCGGGTCCCGGCCGGGCACGGCGCGGAAGCGGAAACGCGCAAGCAGCGTGGCGAGGATGATCACCGCCTCCTGTATGGCAAATCCGGCTCCGATGCACACGCGCGGCCCGGCGCCGAAGGGAAGATAGGCGAAGCGATCGATGGCGCCCGGTTCGGCAAAGCGTTCTGGCGCAAAAGCATCCGCATCCTCCCAGAGCAGGCGATTGCGATGCAGGGCATAGATGGGAATGATGACCGTATCGCCCGCGCGGATCTCGCGCCCGCAGATCCGGTCCGCCCTGCGTGCCGTGCGCGAGAGCATGGCGGCCGGCGGGTAGAGGCGCAGGGCTTCATCAATGATTCGGCGCACGAGCGGCAGGCGGGCCACATCCCCGGCCCCCGCCGCGCGGCCGCCGAGCACGGCTCTGGCCTCGGCGCGCGCCGCTTCCTGGACCTCGGGCGCGAAAGCGCAGAGATAGAGCGCCCAGGAAAGGGTGAGCGCGGTGGTTTCATGCCCGGCGACGATGAATGTGAGCAGATTGTCGCGCAGTTCCGGGGTTGTCATCCGGCGCTTGGTGCGGGGGTCCTCTCCCGCGAGCAGGAGATCGAGGAGATCGGGCGGGCGCTCGCCATCGCGTATTGATGCGCGCCGTGTCTCGATGGTGCGATCGGCCATCGCCTTCATCTGCCGCACCACCCGGGCCGACATCAGCCGCGCCGGCCGGGGCACCCATTCCGGCAGCCCGAAGATATCCAGAAGCGAGATGCGCGCGATCTGATCGATATAGGCATCGATCGCTTCATGGATGGCGGCGCGGTCGAAGCCTTCGTCGCCCGAGAATGTGACATCGGAAATCACTTCGAAAGTGGCGGTGACCATCTCGCGGTGCAGATCGGCGGCGCACCCCGTGCCTGCCACGTCCGCGAGGCGGGCGCTGGCGCGCTCGGCGGCGTGGGTCATGACGGGGGCGAGGTTTTCGATGTTGCGCATGGAAAAGACCGGCGCCGCGGCCCGCCGCTGCCAGTGCCAATGCGCCCCCTCGGCCACGAACAGGCTTTCACCGATCGCCGGGCGCAGGATATTCTTGGTAACGATGGATTTCGGATAATCCGCGATCTTCTCCTTCAGGATGCGGCGCAGGCTGGGCGGATCCATGACCATGTGCCAGCGCTTGCCCGTTTTGCCGGAAACGATCGGCTGGGTCATGGCGATCTCGGGCAGGATCTCGAGGAGGTTGCGCCGGGCGGTGGAAAGCGTGCGCAATATGCCCCAGGGCTCGCTGACGAGCGGCACGCGCACCGGCAGGGCCGGCCGGGAGGGCTCTTCAGGGCCGCTTGCGGCAGGGCCTCGGATCTTTGCTCTTGCGGGGGCTGGCATCGCGCCTTCCTTTCCCCATCCGATAATAGCCGAGCGGTGGCTTTGCGCAACAAGCCTCGGCGCCGGCTGATTTGCCTTCGCCCGGAGGCTTTGCTAAGCCCTTCGTGAATTGCCGGAAAGGGTTGTCCATGTTGCTTCGTTTGCTTGTCCGAATGGCCTCGTTTCTGGCATTTGCTTTTGCCCTCGCAGGCTGCGCCTCCAGATACGATCCCGAAGCGCCGCTGATCCCGATGGGCGATTTCCGCCTCGGTCACCTGATCGTCGTGGATGAGGGGGCCGAGATGCTGCTGGTTTCGCGCAAGGCGCGCCCGGGAGAGTGGAAAGCGGCGCTGACGGAGGAGGTGCAGCGCCAGCTCGGCCGCTACGAGGGCGATCGCTTCTACAATATCGGCATCAAGGTGGATGGCTATGCCCTCGCCATCCCGGGCATACCCGTGGTGGCCAAGCCGCAATCGATGCTGGTTGTCACGGTAAGCGTGTGGGATGATGCAGGGCGCAGGAAGCTCGATGAGCCCAGGCGCCTGATCGTGACGGAAAAGCTCTCGCCCGAAACCTTCATCGGCTCCGGCCTCACGCAGAACCGCCACAAGCAGATGCGCAATCTCTCGCGCAACATGGCCGTGGCGATCCACAGGTATCTTCTCACCCATCCCGAATGGTTCGGCATGCCGCCTCTGCCTGAAGAAAAGGAAAGCCCGGCGCAGGGTGGAGGAAGTGACAACTGACACTTGATTTTTCCTTTCCAAACCCGTAAGCCGCGCGCGATGTTGAACCGGGCCCTGTGTGGCCCCCCAAGCATGAGGCGCCGCGAGACATGGCAAAGGAAAAGTTTGAGCGAACGAAACCGCACGTTAACGTAGGCACGATTGGTCACGTTGACCACGGCAAGACGACGCTGACGGCAGCGATCACGAAGTATTACGGTGAGTTCAAGGCGTATGATCAGATTGACGGGGCGCCCGAGGAGAAGGCGCGTGGGATCACGATCTCGACGGCGCATGTTGAATACGAGACACCGAACCGCCACTACGCGCATGTCGATTGCCCCGGTCACGCGGACTACGTGAAGAACATGATCACGGGCGCGGCGCAGATGGACGGCGCGATCCTTGTGGTTTCGGCCGCCGACGGCCCGATGCCGCAGACGCGCGAGCACATTCTTCTGGCGCGTCAGGTGGGCGTTCCGGCGCTTGTGGTTTACATGAACAAGGTCGATCAGGTTGACGACGAGGAGCTTCTGGAGCTTGTGGAGATGGAGATCCGCGAGCTGCTTTCCTCCTACGATTTCCCTGGTGACGACATTCCGATCATCAAGGGCTCGGCGCTGGCCGCTCTGGAGGGCCGCGAGCCGGAGATCGGGGAGAATTCGATCCACGAGCTGATGAAGGCGGTGGATGAATACATCCCGACGCCGGCGCGCCCGATCGATCAGCCGTTCCTGATGCCGATCGAGGACGTGTTCTCGATTTCCGGGCGCGGCACGGTCGTGACGGGTCGCGTGGAGCGCGGCGTGATCAACGTGGGCGACGAGATCGAGATCGTGGGCATCCGCCCGACGGTGAAGACGACCTGCACGGGCGTCGAGATGTTCCGCAAGCTTCTGGATCGGGGCGAGGCGGGCGACAACATCGGCGCGCTGCTGCGCGGCATCGATCGCGATGGCGTGGAGCGCGGGCAGGTGCTTTGCCAGCCCGGCTCGGTGACGCCGCACACGAAGTTCGAGGCGGAGGCCTATATCCTGACGAAGGAGGAGGGCGGGCGCCACACGCCGTTCTTCGCCAACTACCGCCCGCAGTTCTACTTCCGCACCACGGACGTGACGGGCACGGTGAAGCTCCCCGAGGGCACCGAGATGGTGATGCCGGGCGACAACCTGAAGTTCGAGGTCGAGCTGATCGCGCCGATCGCCATGGAAGAGGGCCTGCGCTTCGCCATCCGCGAAGGCGGCCGCACCGTCGGCGCAGGCGTCGTCTCAAAGATCATCGAGT
>WFVA01000119.1 GCA_015491895.1 Albidovulum sp. | reverse complement strand
GTTTTCCAGCATGACGATCCTGTCTTTCAGGGCGAGCTTCTGGCGCTTCATGCGCTTGATGGTGAAGGGATCGCCGCGCTGCTCGGTGAGGGCGCGGATGGCCTCGTCGAGATCGCGGTGCTCCTGTTTCAGCAATTCAAGGCGCAGGCGCAGGATTTCCTCGTGCGACATTTCCTCGGGGCGCATCATGCCACCGCTTTCCTCCTGCCATTCATCCAATCGGGTGATCCCGGCAATTCTAGCGCAGAATGAGCCGTTCGAACAGGGCAGGCAGGCATTTGTGCCATATCTTGCAGAAAGGGGCGCCAATCCCCATATTTCTAGTGCGGCTGCCGCGTGCGGGGCCGTGAAAGAAGATGTCGCTCGATGATGAGGACGAAAGGCATGACAAGATTTACAATGAGCATGAGGCCCGTGCTGCCCGGATACGGGCAGGCAATGAGAGAGCCGAATTCCGCTTCCCGCCCTGGGAAGGATGGCTATCCTCCCTTTGATGTGGTGATGCTTGACGAGGATCACTACCGGATCACGCTCGCGGTTGCCGGTTTCGGGGAGGACGAGCTTGAGATCGTCATTGAAAATGGCGAACTTCTGATCCGCGGCGCGCAGGAGAAGGGCGATGAGGGGGAACGGGAATTCCTCCATCGCGGCATCGCAACGCGCCGGTTCATGAAGCGCTTCGCCCTGGGCGAAAACGTTGAGGTGCGCAGCGCGCGGCTCGAAAACGGGCTCTTGCACGTGGATCTCGAGCGGGTGCGCCCCGAGAGCGTGCAGAAGCGCATCGCCATCCGCAGGGGATGAGCGGGGCGCGCGGCGCAGCCGCCATTGGAAATAACCCTGTCACCACGCGAACGAGGGGAGAAGAAACATCAAGAGAGGAAGGAAAAGGCATGAACTCTGAATATGATTTCGGCAAGGATCGGGAGGAGGAGCGGATCGTCTATGTGCGCTCCGTCGCCGTGAGCGATCTGCCGCCCGAGGTGCAGGCGCAATTGCCCGGCACCGAGAAGCTCTACGCCGTTCACAGCGCCGATGGCGAGCGCCTGGCGCTGGTGCGCGATCGCAATCTCGCCTTCGTGCTGGCCCGGCAAAACGATCTGACACCCGTCACCGCCCACTGAGGCGGGGAGGAGAGCCCATGGGAGAGACGAGACCGGGCGCCATGCGCACAAGGCGAGATGACGAAAAATGAAATCCCCGCTCCATGCAGAGCGGGGATTTTGTCTTGAGGCCCGTTTTCAGGCCGGATGTGAACGCCCTCAGGTGCGGAACATCCGGTAGATCGCCGGGATCACCAGCACCGTGAACAGGGTGGAAGTGAACAGCCCGAACAGGAGCGAGATCGCCAGGCCCTGGAAGATCGGATCGGCGAGGATCACCGCGGCGCCGATCATGGCGGCAAGCGCCGTCAGCAGGATCGGCTTGAAGCGGGTGGCGCCGGCCTTGATCAGGGTCGGGATGTCCACATGGCCATCGTCGTTTTCATGGCGGATGAAATCCACCAGCAGGATCGAGTTGCGCACGATGATCCCGGCAAGCGCGATGAAGCCGATCATCGAGGTGGCGGAGAAGGGCGCGTTGAAGATCCAGTGGCCGAACATGATGCCGAGGAAGGTGAGCGGCACCGGCGTCAGGATCACCAGCGGCAGCTTGAAGGAGCCGAACTGCGCCACCACGAGGATGTAGATCCCCAGAAGCGCCACCATGAAGGCCGCGCCCATGTCGCGGAACGTCACCCAGGTGACTTCCCACTCGCCGTCCCACAGGAGGGTGGGGCGGCTCTCGTCCTCGGGCTGGCCGTGATAGCGGATGACGGGCTTTTCGAGATCGCCCCAATCCATCTGATCGAGCTTTTCGGCCACCGCGAGCATGCCGTAAAGCGGCGCCTCGAACTGGCCGGCGAGCTCGCCCATCACCATCTCGGCGTAGCGGCCGTTGTGGCGGAAGATCGGGTAGGAGGCGCGCTCCTCGCGGATCTTCACCACGTCGCCGAGCTCCACCACGCCGCGATCGCCGGGCAGCACGTTGGCCGGCACGGGGGTGGCGAGCATGCGCTCGTCGATCACCCGCTCGCTCTTGTCGCGCGCCACCACGATCGGGATCGGCTGGCGGCCCTCGCCGCGGTGCGAATAGCCCACCGTGACCTCCGCATTCAGCATCCTGAGCGTATCGAGCACGTCGCGCTCCTGAACCTTGAAGAACTCGAGATCATCGCCCGAAAGCTCGGCGCGGAACTGGCGCGCCTGGATGCCGAAGCTGTCGTCCACATCCACCACGAAAGGCACGCTTTCGAAGGCCTCGCGGATGCGGCGCGCGGTTTCGCGGCGGGTTTCGGCATCGGGGCCGTAGACTTCCGCGAGCAGCGTGGCGATCACCGGCGGGCCGGGGGGTGGCTCGACCGTTTTCACCGTGCTGCCCTCGGGCAGGTCTTCGATATTCTTCAGCCGCTCGCGCAGATCGAGCGCGATCTCGTGGCTGGTGCGCTCGCGTTCGCTCTTGGGCAGAAGATTGATCTGCACCTGGCCGAGCTCGGGGAGCTGGCGCAGGTAGTAGTGGCGCACGAGGCCGTTGAAATCAAAGGGCGCGGCGGTGCCGGCATAGGTCTGGGCGGAGATCACCTCGGGCATGCCGAGCGCGATGCGTGCAGCCTGCTGGAGCACGGCATCCGTCATCTCCACCGAGGAGCCCTCCGGCAGATCCACCACCACCGAAAGCTCTGACTTGTTGTCAAACGGCAGGAGCTTCACGGTGACATCCCTGGTGTAGAGCGCGCCGAGCGAGCCGAAGGAGAGCACAACCACCACGAGGAGGAAGAACAGGCTGCGCGCCTTCGTCTTCAGGATCGGGCGGGCGAAGGCGGCGTAGATGCGCCCGAGCCTGCCGCCATCGGCGCCGCCTTCCTCATGTGCCACGGGGGCGTTGGCGGCGATCTTCATCATCAGCCAGGGGGTGATGGTGACGGCGATGAAGAACGAAAAGATCATCGCCGCCGAGGCATTGGCGGGGATCGGGCTCATGTATGGCCCCATCAGCCCGGAGACGAACATCATCGGCAAAAGCGCCACCACCACCGTGAGCGTGGCCACGATGGTGGGATTGCCCACCTCCGCCACGGCGGCAACGGCGGCGCCGAAATGGCTCTGCTCGCGCCGCTTGCCGGCCCAGTGGCGGGCGATGTTCTCGATCACCACGATGGCGTCATCCACGAGGATCCCGATCGAGAAGATCAGCGCGAAAAGCGAGACCCGGTTGATCGTGTAGCCCATGATCCAGCTGGCAAACAGCGTGATCAGGATGGTGACGGGAATGACGATCGCCACCACCACCGCTTCGCGCCAGCCGATCGCGAGCCAGATCAGCACCACGATCGAGATCGTGGCAAGCCCGAGGTGGAACAGAAGCTCGTTGGCCTTCTCATTGGCGGTTTCGCCGTAGTTGCGGGTTACTTCCACATCGAGGCTCTCGGGGATCAGGCTGCCCTCTAGCGTGTGCAGCTTTTCCTCGATCGCCTTGGCCACCACCACCGCATTGGCGCCGGCGCGCTTGGCGATGGCCAGTGTCACGGCCGGGCGGCGCTTCACCTCGCCTTCGGCGCCCTTGTGGAGCGTGGCCACGTGATATTCATCGAGATCGCTGGTAAAGCGCACGTCCGCCACATCGCGCACATAGACGGGCCGGCCGTCGCGGGTGGTGAGCAGGAGGTTGCCGATCTCTTCCGGCGTCTTGAGGGTCTCGCCGAGGATGAGGCCCACCTGCTCGCCGTTGTCGCGCACCAGCCCGGCAGGGAAGGATCTGTTGGCCCCTTCCACCTTGCCGGCAAGCTGCTGCAGCGTCACCCCGTAGAGCGCGAGCTTCTCGGGATCGGGATCGATCCTGAGCGCCTCGGCCTCATCGCCGACGATATAGGTATAGCCCACATCCTCGATCTTGGTGATTTCCTTTTCCACCTCGCGCACGATGCGGCTTACATCCGCGCCCGTGAGCGCCGCCTCCTGCCCCTCGGCGGGCGAGAAGGTGAGGGTGACGATCGCCACATCGTTGATGCCGCGCCCCACCACGAGGGGCTGGGGGATGCCCACGGGGATGCGGTCGAGATTGGCGAGCAGCTTGTCGCGCAAGCGCAGGATCGCGGTATCGGCCGAAAGCCCCACCTCAAAGCGCGCGGTGACCATCACCTGGTTGTCGCGTGTCAGGGAATAGACGTGCTCCACATCATCGATGCCCTTGATGATGTTTTCGAGCGGTTCGGTCACGAGCTTCACCGCATCCTCGGCCTTCAGCCCGTCGGTGCGCACATGCACATCCACCAGCGGCACCGAGATCTGCGGCTCCTCCTCGCGCGGCAGCGAAACCAGCGCGATCAGCCCCATGGCCACGGCGGCCATCAGGAAAAGCGGGGTCAGCGGCGACAGGATGAATTGTCGTGTCAGCCGCCCTGCGATGCCGAGGGCACCGGGTTCTCCAAGCTCACTCATCGCCGATCACCACTTCATCGCCGGGCACGAGCCCCGTGAGGATTTCAATCCATTCTTCGCCATTGATGCGGGTGCGCTGGCCCGGAACCACGGCGCGGCGGAGGATCTCTTCGCCGGTCTTCACCTGCACGAAATCGATCCCGCCCGTCATGGAAAGCGCCGCGGCGGGCACGAGGATCGCCTCGCGCTGGCCGATCGGCAGGCGCACGGGCACGCGCTTGCCGACGAAGCGGTTTTCAAGGCCCGGCACTTCCACATCGGCCTGCACCCGCCCGCCGGTGATCTGGGGGTAGATCTTGACGAGCCTGCCCTTGCGCGCGGTGGTGCCGTTTTCTCCGGCGCCGATCTCGATTTCATCGCCCTCCACAAGATCATCGGCGTGGCGTTCGGGCAGCGAAAGGCGCAGGAAAAGCCCGCCGCCACCGATGATCGCCACCGGCTCGCCGGGGTTGATCACCGAGCCTTTCGATACGGGCACGTCAAGCACGATGCCATCCTCGGGCGCCAGCACCTCGCCCTCGGTCACCTGCTGTTCGATCACCCGGCGATCGGCCTCGACGCTGCGGATCTGGCCCTGCAGCACATCCACCTCGGTGGTGAGCTGCTCGAGGCGCTGGGTAGTGATCACGCCGCGCTTGATCAGCTCCTGGCCGCGCTTCAGCTCGGCTTCGGCGGTGGCAAGGCGGGCTTCCAGGGCTTCGAGCTGGGCGTCGATGGCCTTGAGGCGGAAGGCGAGCTTGTCGTCCTTCACCACGGCAAGGCGCTGGCCGGCCTTGACGAGATCGCCTTCGGTGACTTCCAGGATCTCGATCGTGCCGCCGATGCGCGCGCGCGCCGGCACGCGCTCTTGCGCCTCGATCATGCCGTAGATGGCTTTCCATTCGGTGATGGGGCGGGGCTCGACGGCGATCGTTTCGCCGCGGGCAAGCGCGGCCATGCCCGTTGAGGCCAGCATGGCCATGAGCAGGAGAGAGGGGAGGTGTTTCATGGCTGACAATCCTTCTTTCTTGCCGCAAGCGGGCAGAAACGGTCTGCCCCATCACTAGGGGCAGGGGGGGCGCTTTTCAACCTGTGGCGCATCCGATTGTTTCCTTTTGTTTCCCGACATCCTAGCATGAGCGCGGATCCGGGGTGGAATTCCTGTCCGGCCACCGTATATATTCAATAACATGAATATGAATAGCAAAGGCGAGAAAATGAGTAAACCCCTGAAAATTACCTGTCTTGAGTGCGGCAAGATCAACCGCGTGCCCTCCGACAAGCTGGGCGCGGGGCCGAAATGTGGTGTCTGCGGCGCGCGGCTTATGGATGGCAAGGTGCATGAAATCGATTTCGCAACCCTGCAGAAGGCGGCGAAAACCGACGAAGTGCCCCTGGTTGTGGATTTCTGGGCGCCCTGGTGCGGGCCGTGCCGGATGATGGCGCCGGAATTTTCCAAGGCAGCGGCGGCGATGCGCGATTCGGTGCGTTATGCGAAGATCAATACCGAAGACCATCCGCAGGCATCGAGCGCCTACAACATCCGCGGCATCCCGACGATGGCGCTGTTCAGGAACGGGCGCGAGGTGGCGCGCCAGTCGGGCGCCATGCCGGCCAGCGCGATCGAAGCCTGGGTGCGCCAGCACGCGGGCTGACCGGGCATCCGGGAGAGCCGGAGGGCGTATGCCGGGGCGCGGGCCGCGCCCCGGGGCTTTCTTGCCTCCGGCGGGGATATTTATCGACCAGTGATAGACGCGCGCGGCCTGCAGCCTGCCCGCATCAGTGCCGCATCATTCGATGCCGAGGCTTTCGAGGGTCCGCCGGATCTCGCGGCGCACGAGCTTGCGCACGTTGCGGGTGATGCGCAGGCCAAGCTCGCCGCGCAGTTCTTCCTGCAGGACGTCCCGAATGATGCTGCGCAGCGCATCCTCATCCAGGGGCAGGGCGGCCGGCTCCGGGGTTCCGGCATCGCCCGTGGCAGGTGCATCCATGGCAGGTAAATCCGGGGCAGGTGTGTCCGTGGCCGTTTCACCCTCCGTAACGGGGCGCGCCTCATGCGCCGCCGCCTCCTGGCGCGCGGCGCGCACCGATGCAAAATCGGGAGCCCGATCCTCGGGCGGGGCCATCGCGGGGAGGGCTTCCGCCTGCCGGCGCAGGCGGGGAAGGGGAACGGCGGTGGCGGCCTCCTGGGCCGGATCCTCGCTGCCGTCGGGCTCGAATTCGATGTTCTGCTCGCCGATGGCGGCCTCAAGTTCGAGGATCGTCCTTTCAAGCTCGGCAATGCTCGAGTGTGTGCGATCAGCGAGCGAATCCTCGGCGGGGGAGCCTTCGCTTTCCGGGAGGGGGAGAGTGGCGGGCGTTTCGCTCCCGGAAGCTGCCGGTGTTTGCGCACTCTCTTGCGCGGGCTCGCTGATGCGGAAATCCGGGGTCAGGACGAATTTTCCGGCCGGTTCGTTCGCAGGCGGGGAGTCGTCATCTGCCACCCTGCCTTTTCGTCCGCCCTGGGCGACGAGCCGGCGGATCGAGGAGAGGACATCCTCCACGTCATTCTCTGATGAAAACGGTTCCTGCATCTTCACTCCTGCCTTGAATGCGCCCCGCACCCGCTTTTGGCAGGATCATATCCGCCCGGGGGGCACAGCACAACACACCACCGCATCTTCGCCGGCCTTCGGGGCTTCCCTGCCGCAAGGGCCGGCGGATCGTGCTTGCGTTGCGCGTCTTACTTGCCAAGCGCCTTCATCACCGCATCGAGCCGCTTGCCGCGTGCGCCGGTGGCCGGCCCGCCCTGCACGGTATTGTAATAGGCGGCGGGATCGTAGGTCGGGATGCCGAGGCGCAGATGTTCGACGGTCAGGAGCCCCATGGAGGAAAGAAGGCTGTAGGCGGCGATATATTCGCTGGTGACGGCCGAGACGCGGCTGGCCTGGGCATCAAGGAGCTCCTGCTCGGCATCGAGCACATCGAGCGTGGTGCGCGCGCCGAGCTTGGCCTCTTCCTCGGTGCCGCGGAAGGCCACGCGGGCGGCGCGGATCTGCTGATCCGTGGCGGTGATCTGGGCGCGGGCCACCTGGAGATTGGCCCAGGCATTGCCCACCCCCTGGGCGATATTGAGCCCTACGGTATGAAGCGCCGCGCGCGCTGCATCGCGCTGGGCCATGGCCTTGCGGTAAAGGGCGCTGAGCTTGCCGCCCTGGTAGATCGGGCCGCCGAATTCGAGGCCGATGGAGCTGCTGTCATTGCCGTTGTCATCGATGGCGACCTGTCCGCTGAGCTTGAGTTGCGGGCGCATCAGCATGGCGGCGCGGCGCACAGAAAGCTCGGCCGCGGCAACCTCGTGCTGCACCTTGCGGATCTGGGGATGCGAGGCCAGCGCCACGCTCTGCGCCGCTTCGCGCGATTTCGCGGTTTGCGGCAGGCGGGGCGGCACCTTGAGCGATTTCGGATAATGGCCGATGGCGGCCCTGTATTCCTCGCGCGAGGCGGCGAGCGCGCCTTTGGCGGAGGCCAGCCCGGCCTCGGCCTGGGCGAGGCGCGAGCGGGCGATGGCAACATCGGTGCGGGTGACTTCGCCCACATTGAAACGATCCTGAGCGGCGCGCAGCTGCTCGCGGATCACGCGCACGTTGTTTTCGCGCAGGGCCACGATCTCACGGTCACGACGCACGTTCATGTAGGCGGTGACGGCGCGCAGGAGCACCTGCTGCTCCACATCGATGAGGCCCTGGCGGGTGGCGAGCACGGTTTCCTTCGCCGCTTCCGTGGCGAGTTTCGAGCTGCCGCCATCGTAAAGCAGCATTTCCGCCGAGAGCCCGATATTGGCCGAGAGGCGATCGCCGCCCGGAACACGCACCGGCTCGGAGTAGGTCGCGGAAGCGAAGTAGCTCAGAATGGGGCGCAGCGCGGCCATGGAGGCGGCCACATCCTCATCCGCCGCACGCAGAAGGGCGCGGTTCTGCTCCAGGAGGCCGCTGTTGCGATAGGCGGAGATGAGGGCATCGGCCAGGCTTTCCGCCCGCGCGGGCGCCGCGAACGCGAGTGCTGCCAGCGCCATCAGCCAGACCGAAAGCGTGCGTTTCAGGATCCCGTTCATGTCATGTTCCTCTTTGTTTTCTGCTCGAACCTGCCGCCTTGTCGCCACGCCTCTTTTCGGGCGCATTTTCCTGCCATCAACCGTGTCGCCCGGCCTTCGGCTAGAACCTTATAGCACGAATTCCGGCTTTTTCTCAAACCCTTCCAGAACCGGCGCGCCCGCATTGAAGGCATGGCGCCAGGTAATCTCTCCCTCGACCTTCACCCCGACACGCGCCTGCCCGAGATCGCCCTGCACGAAGATCGCGCCGATCCGTCCGCCTTCGCGCAACTGCGCCTTGATCGCATCGGGGATGCATTCCACCCCGCCCTCGATCATGATCACGTCGTAAGGCCCGTGCTTGGGCGCGCCTTCGGCGAGCGGGCCGGCAAGAACGGCGGCGTTGTCGATGCCGATCGAGGAAAGCAGGGCCTGCGCCTCTTCCGCCATGCCTCCGATTTCCTCCACGCCCACCACGGCTTCGGAAATCCACGCAAGCACGGCGGCGGAATAGCCAAGCCCGCTGCCCAGATCCAGCACCATGTCGCCCGGTTCGATATCAAGCTCGTTGAGGAGCTTGGCGAAGCTGCGCGGGGCGAGCAGGGTGCGCCCGGGCGCGATTTCGATATTCGCATCGAGATAGGCCACGGCGCGCTTTTCGTCGGGTACGAAAAGCTCGCGCGGAATTTCGAGCATGGCTTCGATGATGGGGTATTTCGTCACGTCCGAGGGCCGGATCTGGCTGTCGACCATCATTTCGCGCTGGGTGGCAAAATCGCTCATCTGATTTCCTCGTTTTCGCGGGTGAGGGCTGCCCCCCTCATGCCACAGCCATCTGCCCGCGACAACAGGCAGCTGCGCCGCATGCCGCGCCTTGCGGCGAGCGTGTCGGATGGGCCTCACCCCCGGGGTTTCAGCGCCCTGACCTCGGGCTCGGCGCCGAGCGCCCGGGCGAGCGAATGGAAACGCGCCTGCGCCACCTCGCCGAAAAGATCGCGGCCCTGATCGGTGAGGCGCAGCACGAGAAACTTCTTCTTCGGGTGATATTTCAGCTCCGCGAGGCTGGCCGGAGAGTCCACGGAAAACATGGCGCCAAAGCGCATTGCCTTGCCGAGGATCTCGGCATCGCGGATGGCCTGATCGTCAAGGAGGGCAAACAGCGGCTCGAAACGGGTGCCGGCGCGGCTGTTCTTGTAGCGATGCAGCAGGGAAAGGCCGAGGAATACCCGCTCGCGGTGGCGGATGCCGCCGAAATTGGCGCGGGTGGCGTAATCGAAGCAGACTTCATGGCGGTAGTCGGGATGCGCGCGCCAGGCCACGTCATGCAGCAGGCAGGCGGCGCGGATCAGGCGCTGGCGATCGGCATTGGCGGATCTGAACAGCGGGCGGATGAAGCGGTGGAGTTCGCGCGCGAAGCCGGGCATGCGCGCTTCCTTCTGCTCCTCGAAGCGGGACGCCTCGATCAGCGGATCGCGCTGGCGCAGGCGTTCGGGCATCTGCTCGTAAAGCATGCCCTCGCGGATGCCGTAGCTCGAGATGGCGATGTCGCGGGGTTTGAAGGTTCGGACAAGCTGGCGCAGCACGAGGGACGCGATCGGAACCAGCGCCATGCGCGCGGCGGAGATGCCGGTGCGCGCGCGCAGCTCTTCCGGATCGTGCTCGCCGATCCACTTCACCGTGGCCATCACCGATTTCGGGGTCATACGGTATTCGTGCAGCACGGTGAGCGGGTAGTCGCGCCTTGCCATGTCCAGCCGGGCGATGGCGCGCCATGAGCCGCCCACGAGGAAGAGCCTCTGGCCGGTGAAGGGCATTTCCTCCGCGAGATGCTCCATCACCTCCCTGACATGCCGCTTCAGCCCCTTCCTGCCGCCGGGCCGGGATTTGAGCTTCAGCGGCCCGAGATCGGAGGTGATGCGCTTGCCCACGCTGCCGGCGCCGATCTCGGCAAGCTCCATCGAGGCGCCGCCGATATCGCAGACCATCCCCGCCGCGCCCGGCCAGCCCAGAAGCACCCCCTGCGCGGAGAGGCGCGCCTCCTCGAGCCCGTCGATCACATGCAGGTGCAGGCCGGTTTCGCGCTCCACCTCTTCGCGGAAGGCGGGGCCGTCCTCGGCTTCGCGCACGGCGGCGGTGGCGACGGCGGTAAGGCGCGGAATCTCCATGCCGCGCGCCAAGAGCTGGAAGCGGCGAATCGCCTTCAGCGCGCGCACACGCCCCTCGGGATTGAGCCGGCCCGTCTCGCCGAGCCCTTCGCCGAGCGCGCACATGATCTTTTCGTTGAAGAAATAGGCCGGGCTGCGCGCCGCGCCGTCAAACACCACCATGCGCACCGAGTTCGATCCCACGTCCACCACGCCGACGCGCCTCAGCGCGCGGGCATCGGGATCCTCGAAGAGGGGTGGGCCATAGGCGCCCCAATCCTCGAAATCGGCGTTCATGGCATCCCCCCGGCGGCCTTTTTCATGCCCTGTCTAGCCGGGGCGGGGCGGGAGCGTCAATCATTCGAATGTGTCAATTCGGGCACATCCGCCGCCCCCGCCGAGCCGCGGCCTGAAAGCGAGGGGTTCTCCATGAAGAACCGGTGGCAGCTGAAAGGCTGCTGGCCCTCGGGGACGGGGGGGCGTTCGTAGCTGCCGTCGGGGCGCAGGATCCAGCTTTGCGCCTCGTCGCGCAGATTGGCGGCCATGATCTGGCGCGTGATCTGGGCCTTGACGGTGGCGTTCTTCATTTCCACCAGCGTTTCTACGCGCCGGTTGAGGTTGCGGTCCATCCAGTCGGCGGAGCTGATGAACACCCGCGCCTTCTTCGAGGGCAGGCTCTTGCCATTGCCGAAAACGGCGATGCGCGAATGCTCGAGAAAACGGCCGACGATGGACTTGACGCGGATGTTTTCGCTCAGGCCCGCGATCCCCGGCCGCAGCCCGCAGATGCCGCGCACCACGAGGCTGATCTTCACGCCCGCCCGGCTCGCCTCGTAAAGGGCGTCGATCACGTCGGGCTCGATCAGGGCGTTCATCTTGGCCCAGATCTCCGCCGGGCGCCCGGCG
>WFVA01000118.1 GCA_015491895.1 Albidovulum sp. | reverse complement strand
CGCATCTTCACCTTGTAGAAGGCGCGCTCGAGCCCGAGATCGCCCGCCACCTGCCCCACCAGATCGTGATCGCCCACCGAGGCCCCGCCGATGGTGACGATGAGATCGGCGCCCTCGGCCAGGCCGAAGGCGGCTTCGAGCGAGGCGCGATCATCGCGCGCGATGGGCAGCATGCGCACCTCAGCCCCGGCGCCTTCCAGAAGGGCGGCGAGGCCGAAATTGTTGGAGGCGATGATCTGATCGGGGCCGGGATCCTCGCCAGGCATCACCAGCTCATCACCCGTGGCCATCAGAGCGATTACCGGGCGGCGCGCCACCGTGACCTCGGGCAGGTTCATCGACGCCAGCAGCGCGATATCGGCAGGCTTCAGGCGGCGCGGGGCGGCGAGCCTGTCGCCCACGGCGAAATCGCAGCCGGCGGGGCGGATGAAATCGCTCTCGGAAAGATCGGGCTCGATGGTGATCACGTCGCCGCGCCGGCTCACCTCTTCCTGCATCACCACCCGGCTTGCGCCTTCCGGCACCGGCGCGCCGGTGAAGATGCGCACCGCCTGCCCGGGGCCGACGCTGCCTTCGAAGCGGTGCCCGGCGGCGCTTTCGCCGATCACCCGGAACATCGCGCCGGGCTCGGCCTCCTCGCCCCTGATCGCATAGCCGTCCATCGCCGAGGAGGGGAAGGGGGGCTGGCTGCGCGCCGCCACGGCATCGCGCGCCAGCACCCGCCCCGCGGCCTCCTGCAGCGCCACGCGCTCGCCCGGCAGGGGGGCGAGCAGCGAAAATATCCGCTCCAGTGCTTCATCGACGGTGATCATGCCCTACTCCGCCTCATATCGCCCGGATTTGCCGCCTTCCTTCATCACGAGGCGGATATCGCGGATTTCCATGCCCTTTTCCACCGCTTTCAGCATGTCGTAAACGGTGAGCGCGGCGGTGGTGACGGCCGTGAGCGCCTCCATCTCCACGCCCGTCTTGCCGGTGGTCTTCACCGTTGCCTCGATCACCACGCCTGGCAGATCGGGATCGGGAGAGAGATCGAGCGAAACCTTCGTGATCGGCAGCGGGTGGCAGAGCGGGATCAGTTCGCTGCATTTCTTCGCGCCCATGATCCCGGCAAGGCGCGCCACGCCCAGCACATCGCCCTTCTTCGCGCTTCCCGCGGCCATGATCTCATAGGTTTCGCGGCTCATCCGCACCGCGCCGCGCGCCACCGCCGTGCGCGCCGTTTCCGCCTTCTGCGAGACATCCACCATATGCGCCTGGCCGGCATCATCGAAATGGGTGAGCTTGCCGGCCATGGTCAGAGCGCTCCGCCTTCGGGAAGGTAAGGGCTGGCCAGAAGCGCGCGGGTGGCGGCCTCCACATCGGGCTGGCGCATCAGCGCTTCGCCGATCAGGAAGCAGCGCACGCCGTAGCGGGCCAGTTCGGCCAGATCCTCCGGGGTGGAGAGGCCGGATTCGGAAACGATGGTGCGCTCGGGCGGCACGCGCTTGGCCAGCCGCCTGGTGGTGTCGAGCGAGGTTTCGAAGGTCTTGAGATCGCGGTTGTTGATGCCAAGGAGGCGGGAGGAAAGGGCCCCGGCGCGCTGAAGCTCGGCCTCGTCATGGACCTCGATCAGCGCGTCCATCCCCCAGCCCTTTGCGGCCTCTTCGAGCGCCTGGGCCTCGGCATCGCTGACCATCGCCATGATGATCAGGATGCAATCGGCGCCGAGCGCCCGGGCTTCGGCCACCTGATAGGGATCGATCATGAAATCCTTGCGCAGGACAGGCAGCGAAGTGGCCTCGCGCGCGGCCGTGAGGTATTCGTCGGCGCCCTGGAAGCTCGGGGTGTCCGTCAGCACCGAGAGGCAGGCGGCGCCGCCGAACTCATAGGCCTGCGCGAGGGCGGCGGGATCGAAATCGGCGCGGATCAGCCCTTTCGACGGGCTGGCCTTCTTGATCTCGGCGATCAAGCCATAGCCGTCATGGCTGGCGCGGATCAGCGCTTCGGCGAAGGGGCGCACCGGCGGCGCGGCCCGGGCGGCGACCTCAACCTCCGCCAGCGGGCGCTCGGCCCTGCGCGCGGCGATTTCCTCGAGCTTGTAGGCCCGGATCTTTTCAAGAATGTCCATGGGGGATGTTTAGCGTGGCCGCGGGGCGGGGACAATTCAAAACCCGTATGCCTGGCGCATTCCCTGCATGGCCGTAGCAGGAAGGGGGGCTTCGGGCGCGGGGGCGAGGATGGCCTCGGCGATGCAGTACGCCTCGAAGGCGCGCAGTTGCGGGCGGGCAAGGCGGCAGGCGGATGGGTATCGTTTCGGCAGGCTGGCGCGCGCCTCTGGAGGGAAGGCCTCGAAGGTGGCGGCCGAAGGATAGAGGCTTTCGGTGGGCAGATTCTCCGTGAAGATGATCTCGTGGCGCCCGAACAGGAGATGGTGATAGAGGATGGGCGCACGCGTGGCGCTGCGCAGGATCGTGGTGCCGTTCACGAGATGCCCGGCCGCGGCGAGGAGTTGCGCGCAGCCGAAATCGAGCTGGCAGCGGTAGTGATCGAGAAGCACCCGGTGATTGGGCGAGACATGGAGATCGCGGCGCGGAAGATCGGGGCCGAAAGCGTGAGCGCGTATGGTGATCGGCTGCTCGCTGATAAGGCGCGTCGCCCGGCGTGAGGGCATGATCCGTGTCCGGCCGGCCCAGAGGATTTCCTGTGCGCCGTGATCGAGGGTGATCACCCTGTCGCCCGGGCGCAGATCCTCGATCGGCCGCTCGCCTGTCTCCGTCAGCACCAGCGTGCCGCTCAGGAAGCAGGGAACGGTGCCCTTCGAGGGCGGATCGAGCAGGTGGTAGCTGGTGCCGCCATCGGTGCTTTCGAGCGACTGGCCCGCGCCGGCCTGGCCGATTTCGGTGGAGGTCAGGCCGTTGGCCGGGCCTTCCGTGGCAGTGACGGCGGCGGCGTTGTCGGTGAAGGAGATGAACTGGTGAACGGTATTGGTGGCGGCGTCGTAAAGCGCGACTGCGCCGAATTTGTGCAGGCCGTTGAAGGTGGCGGAGGTTGCCGTGTCGATGATGTAGATATCCTTGCCCGCAATGGTATTGACAACGGAGCCGAGCGCATTGGTGGTGCGCACGCTGCCATCCGCGTTATAGACGATGACCTGGAGATTGCTCACATCGGTGCCGGTGGTGACGGCGATCTCTATGAAATCCTTGTTCGCCCCACCGAGATATTTGACTTCCGATATGTAAGGGTCGGCCATTGTTTTCTGCATCCGGTTTTCTGGACTTCGGCAACTCTGGCATCTGAAGATGGCATAATCAAGGCGGGGTGGCCGGGGCGGGATGCCTCCGGCGGGGATATTTCAGGGACCAGTGATGGGGAGGGAGCTTCGGGGCCTCGTCACCCGGCGGCGGAGGTGATCCGGGCGAGGGTTTCGATCTTCTCGCGTGCCGCGCCGCTGTCGATGCTTTCGGCCGCCATTTCAACCCCTTCGGGGAGAGTGCCTGCCTTGCCGGCCACCATCAGGGCGGCGGCGGCGTTCAGCAGCACCGCATCGCGGTAGGCGGATTTCTCGCCCGCGAGCAGGGCGGCGAAGGCGCGGCCGTTTTCCTCGGGCGTGCCGCCGAGGATGGCCTCGAAGGGATGCAGGGGCAGGCCGGCATCTTCGGGGGAGATCTCGAACTCGCGGATATCGCCGCTTTCCTCGAGCGCGGCGACGCGGCTCGGGGCGGCGATGGAAAGCTCGTCGGTGCCGTCGCCGCCGTGCACCAGCCATGCGCGTTCGGAGCCGAGCGCCTTCAGGGTTTCGGCCATGGGGCGGATCAGATCGGGGGAGAAGGCGCCGGTGAGCTGGCGCTTCACCCCGGCCGGGTTGGTCAGCGGGCCGAGGATGTTGAAGATGGTGCGGGTGCCGAGCTCGGCGCGCGTGGGCATCACATGGGCGATCGCCGGGTGGTGCATGGGGGCCATCATGAAGGCGATGCCGGCGCTTGCAAGCGCCGCTTCGACCACCTCCGGCCCGACCATCACGTTGACGCCCATCTGCCCCAGCGCATCCGCCGCGCCCGATTTCGAGGAAAGGTTGCGATTGCCATGCTTGGCCACGGGCACGCCGGCGCCCGCCACCACGAAGGCGGTGGCGGTGGAGATGTTGAGCGTGCCCTTGCCGTCGCCCCCGGTGCCGACGATATCGATCGCGCCATCTGGGGCCTTCACCGGCTTGCATCTGGCGCGCATCACGGCGGCGGCGGCGGCGTATTCGTCCACCGTTTCGCCACGGGTTCTGAGCGCCATCAGGAAGCCGCCGATCTGGCTTGGCGTGGCATCGCCCTCGAACAGGATGTTGAAGGCTTCTTCGGCCTCAGCGCGGGTGAGCGGCCCTTCGGCGGCGGCCGCGATCAGGGGTTTGAGGGCTTCGCTCATGCGGGCTCCGGGGTTTTCAGGGTTGCGAGGAAGTTCTTCAGCAGGTCATGGCCGTGCTCGGAGGCGATGCTTTCGGGATGGAACTGCACCCCGTGGATCGGCAGTTCGCGGTGGGCGAGCCCCATGATGGTGCCATCGGCCAGCTCGGCATTGATGCGCAGGCAGTCGGGCAGGCTTTCGCGCGCCACCACCAGCGAGTGATAGCGCGTGGCCCTGAGCGGCGAGGGCAGGCCGGCGAACACGCCCGTGCCGTCATGGCGGATCTCGCCGAGCTTGCCATGCACGATCTCGGGCGCCTGCACCACCTGCCCGCCGAAGGCCTCGCCAATCGTCTGGTGCCCGAGGCAGACGCCAAGGAGCGGCATGCGCGCCTCGGCCGCCGCCCTGGTGAGCGCAAGGCAGATGCCGGCGCGGGCCGGATCGCAGGGGCCGGGAGAGAGCACGAAGCCCTCGGCGCCCGCCCCCATGGCCTCCTGCACATCGATTTCATCATTGCGCACCACTTTCACCTCGGCTCCGAGCTCGCCCAGGTAATGGACGAGGTTCCAGGTGAAACTGTCGTAATTGTCGATCAGGAGGAGCATGGCGGACCGCTGGCTGCAACATTTGGGGTGAACCGGGCTTCGGTTCGCGTTATACATGCCCCAAACAGCCAAGTAAGGGCAAGGCCCGGTTGTTCGAGGGCAGGCGTGGCGTAACAAGCGGAGAGAGCAGTGTTCAGAGGATTCATTTCCGGTGTTGTGTGGGGCGGCATCTTCGCCGCGATTGTTGCCGTGGCGGTTTCATCGCTGATGCCTTTGCCGCCAAGGCCCGAAGAGGCGCCTGTGGGCGCAGATGCGGGGGGTGCGGATGCAGCAAACGCGGGTGCGGCCGGCACGGAAGCGGCAAAGGGTGCCGATCAGGATGCCGCGCCCGGGCGGGCGGAAGAAACCGCCCCGCAAGCCGCTCCGGCGGGTGGTGGCGAAGAGGAAGACGACGGCGCGCCGGCAGAGGCGGGCGAAAGGGGGGTGGAGGGCGAAAGGCCCGCCACCGCCGGTTTCGGCTCGGAGGCGGAGATCGAAGCCATCGCCCCGCCGGCGGATGCAGCGCAACAGAGCGGAAATGCCGCGGAGGAGCAGCCTTCTGACAGCACGGGCGCCCAGCCTGTGCCGCAGCCCGAACCTGCCGCAGCCGAGCCGGAAACATCCGAACCGGAAGCCACGGATGCCGGCGCTTCGGAGCCGGCCCCGGCAGAGGGCGATTCTGCCCCGCGCGCCGGTGCCATTGGCGCCACGCCCCCGGGCGGGATCATCATCTCGCCGCCTCCGGGCGGAGGGCAGGGCTCGCTCAGGGTGAACGAGAAGGGCGAGATCGTGATCATCGCGCCCGCTGGCGGCTCCGCGGGGGCGCCAGCGGCAGGCGGCGGGGCGGCGCAGGCCGGCCCCGGGGCGATCGACGGGATCGGCGGGGCCATCCCCGAAGCGCCCGGCCTCACCGACGACATGGAAATGCCTTCCGAGGTGCCGGGGATCGCCGATGGCGCGGGGGCGGCGCAGGGCGATGCGGCACAAGGTGGTGGCGCGCCGGGCGATGCGCCTGGCAAGGCCGCGCAGGGCGCTGAGGCTTCCGGCTCCGGCGCAGGGGAGGAAGCCGCAGCGTCCGGTAATGATGGTGGCGAGGGCAGCGGCGCGGGCGGCGGCGAAAAAGCGGCCGGGGGTGATGCGGCTCCAGAGGGCACGGATGCGCAGGCCGGGAGCGATGCGGGCGAGCCGAAAGGGCCGCCCGGCGCCAAGTTCATGAGGCCACCGGGCGCGGCGCCGAAGCCCGCGCCTTCGCTGAAGCCGGCCCCCGCGCAGGAACCGCCCCCCGCCTCCGAACCGGGCCCGATCCCGCCCGGCACCACCGTGCCGCAGGAT
>WFVA01000117.1 GCA_015491895.1 Albidovulum sp. | reverse complement strand
CGCCTCCCCGCCCCCGGCCGCCCGCCGCCGCGCGCTGGGCGAACGGCTGGAAACAGGCACGGCCGTTTTCAACACGCTCCTGCCTCTCGTGCGCGGGCAGAGGATCGGCCTTTTTGCCGGGTCTGGCGTGGGAAAATCGAGCCTGCTTGCACAGTTTGCCCGGGCCGTGGAGGCCGATATCGTCGTGATTGCCATGATCGGCGAGCGGGGCCGGGAAATTCGGGAATTCGTGGAAAAGGTGCTTGGCCCGGGAGGGCTCGCGCGCTCGATCGTCGTGGCGGCGACATCGGATCAATCCGCCGCGGTGCGCAGGAGATGCGCCTGGGCCGCCATGAGCATCGCCGAGCATTTCAGGGATCAGGGCGCGCATGTGCTTTTGCTGGCGGATTCCGTCACCCGCTTTGCCGAGGCGCATCGCGAGATTGCGCTGATGTCGGGCGAGGCGGCATCGCTGCGGGGCTATCCGCCCTCGATGGCGCATCAGATCATGCAGTTGTGCGAGCGTGCCGGGCCGGGGGCCGAGAACATGGGGGATATCACGGCGGTCCTTACCGTGCTGGTTGCCGGATCGGACATGGAGGAGCCGGTGGCCGACGTGCTGCGGGGGGTGCTGGACGGGCATGTGGTCATGGATCGCAGGATCGCCGAGCGTGGGCGCTATCCGGCGATCGATCTCCTGCGCAGCGTTTCGCGCAGCCTGCCGGAAGCGGCAACGCCCGAGGAAAACAGGCTGATCTCCGAAGCGCGCAGATATCTCGGAGCCTATGAAAAGGCGGAACTGATGATCCAGGCCGGGCTTTATGCCGATGGTTCGGACCGGGAAATCGACGCGGCCATCCGGATATGGCCGAAGCTTGATGCCTTTCTGGCCTCGACGGCGCCAGGAGGAATTGCCGAGAGCTTTGCCAGGCTGGCGGAATGCCTTGCCGTGGCGGATGATGAAGCGACCCGCGCGGATTCCTGAGCCGCAATCGGAAAAGAGAATCCTCAACCGTTCAGCGGCTGCGGCGGTGTTGCGCTCTGCAGGAGCGTGAGCGCCGTTTGCCCGCCCGTGCTGCCCGTGGCACCGGCCTGGATATCGGCTCTCAGGAGAAACAGGCGGATCAGCTCTTCACGCTTTTCCGGGTCCGTGAACTGGCCGATCTCGCTGCTCCCGAAAGCCTTTTCGGCACGCTCCCGGAAGGTTTCGAGCTGCTTGTCGATATTGATCGTGGCGAATGAGGAAGGCAGGCCGAAGGCCGTTTCGAACACCTTGCGCAGGGGTGGCTGGCCCATGATCTCATACCATTTCGTATCAGGGCTGGTGCCCTTCTCCGCAATCCGGACGAGATCGCGGCGAAGATTGAGGGCAAGGCGCATGTTTTCGTCCTGCTCCCCGATGGCCGCCTCGAAGCGCCTTTCCCTGTAAAGAGCCGTGATCCTGCCGGCAAAATCGCTCACCTTGTTGGCCGGAACGGCGAGATCGCCGAATCCGAAAGCTCTGGAAAAGGCATGATAGCGCTTGTCGGCAAGCCTGTTTGCCAGCGCATCAGGAGCGAGGGTGCCTTCTTCGAGGATCTTCCGGATGAAGGCGCGGCTGTTTATGTCGTCCCCAAGGCCGAAAGCGCCAAGGGCAACCTTGAGCAGGCGCCTGTCATTCACGAGCTCCCCGGCGGTATTGATGCTGCCGATGTTCTCTTCGAAATAGGCAATGTCGCGGGCGATCTCGGGCGAGCGGGAAAAGGCCGTTTCCTGCTTTTCCAGAGTGCGGTTCAGAAAGGCCCATCCCGCATATCCGCCCGTGGGAACGACAGGCTGGAACATCACATCTTCGGGGCTGCGGCCAGGAGCCGCTCTTCCCTCGGAAGGAGGGTGCGCAGCGCCTTCAGGGCCTTGTAGAAATTCTCTTCCAGCACGGCGTCGGTGGCAAGATCGAGCTGCTTGCGGCTGTCATGATCGTTCAGCGCCTGGCTCAATTGCTCTATGCCGCGCAGAAGCTGCATGCGCGCCTGCTCCTTGTCCGCATCGCCCGAGAGCGCCAGCTGCGCGATATAGCATACCCGGCGCACCGGCGTGTTCACCTCATCGGGATGAATCGCATCGCGCAGCCGCAGGATATTCGCATTGGGGGTGATGATCGCCAGCCGGCTGCGCCGCTCGCCATTCTCTATCACCGCGCCATTGATCAGGATCCGCTCCTTCGGACCCAGCTTCAGAACCAGACCGCTCATGCCATGGCCTCCTTCTTCCCCAGACCCCGCATGATGGCCGTGTTGATATCGATCAGAACATCGACCGCCCCCTCGCCCCCCAGGATGCGCCCGGTATGAACGGCGGTAAATTCCGCGAGATAGAAGATGCGGGCGCGCAATTCGGGGGGGAGCGAATTTCCCTCCTCGGCAACATCGGCGGCAAGGATGTTCCACAATCTGCGGTTTTCATGCAGGGCATGGGCGAGGCGGGGGAAATCGCCGGGCGTCTCGGCCGCCTTCTTCATCTGGCGGGTGATGCGGGCGAAAACCTCGTATTCGGTATCGCGGCTGGTACGGATGGGGGCGGATGTCCCGGCGTAGGCGGTGCGGGCCATGTTGAAAGCGTTCATGTCACGTCCTTCGGCTTATGGGGTCATTGGCGTGTTCGGGATATGTGGTGATGGGGCGCCCGGAGGGGGCGCCCCGCCATGGTGCCCTACCGGAAGAGAGAAAGGATCGATTGCGGCGCCTGGTTGGCGATGGAAAGCGCCTGGATGCCCAGCTGCTGCTGCACCTGCAGCGCCTGCAGCCGCGCGGAGGCCTCTTCCATGTCCGCATCCACCAGCGTGCCGATCCCGGCCTTCAGAGAATCCGTCAGCTTGTTGATGTAGTTGTTCTGGATCTCGATGCGCCCTTCCACCGAACCGAAGGAGGCGGAAGCGTCGATCGAGGTCTGGATCAGGTTCTCGATCGCGCCGAGCGCCGCCGTGGCGCCTGCGCCGGTGGTCACATTGATGGTCGAGAGGCCGGAAAGCCCGCCCGAACCGCGCGAGGCGGCAAAGGAGAAGGCTACATCCGCGTTGGTGTTGTTGGTGATCTTCAGTTCACCCGCAACCGTATCGATATCCATCGTGAAATCGGTGCTGCTGAGCCCGGCCGCCTGGAAGGCGGTCTTCATGCCCGCCACGATCGCCTCGGCGGTATCGCCTTCGCGCACCGTGTATTTCGCCTCGACGCTGCCGATCTGGAAGGTGAGCTCGTCACCCGCCATCAGACCGCCGGTAACGGTGTTGTCGAGGCCGGCCGTGCCGCGGGCAAGAGCCGCCGTTCCGGTCGCGCCGCCCGCAGCGTCAAGGAAGGCGAAGGTATCGAGCTTGATGAAATCATTGGTGCCGCCGTCATTGGCATCGATCACCCCTGCCGTCCCGAGATCCGAGCCCACCGAAGCGGCAGCGGCGGTGAGCGCCGTTCCGCCCGTGAGCGAAAGGTTCTGGGAGGCGACGCCGATCGAGTTCGAGGTCACATTGCCCGAAGCGTCGCGATCGAGCGAAGAGAGCACGTTGATGCCGGTATTGCCATCGACATTGGTGCCGGTGACGGATCCATCGACGAGGTTGAGCCCGTTGAACTGGGCCGCGCTCACCACCGATTCGATCTGCTTCGTGAGCGCGGTGATATCGGACTGGATCTTGGTGCGGTCCACGTTGTCTTCCTGGGCGGCAACGATCTTGCCCTTGATCTCGGTCAGCAGATCCGTGACCGTTTCCGCGGCCTGGCGGGCCACGGCCACGGTGGACTGGCCGAGAGAGAGGCTGTCGGAGATGGCCTTGAAGCCGTTGACGTCAGCCTCCATCACCTTGGAGATCGCCCAGATCGCGGAATTGTCTTTCGCGGAGGCGATGGATTTGCCGGTGGAGATCTCATTCTGCGCCTTCTGGAGATTGGTATTGGTGTTCTTCAGGGTCTGAAGAGCGACCATGGCGCTGGTGTTTGTCAGAATACTGGACATGTCTCATTTCCTTCGGTCTTGCGGCGCTTTTGCGCCGGCGTTTCACATGCTGCCGCTTCCGGCAGAAAGCTCGCCATTCTGACTCCTGCGGAAATGACTGGGCTTCCAGCTTCCGCGCCACCCGCTCGGGATGCAGGGGCGAGATTGAAGGATATGTCCTAATGCAATCCTAATGGGCCCTCCCGATTCTAGGATGGATTTTATTCAACTTGCGGCGGGGGCCGCCTTGTCGAACGAGGCCATCGTCAGGGCAGCGCGGCCGGCCATGGCTGCGCAGGGCCGTTGCTCTAGGAAACATGTAGCTGTTCACACGGCATGATTGATTCCATCAACATCTGGTGGTAGTGTATTGTAATCCTGAATACATGTAGCGATTGGATGGCTGATGGACAGCAGGGCAAAGATACGTATCAAGGTTGGCTTGATGGAAGTCGAGTACGAAGGCGATGCCTCGTTTTTGAAGGACGGGCTGGAAGATTTGCTGTCGAGAATGGCGGACATTTCGACCAAGGTTCCCGCGGAACCTGAGCATATTGTCGCTGCACCGAACGGGGGTGACCCAAGCGCTAAATCTAATGGCTATGACTTTTCTACGAGCACCATAGCGGCACACCTTGAGGCAAAGACAGCCACAGAGCTAGCGATTTGTGCACTCGCTAAACTTGAACTTGTCGATGGGAAAACGGGAGCAAAAAGGGCGGAAATTCTTGAGGAGATGAAATCAGCGCCCGCGTATTACAATACGAACATGAGCAAAAATCTTAGCAAAAGCTTAAAAACGCTTACAAAAAACAAGCGCATCAACCACGGTGCCAACGACTGCTATTCACTGAGCGCCGAAGAACGCAAATCCATCGAGGCCAAGATTGCTGACATCGGATGATCTGAAAGAATGGCTCCAAAAGGATTTGACCCGGCTTGAGAAACTGTTGCTCGTTCTGGCAACGCAGGATACGCCCATTTCCGTGGCCAAGATCAAGGATATCGCGGCATCTGCGGGTTTACGCATCCCTCCCAAATGGAATGTCTCATCGATTCTTTCCACCAGCAAAGGCAAGGCAATCAAGACCACCGGCTGGGAGATCACGGAAGCCGGGAAAGCGCACCTGCATGAAATTGGTATTTCAAACATTAGCCAGGCTGCCATGCAGGTTGCGAAGGACCTGCGAAAACATCTCACGGCAATTGACGATCCGCAAACGAAGGCTTTCGTTGAAGAAGCCATCAGATGCCATGAGGCGGGTTGTTATCGCGCGGCCGTGGTCATGTCATGGCTTGGCGCAATGGATGTGCTTCACAAATACGTCCATGCCAACTTCCTTGCGGAATTCAATGCCGAAGCTGACCGCGTGATGAAAAAGAAGTGGAAAGAGGCTAAAACGCCTGACGATTTGGGCAGGATGCGCGAAAGCGATTTTCTGGATCGGATCGAAGGGCTTTCGATCATTGGCAAGAACGTCAAAGCCGAGCTAAAAAAAGCACTTGATCTACGCAACGGCTGTGGACATCCGAATTCCCTGCAAGTGAGCGTGAACAAGTCGGCGGCGCATTTGGAAACCCTGCTGCAAAACGTTTTCCAGAAGTTCTGACGGATCTGGGTGTTTGACGTTTTGTCCACCGCAAGTACATCCAGATCACCGATTCGATCCGTGAGATCGGATTGGTCGGACCGCCTGTGGTGGCGCGAAACGCCGAAGCAGAGGGCCGCTGACTGCTGCTTGACGAGCATGTGCAGATCGAAGTGCCGAAGGATCTGGGCCAGATACCATACACGATCTTTGCCCATATGGCGGAGACGATGGGATTCGAACCCACGAGACCCTTTTGGGGCCTACTCCCTTAGCAGGGGAGCGCCTTCGACCACTCGGCCACGTCTCCGCCGGCGTGTTTAATCGCATCTCGGGGCGGCGGCAAGGGAAAATGGCGCGCGCGAGGGGCGATCATTTCAGCCGGGCAAGCCCCATTGCCTTCTCTATCTGTGACGCGAGATTCTTCAGCCCGCGGTTTTCCGAGGGTGTCTTTGCAACCATCACCATCTGAAGGCCCGGAAAGTCACGCCCCGGCACCATCTTGATATGCTTGTTGTCGGATTTCCGTTCATAGCCATGGCGCTGCAAAAGCTTCGGCACCTCCTTGTGGAGCCTGTTTGCGTCGCGCGTGGCCCGGCGCAGCTCGGCCGCCAGCGCCTTCGCCCGCCCCGTGGATTCCGATTCCTTCAGGATCCGCCCGAAAACCGCAATGCTGCGTCCGTCCCAGCCCCTGTCCTCCCCGCTCTTCACGCATTCCCAGACAACCGCGCGCAGCCGGTCCGAAAACTCGCCCTCGTAAACTTGAGGGCCGAGCTTCCCCTCGAAGGCGGGATTGAGAATGCCATCCCCGGCCAGCGCCATATCCCGTGTCTGACGCGCCGAAACCTCGCGCAAATCCTCGATTTCGGCTTCGAGGGCGCGGATGCGTTCGTCCTTTGCCTCGATCTCGTCCTTCAGAAGCTCTTCGATCTCATCCATTCCGAGCTTGTCGCGCTCACGGCGCGAGATCAGCCTTGCATGGGCTTCCAGCAGGCGCGGCCAATCCCAGCCCTGCGTGGGCAGAAAACTGCGGGATGTCTTCGCCGCCCACATGATCTCTTCATACAGATCATCAGGGCCGGGCAGGCGCCAGCCGCGAAACAATCGCCGGTGCATGCCGCTGCCCGGCAGAATGATTCCGACGGATCCGTCGTAGGGGTTTTGCCCCTCAGTCCGGTCCCTGAGGCGAAAGGAAAATTCCCGCGAAGGTTCCAGAACGACATGGGCCACCCCCCCAAGCTCAAAAGCGAGCTTGGATAGTGTCCCAGTCCGTGGTGTATGAGGCGGCCACCGCGCTTCTTCGCTAGTCTGAGGTTTGCAAGAACCGATGACGTGACGAAGGAGAGCACGATGACCAAGAGCATGATTGACCTTCCCGAGTTGATCGCCAAGAGCGAAGACGGGG
>WFVA01000116.1 GCA_015491895.1 Albidovulum sp. | reverse complement strand
GCTCTATTTCGCGGCGCTGACGGACGGCCTCGCCGAGATCCCGCCCGTGCCGGAAGAAATCCGCGCCAGCGCGCCTGCGCGAATCGCGGCCGGAGAGGTGGCGGCGATGGTGGCCGAGCTCGATCCCGCGAGCCGGGCGCGGCATCGCCGCCTGGCAGGACGAAACGCCCCCGCCCCTCCTGCCCGCGGCGCGCACCCTGCCCCTGGTGCTGGAGCCCGATCGCGGCTGGCTCAATGCCCGCATCGATGCCCGTTTCGATGCGATGATGGAAATGGGCGCGCTGGAGGAGGTGCGCGCGCTCGCGCCTCGCTGGGATCCCGCCCGCCTCGCCGCCCGCGCCATCGGCGCGCCCGAGCTGATCGCCCATCTGCGCGGCGAGATCACGCTCGAGGCGGCCATCGCCGCGGCCAAGCTCCAGAGCCGGCAATATGCCAAGCGCCAGCGCACCTGGTTCAGAAGCCGCATGAAGGGCTGGCGGCGCATCCCCCTGCCCTGAGCCGGCCCGCCGCATGGCGCGCAACACCCTGCGGCGCCGTGCATTTTCGGCCAGGATCCGCCGGTTTCACGCGGCAGTTGCATTTTTTGTTTGCACATCACCGCGCTCATGAGCAACATCCGCGAGGGGAAATCGTATCCGGCTGCCACCGGCATTGCAGGGCCCGCAGGGCGCAGGCTCCGCCAGGCGATGAAACGCAGGTCGAACCGGGGCAGATACCCGAGCAGATAACGAGTTGACCGGCCGCTTGTCCGGCCCGAAAAGCCACTCGAAAAAGCCGGCGCGGCAGGGATCGCCCGGCGGGGAAGATCGCGATGAAACATGCCGAACTGACGAAACCGGAGATCCGCGTCTCCACGATCCAGCAGCTTGCGAATGGCGGACGCTGGCGCACCGAGGCGATGCGCAGCCTTTCGACCGATCTCCTCTTGTGGTTCACCTGCGGCCAGGGCCGGATCACAGTGGCAGGGGTGACGCGCGGCTACGGCGCCCATAACGCGATCTTCATACCAGCCGGCACGATGCACGGTTTCGAAACCTCCGCCAAGGTATTCGGCACCGCCGTTTTCCTGCCGCCGTCCCCCGGTATCGCGATGCCCGATTCCCCCCTGCACCTGCGCATCCGCGACAACACCGCCCAGAACGAACTGAGTGCGCTCCTGCAGGACATGCAGACCGAAGCCGCCTCCGACCGCCCGCTGCGCGAAGCCGCGCTGCTGCATCTTTCGGGGCTGCTCGGGATATGGCTCGCCCGCCAGGCCGATGCGGCGGCCAAAGGGGAAGAGGCGAAAAAGCCCGATCGCGGCGAGATGCTGGTGCGCCGCTTTACCGAGATGATCGAGCGCGATCTGACGAGCGGCAGGTCGGTGGCCGATTATGCCGCCGAGCTCGGCGTCACCCCCACCCATCTTTCCCGCGTGTGCAACAAGGCCTGCGGCCGCCCCGCTTCCGCCCTTCTCGCCGATCGCCTGATCTACGAGGCGCGCCGCCAGCTCAGCGAAACCCGCGATCCGATCAACGTGATCGCGCGCCGCCTCGGCTACGGCTCGCCGGCCTATTTCACCCGCGCCTTCCAGCACCATACCGGCCTCACCCCCTCGGCCTTCCGCAAGGCGGGCTGAGGCGATGGCTGCCGGTAAAGAGGCGCGGGAGGCGGAAAGCGGGAACGCCGGCTTCGCCCCGCTCCCCGATCCGCCCTATCACGCGGTCATCTTCACCTCCCTTCTCGGCGATCAGGAAGGCTACGCGCAGATGGCCGAGCGCATGACGGCCCTCGCATCCCGCCAGCCCGGCTTCATCGGCGTGGAAAGCGCACGCGGGGCGGATGGCTTCGGGATCACGGTGAGCTACTGGCGCGACGAGGCATCGCTTCTCTCATGGAAGGCCGATGCCGAGCACATGCTGGCGCAAAAGCTCGGGCGCGAGCGCTGGTATCGCCATTATATCTTGCGGGTGGCGCTTGTGGAGCGGGCCTGTTCGGGGCCGCGGGGGCGCTGATCAGGCTTTGCCGGGATCGGGGCCAGCGGGCGCCTCGGCTCAGCTGCCCCAGATGCGGCGCACGTAATTGCGGGTTTCGCGGTAAGGCGGCACGCCGCGGTATTTCTCCACCGCCTCGGGGCCGGCGTTATAGGCCGCGAGCGCAAGCCGCCAGGAGCCGAATTTCTCGTATTGCATCCTGAGATAGCGCGCGCCGCCTTCGAGATTCTGGCGCGGATCGCGCGGGTTGACGCGCAGGAAGCGCGCCGTCGCCGGCATCAGCTGGGCAAGGCCGAGCGCGCCCTTCCTCGATTTCGCATTCGGATTCCAGCCGCTTTCCTGCTGCACGAGGCGCAGGAAAAGATCCTCCGGCACCCCGTGCTTGCGCGCCGCCGCGCGCGCCATCTGGAGGTAGGCCCCGCGATAGGCCCCGCTGTAGCGCAGGCTGCCCCCCTTCCCCGGCGTGATGACCGGGCGCGGGCGCAGCCGGACCGAATCGGCATACTGGCTGGCGGCGCGGGTATCGAGCACCTGCGTCTGCTGGCGAAAGAGGCTGAGGCGGGATTTGCCGAGCGGCGGGCTTTCGGCATGGAGCGCGGCGGGGAGAAACAGCGCCAGAACGAGGGCGCCGAGGCCCGCCCGGATCTTACCTTTTCCCTGCCCCCGAAACATGCAGCACACTCCCTCGCTCACAACGCCGCAGTATAGCCTTTTGCGCGAAAGGTTCCACCCCCGGGCGGCTGCCGGCCGCACCGTTGCGGCGGCGCGAAACCCGGGGGGAAGCGGCTCTGAGGATCAGAGCAGGATCTTGTAGATCTGCCCGGCGCGATCCCAGAGCTCGGTGGAAGGATTCCTAGCGTGGGGATCGAGCACCTTGAAGACCTTGGCAAGCGAGATCGTCATCGCGCCGGCGAGATCGGGCAGCATCGCCTCCACATCCGCGCCGATGGTCAGATTGAGCGGCGGCAGGGCGGTGAGGCGATCGAGAATCGTCTTGACGGAAAGCTCCTCGTCGAGCTTGCGGAAAGCGTGGATGTTTTCCTGCAGGCCCTTGGTGATCGGCACATCGGCCTCGGTGATCACGTCGCGCCCGTTCATGCTGGCGATGCGCTGGGCCATCAGCAGGAGATCGTGCAGGCGCTCGTTGATGAAATCGTCAAGGCGCTTGATGTCGGATTTGTCGAGATCGAGCGAGGCGGCCTCGCGGAAGAGCTTCTCGAACTGGTGAATTCCCATGACCATGTTTCTTGTCCTTTCGGTCCTTTCGCCGCGCCGTGATGGGCGGCTCTTGCCAGCTGATCTGATCACCCGCGCGCGGTTTTCAAGGCCGAGGGCAAAAAAGCCGGCAAAAAACATTCGGCAACGGAGCACGGGCATATCGCGTCTGATGGAATTCATCTCATGACCGCAATCATCCAACAAAGGGCCTGGGGCCGCCCGGGTGGGCGCGGATGGGCCCTTTCGCCCCCCCGCCCCGTTGGTGTAGGAACATCTGCGAAGATACTTGCCAGATACAGAGATTCGGGAGGGCACATGGCCGGCTCAGTGAACAAAGTGATCCTTGTGGGCAATCTCGGGGCCGACCCGGAAGTGCGCACCTTCAGCAACGGCGGCAAGGTGGTGAACCTGCGCATCGCCACTTCCGAAACCTGGAAGGACCGCAACACCGGCGAACGGCGCGAGCGCACGCAGTGGCATTCGGTGGCGATCTTCTCCGAACCGCTCGGGCGCATCGCCGAGCAATATCTGCGCAAGGGCAGCAAGGTCTATGTCGAAGGCCAGCTCGAAACCCGCAAATGGCAGGATCAGGCCGGCAATGACCGCTACACAACCGAAGTGGTGCTGCGCCCCTACCGCGGCGAACTCACCCTGCTCGACAGCCGCGGCGGCGGGGGCGGCGATTTCGGCGGCGGCCATGACAGCGGCCCCGCCGATGGCGGCTTTGGCGGCGGCGCGGGCGGCAGCGGCGGCCCCGCCCCCGCCGGCGGGCTGGACGACGAAATCCCCTTTTAGGAATCTGATCCTTCGGGGCGTCCGACAGTGCCTCCGACGGAGGGTATGCGCCCGCCCGGGTGGGCGGGCAGGCGCTGTCCCATGGCGTTTGGGCGCATGCCGGTTCGCCCGTCAGATCACATGGCACTCGCAGAAAGGCCGCCTCTCAAGCACCCGCTCAACGGAAAGATCGGAAAGATCGAGGCTCTGCCAGCCGCCCGAGAGGATCATCTCGGCAATCCCCCGCCCCACCGCCGGCGCCTGCTGCAGCCCGTGGCCGGAAAAGCCGTTCATCAGGTGGAGATTGGGCCAGTGCGGATGCGGGCCGAGGATGGCGTTCTGATCGAGGCGGTTCCAGGCGTAATGCCCGGCCCAGACGCCGATCACCTTCACCGCGTCGAAACAGGGCGCGCGCCGGTAGAGGCGCGGCCAGATCAGCGCCTCGAACTGGCCGTGATCGGGGGTGAAATCATCTGCGGTGCAGGGGCCGTCATCCTCCGGCACCGTGGCGCAGAGCCAGTGCTCCCCCTCCGGGCGCAGCCAGAAGCCGCTCGGGCAGACGATCAGCGGCGCCGTGCCTGCGAAGGCCCGCGCATTCGGCGCATCAATCGTAAAAACCGTGCGCTTTCTGGGCTCTACGGGGATTTCCTCATCCAGAGAGCGCAGCAGTTCCGCTGCCCGCGCGCCGGCGGCATTGATGAAATGGCCACCCGAAAGCGCCGCGCCGGAGGCGAGCCGCGCACGGCTCACGCCCCGCCCCCGCCGCCCCTCGAAACCGGTCACCCGATCGCGCCGCTCCACCACCCCGGCCGCCTTCGCCCCGGAGCGGAAGGCGGCGAGAAGCCCCATGTTGTCAAACCACCCCTCGTCGCGCGCGCCGAGGCTCGCGAGCGCCACATCCCCGAGATCGAGCCAGGGGAAGCGCGCCGTGATTTCGGCGGGCGAAAGCAGGCGGGTATCGGCGCCAAGGCCGTTCTGCAGGGCCGCCGCGGCGCGCAAGACATCCGCCCCTTCAGGGCGCGTGGCCAGCAGGAGATAGCCGTTTTCCTGCAGCGAAAGCCCGCCGGGCGGAGAATGTTCCTCGCCGACCCATTCGGCGATATTGCGAATGAAATCAATCCCGAAGCGGGAAATCCTGATGTTGACCTCAGTGGTGAACTGCTGGCGGATCGAGGCGGCCGAAAGCGCGGTTGAGCTCCGCGCATGGGTGGGATCGGGCTCGACCACCACGATCCCCCGCCCATCCCCGCGCATCCGCGCAAGCCACCAGGCGGCGGACCATCCCATGATCCCGCCGCCCGCAATCACGATGTCAGCGCCCGACGTGCCCATTTTCCCTCATTTGCGCAGAATGCGCCCGCGCCGGATCACAGGCCCTTACCTGCGCGGCGAATTTCGTCTATCAGCGGATCAGAAACTGTTGCAAGGCAAAGATCAATGCGCTCGATCCTGATCCTGAACGGCCCCAATCTCAACATGCTCGGCAAGCGCGAGCCCGCCATCTACGGCGCCACCACCCTGCCCGAGATCGAGGCCGCCTGCCATGCCCATGCAGAGCGGCGCGGCATCGCGCTCACCTTCCTGCAGTCCAATCACGAAGGCACCCTGATCGATGCGATCCAGGCCGCTCCCGAGGCGCATGCCGGCATCATCCTCAACGCCGGCGCCTATACCCATACATCGATCGCCCTGCGCGATGCGATTGCCTCGATCGCCATACCGGTGATAGAGTTGCATCTCTCGAACATACACGCGCGCGAATCATTCCGTCACCACTCGATGATCGCGCCTGCATGTATCGGGCAGATCAGCGGATTCGGTGCCGCCGGCTACACTCTGGCCATGGATGCGATGATCGGTCATTTGAATGAAGAACAGGCGTGATGGGGACATGCCGGATGCTTCCAATTCTTGAACGCCTCATCAAGGCGAAATCGATCGAGGAAGTCTGGAGTGATCTGACGAAGGAGATGGCCGGTTACGGCTTCGACCGCCTGCTTTACGGCTGCACCACCTTCAAGACGGCACGCTCGATCGGCGACCCGGCCGATCACATGATGCTCAGCAATCACCCGCAGGAATATCTGGAGCGCTTCATCAACGGCGGCATGTTCATCAACGGCCCGATGGTGCGCTGGGCGATCGACAACGAGGGCAGTTGCAGCTGGCGGCGGATACAGGAGCTTGCCAATCGCGGCGAACTGACGCAGGCCGAAAAGGAGGTTGTCGAGTTCAACCGCCAGCACGGGGTGGTGGCTGGCTATTCGCTGAGCTTCCCCTCGCTTTCCGCCCGCACCAAGGGCGGGCTGGCGCTGATCGCGCGCCGCGGGCTCGATCAGGACGAGGTGGACGAGATCTGGGAGCGGCACGGCCGCGAGATCGAGGTGATCTGCAACGTGGCGCATCTGAAGATCATGAGCCTGCCCTTCCACGGGCTGCGCCCGCCGCTCACCGATCGTCAGCGCGAGGTGCTCGAATGGGTCGGCGAAGGCAAGACGACCCAGGACATCGCCACCATCATGGGACTCACGCCGGCCACCGTAGAAAAGCATCTGCGGCTGGCGCGCCATGCGCTGGATGTGGAAACCACGGCGCAGGCGGTTCTGAAGGCCTCCGTCCAGAACCAGATCTTCGTGATCCGCAACTGAACGGCCCGCGCATGAACCCGGCGCTTTACCCGAGGTAAGGAATACCTGACTTCCAATATCCCCACAAATGAGACATATTCACATTGTTCCGTGAGTGGTGGCTTTACAGCCAGGGAACACAGGGCCGGGGGGATCGCGTATTTTAAGATGCCCCCGGCCCGACCGGGAAACCGGGCTGCGTGCCGAAGCGCATTTCCTTGCCGAGGCATGCGGCGAACCGAGCGTCTAGTCCTCATTTCCCCAAGATGGACGCGAGGGAAACGGCGCGGAACGGCCCAGCCCTTCCGCGCCGTTTTTCCGTTGCCTCCTCGTGCCGCGGCGCTTCCCGCGGTTGCCCCGGCTTTCTGGTGAAAAGCGGAAAGGGCAAGGAAAATCAATCCCCTGCCCTTCGTTTCCGAGGCAATTCCAGATGTGCCGGCGAGGCTCAGCCCTGGGTCATCTTCGCCACTTCGGCGGCGAAATCGTCTTCCTTCTTCTCGATCCCCTCGCCCACTTCCATGCGGGTGAAGCCGGTGATCTCGACCCCGGCCTCCTTCGCCGCCTCGGCCACCGTCTGATCGGGGTTGATCACGAAGGCCTGGCCCAGAAGCGTGACCTCGGAGAGGAATTTCTTCATCCGCCCGGCGATCATCTTCTCGATCACCTGCTCGGGCTTGCCCGATTCGCGCGCGATCTCCATCTGCACCTGGCGCTCCTTCTCGAGAATCGCCGGATCGAGATCCTCTTCGCTGAGCGCGGCCGGGTTGGCGGCGGCGATATGCATGGCGAGCTGACGGCCGATGCCGTTATCCTCGCCCTTCAGCGCCACCAGCACGCCGATCTTGCCCATGCCATCGGCCACCGCGTTGTGAACATAGGAGACAACCTTCTCCCCTTCCACAACGGCCATCCGGCGCAGGGTGAGATTCTCGCCGATCTTCGCGATCTTGTCGGTGATCACGTCGGCCACGCTCTTGCCGCCCAGATCAGCCGCCTTCAGCGCCTCGAGATCGCCCGCGCCCTGCGCGGCCTCGGCGATCTGGCCCACCATCTCCTGGAATTCCGGGTTCTTGGCGACGAAATCCGTCTCGGAATTGACCTCGACGGCCACGCCCCGGCCGCCATCCACCTTCACCGCCACGAGGCCCTCTGCGGCGGTGCGGCCCTGCTTCTTGGCGGCCTTCGCCAGCCCCTTGGTGCGCAGCCAGTCCACGGCGGCTTCCATGTCGCCCCCGGTTTCGGTCAGCGCCTTCTTGGCGTCCATCATGCCTGCGCCGGTCTTGTCGCGCAGTTCCTTCACCATTGCTGCGGTAATTGCCATTTCGGCTCTCCTTCGCGCTATTCGAATCAGATCTTGCGGCCCCGGGCGCATCCGGCCCGGAGCCTTTTCATTTCACCCCGGCGGGATCAGCCCTCGGCCTTCTCTTCCGCCTTCGCTTCGGCGGCTTCGGGGGCTTCCTCAGCCTTTTCTTCGGCGGGCTTCTCCTCGGCCTTTTCCGCCTCTGCCGGCGCTTCCTCGCTCAGCGCCTCTTCCGCCGGCGCCTCTTCCATCTCGCCGAGATCGACCCCGGCCGCGCCGAGCTGCGCCGTCATCCCCTCGAGCGCCGCGCGCGCCGCGAGATCGCAGTAAAGCCGGATCGCGCGGGCGGCGTCATCGTTGCCGGGGATGATGTAATCCACGCCGTCGGGCGAGCAGTTGGTATCCACCACCGCCACCACCGGGATGCCGAGCTTGTTGGCCTCGGCCACGGCGAGCGCTTCCCGGTTCACGTCGATCACGAACAGGAGATCCGGCACGCCGCCCATGTCGCGGATGCCGCCGAGCGCGGCCCGGAGCTTCTCGAGCTCGCGGGTCATGCCCAGAAGCTCCTTCTTGGTAAGGCCCTCGGTGGCGCCTTCGAGCTGCTCCTCGAGCGCCTGCATCCGCTTGATCGAATTGGAGATCGTCTTCCAGTTCGTCAGCGTGCCGCCGAGCCAGCGGTGATTCATGTAGTACTGCGCCGATTTCTCGGCCGCTTCCGCGATCGGCTGCTGCGCCTGGCGCTTGGTGCCGACAAACAGCACCCGCCCGCCCTTGGCAACCGTATCGTGCACCGCATTGAGCGCCTGATCGAGCATGGGCACGGTCTGCGTCAGATCAATGATGTGGATGCCGTTGCGCTTGCCGTAGATGAACGGCGCCATCTTGGGATTCCAGCGCTGGGTCTGGTGGCCAAAGTGCACGCCCGCTTCCAAAAGCTGGCGCATGGTGAATTCAGGGATTGCCATCCTCTGTTCCTTTCCGGTTTGCTGCCTTGGCAAGGCCGTGAGGGCATGAGCCCAACCGGCGGACGCAAGCGGGATTTCTCCCCGCAGGGCCCAAGCCTTGCCTGTGAAGTGTGCGCGCATCTAGCGCGAAAAGGGGGCGCTTGCAAGCCCTATTGCCCGCCCCGCGTCTTTTGCCCGCCCCGCCCTTGCCTTGCGCGCACGGGAGGATCATATCTGGTTCATGCTGAAGTTAACCCCCATCCTGCTTGCCCTGCTTTACGGCTTCGTGATGTATCGCTTCTCCGTCTGGCGCACCACGCGCGCGCTCGATCAGCGCTCCACCGTGCTTGCCGATCCGGTGCTGGAGCGCATCACCTCCCGCCTGGCGAAAGCGCTCGATCTGAAGAAGATCCGGGTGCATGTCTATGAGATCGATCCGGTGAACGGCCTTGCCGCGCCCGATGGCCGCATCTTCATCACCCGCGGCTTTTACGAGAAATACCGCAAGGGGGAGGTCACGGCGGAGGAGCTTGCGAGCGTGATCGCCCATGAGCTCGGCCATGTGGCGCTTGGCCATACGCGCCGCCGGATGATCGATTTTTCCGGCCAGAACGCCCTGCGCGCCGCGCTCGGCATGGTGCTCTCGCGCTTCCTGCCGGGGATCGGGGTGTTTCTGGCCAATGCGATCACCGGCCTGCTGGCCGCCCGCCTCTCGCGCAAGGACGAATACGAGGCGGATTCCTACGCCGCCGCACTGCTCTCGAAGGCCGGGATCGGCACCGGGCCGCAGAAATCGCTCTTTCGCAAGCTCGATGCGCTGACGCACAGCCCCGGCGGGATGATGCCGGCCTGGCTGATGAGCCATCCGCGCACCAGCGAGCGCATCGCCGCGATCGAGAAGCTGGAAAGGCGCTGGGGATTGCCGCCAGGCGAAAGCTGAGCCCGCAAGCCGGTTCGCCCGCCCGCCCATGCCAAGGGCGCGGGATCCGGGCGCCGGCGCCTGGGCCGGAGCTGCCGGTGGCCGGCTCAGGCGCGGTTGCGGCCGAGGAAGGGCAGGATTGCGCGCCGGCCTGTTCGCCGCGCTTGTGTCTTGCGGGGCATCTCATCCCCGGGAGGCTGCCAATCGAGGCTGGCCTCAAGCTCGGCCCGCATCTGCGCCAGCAGCTTTTCGGAATCTTCGGCCGAAGGGTCGGGCAGCCAGGGTTCATTCCCCTCCGCCCTGCCGATCAGCTGCTCATGCGCCCCGGCGGTGACGGCATCATGGAGAAAGCGGCGACGCCGCCGCTCCAGGCGCTTGCGCCTTTCCTCCTCGGCAATCACCCGAAACAGGAGCGCATGGCGCGCCATGTGCTCATCGCTGGAAATCTTCCTGTCCATGGACCCGGAATCATACATGCGAATCACTTTCCCTTTTCCTGACAGAAACAGGAAACCACGCTTTGCTGGCAATATTGCGGCAGAGGTTTGGCGCGCCTGCGCCCCGCGCCGGTGGCATTCCCGCCACAATTGCGCAACCATCCGGCTGTTTGCCTCGCGTCATTCTCGCAAAAAGAGAGGGGGCGGCCCCTTCGCCGCCCCCGGCTGACAGTGGCGGCGCGGCCATCGCACCCGCGCCGCCATAACGTCACCCATTCCTTTTACCCGGCCAAACCGTCCCGGCATGCTCCACGGAGCACCGCCCCGGCGGCACGAAGCAAGGCTTTCCTTCTCAATGCGCAGCGGCTCCTGCAAGCCGGCCATGTTCCGGCCATGTCCTGAAACCCTGTTCAGGATCGATCGCCAATCATCTCGGATGCCCTGCAGGACACCGGCCTGAAATGAGGCCGCACAGGGAAAGACGCCCGTTTCACGCGCCGGTAATATCGGCATGGGCAAAACTGGTTAACGAAGGCAGTTGACCATGGGTCAGCCTGCGCGACAAGTCAGGCTTTCCTTACCTTACGCCGTTATTGCCGGGCCGCGCCGCCGTGCGCCGCTCGAGCGCGCGCCCGAGCCCCGGCAGGCCGGCCTTCTTGAGGAGGGCGCGCGGGGTTGGCGGGGATTGGGGGAAGGCGCGGGCGCGCTGCCAGATGGCGTCCACCGCCGCGAGCACCTCATCTGGAGTGCACTCGAGATGCGCCATCAGGAAGCGATCGGGGTCGATGCGCGAAAGCCCAAAGCGCGCCAGGGTGCGGGGCGGAAAATCGCGCAGGTTCCGCGTCAGGATCAGATCGGCGCGCCCGGAGATGGCGGCGGCGAGCACATGGGTGTCATTTTCATCCGGGAGCGAAAGCGTGGCCTCGAGCGCCGGATCGGGGGCGATCTGGGCCAGCGGCCAGCGATCGCGCAGAAGGGCGATATCGGCCGCGGCGATGGCCGCGTGCTCATCGCCCCCGCGCGCCGCCACATGGCGCCATTCATCGAGCAGGCGGGCTGACCACAGCGGCGCGAAAAGCCCCCGCCCTGCCACCGCGAGCACCACCTCGCGCAGCACGGTGGGATAGAGCACATTGGCATCGATCAGCACGCGCTGCATGGCGGGAGGCCTCACGCGAGCCGGAAGAACAGCGCCTTCAGATAGCCGCTTTCGGCCAGCTGCGGGTGCTGGGGGTGATCGGGGCCGGCAAATCCGGTGTGGAGGAGCTGGGCCTGACGCCCGGCACGCCCGATGCCCCGGGTAGAGGCCAGGCGGAAGGCGGCAAGATCGGCGGCATGCGAGCAGGAGCAGAGCCCGAGATACCCGCCCGGCGCCACCAGCGGCGCGGCAAGGCGCGCCACGCGCTCATAGGCGCGCAGGCCCGCGGTGAGCGCCTTGCGGTTGGGCGCAAAGGCGGGGGGATCGCAGACCACCAGATCGAAGCGCTCGCCCGCTTCGCCAAGCGCGGCCATCACCTCGAAGGCATCGCCCCGGCGGGTGGCGAGGCGCGCGCCCTGCCCCATGGCTTCGGCCCCGGCCTTCGCGAGATCGAGAGCGGATGCCGAGCCATCCACCGCCAGCGCCGCGCCGGCGCCGGCGGCAAGGGCGGCCAGCGCAAAGCCCCCCACATGGGAAAACACATCGAGCATCCGCCCCCCGGGCGCGATCAGGCGCTGGGCAAAGGCGTGATTGGGGCGCTGATCGTAGTAGAGCCCGGTTTTCTGCCCGCCCATGAGATCGGCCATGTAGATGGCGCCGTTCATCGGCACCGGGATCGGCGCGCCTGGCAGGGCGCCGGCGATCACCCGGCTTTCCTGATCGAGCCCCTCGAGGCGGCGCGCGCGGCCGGAGGCGTTCTTCACCACATTGGCGATGGCGCAGACATCCCCGAGCGCGGCGGCGAAATCATCGGCCAGCAGATCCGCCCAGGCGGCATTGGGCTGGAGCACGGCCGTATCATCGAAACGGTCGATCACCACGCCCGGCAGGCCGTCGGCCTCGGCATGGGCGAGCCGGTAGAAGGGCGCGTCGTGAAGCCGCGCGCGCAAGCCAAGCGCCGCCTCGAGCCTGGCCGCGATCCATGCCCGCCCGATCTCCGCCGCCGGATCGCGATCGAGCACCCGGCAGGCGATCTTCGATGCCATGTTGACGGCCACCGTGGCGAGCGGGCGGCGCTCGTGATCCTCGAGGCGGGCGATGGCGCCGGCGGGAAGGGCGCGGGTGCGCCTGTCGGCCACGATCTCGTCGGCGTAGATCCATGGAAAGCCGTGGCGGATGGCGCGCGCGTTGGCCTTTGGCCGCAGGCGGATCACCGGGCGGGCGACGGGATCGGAGGTGATTGCGGAGCCGCTGGCGGCTGCGGTGGTTTGGCTGTTTTCACTCATGCCTGCCGTGGTAGCGCGAAGCGCGGGGCGGCACAAACGGTTATCCCCGAATGCCGGTTATCCCCGCATGCGCCGGCCCGTCATCCCTGCGCCAATCCTTCCTGCGCCCGTCATTCTTTCGTGCCGCGCCGCGCCGACAGCCAGTCCACCAGCCGGCGCGTGGAAGGATCGAGCCGCTCCGCCGGGGCCTCGCCCTCGAGAACCGGGATCAGCGCCAGCGCCAGCTCCTTGCCAAGCTCCACCCCCCACTGATCGAAGCTGTTGATGCCGAGGATCGTGCCCTCCACGAACACCCGGTGCTCATAAAGGGCGATGATCTGGCCCAGAATGCGCGGGGTGAGGCGGGGGTAGAGAAGGGTCGTGG
>WFVA01000115.1 GCA_015491895.1 Albidovulum sp. | reverse complement strand
TATCGAGGCCCTGCGCCCGCCCGGCAATGAAACGCCCCTCCATCTGCTGACGGATTTCCTGCCGGCAGACAGCCCGCACGCCGGCGCCGATCATGTGCCCGATCCCTATTACACCCGCGATTTCGAAGGCTGCCTCGATCTGATCGAGGCGGCGGCCGAGGGGCTGGTGGCCGGATTATAATAAAAGCATATCGCGTTTGATCGGTATCGCGAATGCCCAACGGGAGGGCATGTGGCCGCCCGGGTGGGCGCATGCCCGGGTAGCTGCGCACCCCGGGCGACGCGAATCCGAAATGACGCGACGTGCTCTAGCGCGCCGCGGCCGCTGATCCCCGCGCTTCAGGCGGGCTCGGCGAGCCATTCGCGCAGGGCCTCATTGGTCGCGAGCGGCCTTTCCAGCGTCGGCAGATGGCCGGCCTCGGGGATGATCTTCAGCTTGGCGCGCGGGATCAGCATGGCCATGAAATCATGGCGGCGCACGGGGGTGAGGCCGTCATGCTCGCCACAGAGCACCAGCGCCGGCACGCGGATGGTGCGAAGGGTCTTCTGCTGATCGGGGCGGCGCTGAAGGGCGCGCGACTGGCGCACGAACACCCCCTCCCCGAGATCGAGCGCCATTTCGCACATCATGCGGATGAGCTCCATCCGGTGCGGCCCCGGCGCCAGATATTCCGGGCGCATCACCTCGCCCATCACATCCTCGAGCCGCCCGGCCATCACCGCCACGATCTGCGGCTCGCGGCTTGCGGCCACGGGGGGCGGCTCGGCCTGAGCGTTGGTATCCATGAGCGCGATGCGGCTTACCCGCTCGGGCGCGCGGCGGATCACCTCCATCGCCACGATCCCGCCGAGCGAAAGCCCGGCGAGGGCGAAGCGGGGCGGGGCGCTTGCCAGCACGGCCTCGGCCATGGCCTCCACCCTGTCGGCGCCGGTGATATTGGCCACATGCACCGGCCGTTCGCCCGAAAACGCGATGATCTGGGGCAGGAAGAGGCGCGCATCGCACATCATGCCGGGGATCAGCACCAGGGGCTCGGCGGGTGGCGTGGGGGAGGCGGACTCGGGAGGGATAACGCTCATCCCGCTCTCCGCCCCGCACCCCGCCCGGCCCGGGCGATCACCTCTTCAACGCTGCTCTCGATCAGCGCCAGGCAATCGGGATCGGAAAAGCGGTGATCGGCGCCCTTGACGAGCGTGAGGCGGATGTCGTCCCCCTCGGCATGTTCGAGCAGGCGCAGGGCCACGCTCTGATCCACATCCGCATCCGCCGTGCCCTGAAGGAAGCGCGTGGGAAACGGCAGCGCAAGCGGTTCGCGCAGCACGAGATGCCTGCGCCCGTCCTCGATCAGGCGGCGGGTGATGATATAGGGCTCGCCATATTCCGAGGGGAGCGCGATCCGGCCCTTCTCGAGGATTTCCGCCCGCTGCGCCTCGGAGAACGCGGCCCACATCCCGTCCTCGGTGAAATCGGGCGCGGCCGCGATGCCCACCAGCCCGGCGATGCCTTCGGGAATCCGGCGCGCCATCAGAAGCGCGATCCAGCCGCCCATGGAGGAGCCCACCAGCACCTGCGGCCCCTCTGTGAGCGCCTTGATCGCCGCCTCTGCATCCTCGGCCCAATCGCCGATGCTGCCCGCCTCGAAGGCCCCCGAGGATTGCCCGTGGCCCGAATAATCGAAGCGCAGGAAAGCGCGGCCTGTGCGCTTCGCCCAGGCCTCAAGATAGAGCGCCTTGGTGCCTTCCATGTCGGATTTGAAACCGCCGAGAAACACAACCCCGGGCCTTGCGCCTTCGGATTTGTGATATGCCAGCCTGCGGCCTGAGGGTGTATCGAGATACTGCGCTGTCATTGATGGCCCCGCCCGTTTTTCCGCCACTCTAGGCCACCGGCTCATAAGATCGCAACCATATCCTGACAGAAGCGATCCGGACGGAGGCGAGGTAGTTGTCGTCGCGCTTGTCGTAGCGTGTTGCCACCGCGCGGAAGTGTTTGAGATTGTTGAAGATTCTTTCGACTTCGTTGCGCGCCTTGTAAGCCTCCCGGTCGTGCGGAATGACCGGGTTGCGCTGCGGCATCGACGGGATAACCGCCTCGGCACCCTGCCGCGCCAGCAAGGCCCGGATGGCGTTGCGGCCATGGGCGCGGTCCGCCAAGAAGCGGCAACCTTCGGGCCGCGCGGCCAGCAACTGCTCGGCGGAGGGTCCCCCAGGCCCGCCCCGCGCTCAGCGTCAGCCGGATCGGGCGGCCGAGCGCGCCGGCCAAGGCGTGGATCCTGACGGTCAGCCCGCCTCGCGAGCGCCCCATGCAACCGGATCGCCTTCCTTTGGGGGCCGTTCGCCCCGTGCTGGTGAACCGGATGGAAGAGCTGTCGATCATCTGGATATCGCCCTTGCAAACCTCTGATATGGCATCAAGGATAGATGCCCAGACACCCGCCTTGCGCCATCGGTTGAAGCGGTTGACGCAGGTCGTATACAGGCCGTAGCGGGCCGGAATGTCGGCTTGAGGCGCGCGCCGGTGCGCAGCCGCCAGAAAATGCCGTTCAGCACCTGCCGGCCGCCCCACCGCTTCACCCCGCGCACCTTCGTTGGCAACAACGGCCGGATCACCGACCACTCGAAATCCGTCAGATCAAATCAGGCCATGCTCACCTCCTGCTCTTTGCAGAAAGTGAATCACAACATGTCAGATGCTCACTTAACCTTCTTTCCGTGCGATACATGGAAAGGAGGATCATCCCATGGGCAAACATTGACAGCGAAGAAGAAACGTGCGTCGCAGGATGCGGCTTGCAAGGTGGCGCAGCAACGGCTGAGCGTGCTTGAACTTGCGAAGGAGCTGGGAAATGTTGCCGAGGCCTGCAAGGCGCCTGGCCTGCGCCCCCTCTACACCAGGCCCTACTCGTCGAAAACCAATGAAAAGGCAGAGCGCTTCATCCCGTCTTCCCTGCGCGAATGGGCCTGCGGGCGAGCCTGCCGAAACCCAGAACAGCGAAGGGGCGGACGGCCCTTCTGGCTGCATCATTACGATTGGCACCGCCCCACGCGGGGATACAAAAACCACCTGTCAGCCGGTCAGGGCTGGATATGAACAACCGCTCGAGACTCCACGGCCAGGGGTCAGGCCCTCGGCAGAGCAAACCCCGCCTGTTGACAAGCGCGAAAGGTAAGGCGAAAAGCGGCCGGAACCATACCCGCAACCGGGCGTGCCGTAGGCGCCGAAACGACGAGGAGCCGGATCATGGCCAGCATCACCCTCACCTTCCCCGATGGCAGCAAGCGTGAATTCCCCTCCGGGATCACCCCGGCCGAGGTGGCCGCCGGCATCTCCAAAAGCCTCGGCAAGAAGGCGATCTCGGCCATGGTCAACGGCCGGCACTGGGATCTCCAGTGGCCGATCGGGGAAGATGCCACCATCTCCATCAACACCATGAAGGATGAAGCCCCCGCGCTGGAGCTGATCCGCCATGACGCCGCCCATATCATGGCGCGCGCGGTGCAGGAGCTGTGGCCCGATACGAAGGTGACGATCGGCCCGGTGATCGAACACGGCTGGTATTACGATTTCGATCGCGAGGAGCCCTTCACCCCGGAGGATCTCGGCCTGATCGAGAAGAAGATGAAGGAGATCATCAACAAGCGCGACCCGGTGCGCACCGAGGTGTGGGACCGCCAGCGCGCGATTGACTTCTACCGCGACAATGACGAGCCCTACAAGGTGGAGCTTGTCGAGGCGATCCCCGAGGGCGAGCCGATCCGCATGTACTGGCACGGCGAGTGGCAGGATCTCTGCCGCGGGCCCCACCTTCAGCACACCGGCCAGGTGCCGGGCGATGCCTTCAGGCTGATGAGCATCGCGGGTGCCTACTGGCGCGGCGATTCAAGCCGCCCGATGCTCCAGCGCATCTATGGCGTGGGCTTTCGCAACAAGGAGGATCTGCGCAGGCATCTCAACATGCTGGAAGAGGCGGCGAAGCGCGATCACCGCAAGCTGGGGCGCGAGATGGATCTCTTCCACATGCAGGAGGAGGCGCCGGGGCAGGTTTTCTGGCATCCCAACGGCTGGAAGATCTTCACCACCCTTCAGGATTACATGCGCCGGATGCAGGCGCGCGGCGGCTATGTGGAGGTGAACACCCCGCAGGTGGTGGACCGCAAGCTGTGGGAAAAATCCGGCCATTGGGAGAAATTCCGCGAGAACATGTTCATCGTCGAGGTGGAGGAGGAGCACGCGCGCGAAAAGGCGGTGAACGCCCTGAAGCCGATGAACTGCCCCTGCCATGTGCAGATCTACAATCAGGGCCTGAAGAGCTACCGCGATCTGCCGCTTCGCATGGCCGAATTCGGCTCCTGCAACCGCTACGAGCCCTCGGGCGCGCTGCACGGCATCATGCGCGTGCGCGGCTTCACCCAGGACGATGCGCATATCTTCTGCACCGAGGATCAGATCGAGGAGGAAACCCGCCGCTTCATCGAATTCCTCGCGCAAGTGTACAAGGATCTCGGCTTCGAGAGCTTCAAGGTGAAATTCTCCGACCGCCCGGAAAAGCGCGCCGGCTCGGATGCGGTATGGGACAGGGCCGAGGAGGCGCTGAAATCGGCCACCGAAGCCGCCGGCTGCGCCTATGAGCTCAATCCGGGCGAAGGCGCCTTCTACGGCCCCAAGCTCGAATTCGTGCTGACGGATGCCATCGGGCGCGATTGGCAATGCGGCACGCATCAGGTGGATTTCGTGCTGCCCGTGCGCCTCGATGCCACCTATATCGGCGAGGACGGCGCCAAGCACCGCCCGGTGATGCTGCACCGCGCCGTGCTCGGCAGCTTCGAGCGCTTCATCGGCATCATGATCGAGAATTTCGCCGGCAAGCTGCCCTTCTGGCTCGCGCCGCGCCAGGTGGTGGTGGCCACGATCGTTTCGGATGCGGACGATTTCGCGCTCGAGGTGGTGGAAAAGCTGAAGGCCGCCGGCGTGCGCGCCGAGGCCGACATCCGCAACGAGAAGATCAATTACAAGGTGCGCGAGCACTCGCTCGCCAAGGTGCCGGTGATCCTCGCCGTGGGCATGAAGGAGGTGGAGGATCGCAGCGTGACCCTGCGCCGGCTCGGCGAGAAGCGCACCGAGGTGGTGGCGCTCGATCAGGTGATCGGGGATCTCGCGCAGGAAGCCCTGCCGCCGGATCTGAAGAAGGGCTGAGGGGGCGGAGCCGCTCCCCTCAGCGGCTGCAGAAGGCTTCTGCCGTGGCGCCGAAATTCTTGTAGCGCTGCCAGAATTTCTCGTGGCTGCGCCTGTCGGACTGGCGGATTTCCTGGGCCTTGTGCGGATCCCTGAAGAACTTGGCGGCAAGCTTCTGGTCCGAACTGGTGAGCGTAAGATCCGCCGCATCCTGAATGCAGCCGCACAGCACCCTGTTGGCCGCCGGGCGATCCGATTGCAGACACGCCCGCTCGATCTTGCCCGCGGCCTCGCCACTGGCCACGGAAATCAGGGTCATCACCCCGAACATGGCGATAACGGAAAGCGGTTTCATCCTGCCTTGCCCCTTCTTCTGCTCCCGGCCGGGGCCGGAACTCCTCAACGCTGCAAAGGTCTTTTCGCCTTTTCGCGCGTGCACATTATTTCCGATCCCGCCGGCGATTTCCACAATTTTTCGCGCCACCGGCGCAATCGAAGGGCAATCGCGAAAAAAATGCCACCGCGCGGCATCCCGCACGGTGGCTCCGGTTCGAAAAGCCGCTTTTCGTGCTTACTTCTTCGCAGCCTCGGTATTGGCCGCGTGCTTGCGGCCGAGGTTGTCAAACAGGCCCTTGAGCTTGTCGAACACACCCTTGCCCGAGCCGCCGTTCTCCAGCTTCTTGCGGATTTCCTTCATTTCCGCCTTCAGCGGCTCGAAGGCATCCTCGCCGCCGTATTCCAGCGCCTCGCCGCGGGCGATCTCGAGATCGATCGCATCGAGGAGCACGGCAAGCGCCTGGTTTTCCTCATCCGTGCGATCCGCCTTCTCGCTCAGATCCTTGGCATCCTTGATCAGGATCGCCGCCCGCAGGATCGGCAGCGGCACGATGGTTTCATCCACCACCAGCGTGGCAAGCGCCTGGGCGAGCACCTGCCTGGCCTCATCCTCCTGGCCGTCCTTCAGAAGGGCTGCGGCCGATTTCAGCGCCAGCGGATAGCTGCCAAGCGGGATGTAGGTCGTCTTGATCTGCACTTCGCTTGCAAGGCTCGAAACGATCGGGCGGGCAAGCTGAAGCTCGTGGTCCTTCATCAGCCGCAGCGCCTCGCGCTTGGCGGCGTTGATCTCTTCCGGGGTCGCCAGCAGATCGACAACGGCCGAGCTCACATCGACAGGCGCGAGCGCGAGCGCGGGATCTCGCGCAACAACCACCTCGATCTTGCCAATCGCGCGCTCGAGCGCCTCGGCGGCATCCTCGTTCCTGCCTTCGGCAAGCGCCTGCGCGGCCCTGGCCGTTTCCTCAAGGGCCGCAAGCGCATCTTCCAGCACCGGATCCTGCGCTGCCACTGCCTTTTGTTCGGCGGCGGCATTGGCATCGGCCCGGGCTTTCGCCTCATCGGCCTTGTCGGCCTGGGCCATTGCTCCCATCGGCAGGGCCAGAGCCGAGGCCAGCGATAGCGCAAATACGGAATTCTTCCAGTTCAGCATGTCTTCATCCTTTCAGGGTTCTGCATCACGCAGGTTTACACCCCCGACCGAAGCGGTCAGCCACATTGAAATTCTCATGAGATATCAGACAGCTGAACGCTTCCGCGGTCAGGAGCCTTCGTCGTGCAAGGGATGTGGGAATGGCTTTCCCCTTCGTCAAGGGCAGCCGGCGGTATCCGGCCTTTTCCCTTCCCCGCTTGACCAATCCCCGCGCCTCCCGCATATCCCTCCCCATGACCGAGCTGAACAAGATCCGCAATTTCTCGATCGTGGCGCATATCGACCACGGCAAATCCACGCTGGCCGATCGCCTGATCCAGGAAACCGGCACCGTGAAGGAGCGCGACATGCAGGCGCAGCTTCTCGATACCATGGATATCGAGCGCGAGCGCGGCATCACCATCAAGGCCAATACCGTGCGCATCGATTACAAGGCGGATGACGGCGAAACCTATGTGCTCAACCTGATCGATACGCCCGGCCATGTGGATTTCGCCTATGAGGTCAGCCGCTCCATGCGCGCCGTGGAGGGCAGCCTGCTGGTGGTGGACAGCACCCAAGGCGTGGAAGCACAGACGCTGGCGAACGTCTATCAGGCGATCGAGGCGGATCACGAGATCGTGCCGGTGCTCAACAAGATCGATCTGCCCGCCTCCGATCCCGATCGCGTGGCCGAGCAGATCGAGGACGTGATCGGCATCGATGCCTCGGGCGCCATTCTGGTGAGCGCCAAGACGGGCGAGGGCATCCACGAGGTGCTGGAAGCGATCGTGCAGCAGCTGCCCCCGCCCGAGGGCGAGCGCGAGGCTCCTCTCAAGGCCATGCTGGTGGACAGCTGGTATGACGCCTATCTCGGCGTGATCGTGCTGGTGCGGGTGATCGACGGCGTGCTGAAGAAGGGCGACCGCATCAAGATGATGCACACGGGGGCAACTTACGGCGTTGATCGCATTGGCGTTTTCCGCCCCGGCATGGAATCGGTGGATGAGCTCGGCCCCGGCGAGATCGGCTTTCTCACCGCCTCCATCAAGCAGGTGCGCGATACCCGCGTGGGCGATACCATCACCCATGAGAAACGCCCCTGCGCCGAGGCCCTGCCGGGCTTCAAGCCGGCGCAGCCGGTGGTGTTCTGCGGGCTGTTCCCGGTGGACAGCGCCGAATTCGAGGATCTGCGCGACAGCATCGAGAAACTGGCGCTCAACGATGCCTCCTTCACCTTCGAGATGGAAACTTCCGCCGCGCTCGGCTTCGGCTTTCGCTGTGGATTCCTCGGGCTTCTGCACCTCGAGGTGATCCGCGATCGCATCGAGCGCGAATACGATATCGAGCTGATCACCACCGCGCCGAGCGTCGTCTATCATGTTTACCTGAAGGACGGCTCGATGATCGAGCTGCACAACCCCGCCGACATGCCCGACCTCACGCTCGTCGATCACATCGAGGAGCCGCGCATCAAGGCCACGATCCTGGTGCCCGACGAGTTTCTCGGCGATGTGCTGAAGCTCTGCCAGGACCGCCGTGGCATCCAGCTCGATCTCACCTATGCCGGCTCGCGAGCGATGGTTGTCTATGATCTGCCGCTGAATGAAGTGGTGTTCGATTTCTACGATCGCCTCAAATCCGTCACCAAGGGCTATGCGAGCTTCGATTACCAGCTCACGGGATACCGCGCCGACAATCTCGTGAAGATGCAGATCCTGGTGAACGAAGAGCCGGTGGACGCGCTTTCGATCATGGTGCATCGCGACCGGGCCGAGGCGCGCGGGCGGGCGATGGTGGAGAAGCTCAAGGAGCTGATCCCGCGCCACATGTTCAAGATCCCGATCCAGGCGGCGATCGGCGGGCGGGTGATCGCGCGCGAGACCCTTTCGGCCATGAGGAAGGACGTTACCGCCAAATGCTACGGCGGCGACATCACCCGCAAGAAGAAGCTTCTCGAGAAGCAGAAGAAGGGCAAGAAGAAGATGCGGGAATTCGGCAAGGTAAGCATCCCGCAGGAAGCCTTCATCAATGCGCTGAAAATGGATGGGTGAAGGGGGCGGGAAAACTTTGCCCTGCCTTCATTCTTCACTTTCCCTTGCCGCCACCGGCCGGCGCATTCGATCGCCCGCCTCCGGATTTGTTTCCCGTTGTGCTCGGCCATCCGCCGCCATTGCCCTGGCCTTTTCCCATGATGTTTCCTTTCCTTGATACCTCACTCTAAAAGTATTGCCCCTGAAAAGTATTTCCCCTGGAGAGAACTTCAATGCGCGCCGATCTGTTCAATCGGAAACATAATGTTTCACGCTGTTCCCAAATCATGTTTCGCAATGGACAAATCAGCACTTTCCATGAAACAGCCGCGATCCAGGGCCTGTTGACGTTCCGGTTTCCAATGAGGCGTGATTTCTGCTTCGGGGTCGCAAAAAGAGAAAAGCTGCCTTGCAGCGCGCCCTGGCCTTCCCCGCGGTCTTTCGAGCCCTTCTCCAGGCCTGCCAAGCTCCCCGCCCTTAATCGTTTCGAATAGCCTCCTCCAACCGCAATAGCGCATCACTGCCGGCCAGATACCTGTTCTGCACGGCATATTCGAGCGGCCGTTTCCCGGCCTTGTTGACGGCATGCGCATCACCACCCGCATCGAGAAGAGCCGAAAAGAATCGCCGGCGACATGCTTGAACGGGCAGCGAAGTGCAGCGGGGTCCGTCCATTCTTGTCAAGGGCATTCACATCGGCACCGGCCTGCAGAAGAGCGGTGATAATCTTCGGGGACTTGCCGAACCCAGCAGCATAATGCAGCGGGGTTGCATCCTGCTCGTCGCGGGCGGTCGGCGGCGAAGTGGCGAGACAGTGTTGAACATCTTCAACAGATGGCCCGGATTTCCAGAAGTCCACTGCCAGCCATCCTTCGCACGGAGTTGATGCCAGGGCACGGGGCAGACCGAGGCAGAAAAGGGCAAGCAGGGGCAGGATGAAACGCATGGTTTTCCTCATGTGCCGGAAAACGGCAGCGTAAAGTGCAGGATATGCTTCGTCAAACGATACGGCGCATCCGGGTGATTCCGAGATCCGGCCCCGGCCGGGCCTCCGGCGGCGCGGGCCGGGTCGACATGCGGTGGCTCCATGCCTATACGTGGTGGCGCACCTCACCGGCCAGGAGCCTTCTCGATGTCCCTCGTCTTCGCCTTCCCTCTTCTGATACCCTTTGTGCCGCCGCCCCTCCATGGCGCGCTGTTCGCGCTGGC
>WFVA01000114.1 GCA_015491895.1 Albidovulum sp. | reverse complement strand
GCGGGGGGCGGATCCTGCAAGCCGGCAGGGCGCATCTCGTCATCGCTCTGCGGCGCTTGCTGCGAGGGGTCTTTCGCCGGGGCCGCCGGCCTCTCCGGGGCGGCGGGGGGTGCGGCGCCCTCGAGCTTCAGAACGGGCATCGGCGCTTCCCAGATGAATTCCGCCACCCTGGCCCGGCGCATGGCGCGGGCAAGGCGCAGATCGCGCGCCATCCGGCTCTCGCGCCCGCCGATCACCGCGCCGATGCGCCGGGCGAGCCCGGCGATCAGCTTGCCCGCCCAGACCCGGAGCGCCAGCATCGCCGGGGTGAAGATCAGCGTCAGCACGGTGGCGATGCCGAGCCCGAAGACGACGGCCGTCGCCAGCGGCTTCCACCACAGCGAGGTGGGGCTGTCGATCGACCAGCTGCCGTTGATGAAATCCAGCGAAAGCCCGAACATCATCGGCGCGAGCCCGGCCATGGTGGTGATGGTGGTGAGCAGCACCGGGCGGATGCGCGCCTCGGCGGTGCGGGTGATCGCCTCGAGGCGGGGCATGTAGCGGGAGAATTCCTGATAGGTGTCGATCAGCACGATGTTGTTGTTGACCACGATCCCCGCCAGCGCCACCACGCCGGTGCCCGTCATGATCATCGAGAATTTCTGCCCCATCACCAGCATGCCCACCAGCACGCCGGCGGTGGAGAGCACCACCGCGAGAAGCACCAGCACCGTATCGTAGAGATTGTTGAACTGCGCCAGCAGGATGATGAACATCAGCCCGAGCGCGGCGGCGAAGGCCTTGCCGAGGAAGGCGCCCGTCTTCTTCTGTTCTTCCTGATCGCCCGTCCATTCCCAGCTGATGCCGGGGGGCAGGGGGGCTTCTTCCTCGAGCCATTTGGTGAGCGTGGCGATGCGCTCGTTGGCATCGCGCACCACCATCACCGGCTCGCCGTTCTCATCGAGCACGGGCTGGCCTTTCGCATCCAGAAGCGGGCTCCTGCCGGGGCGGACATTGGCCTTCACGTCAAAGGAGCGCTTGCGGTCCGTGCGGTCGATGCGGCCGAGCTTCTCCACCGGCGCGCGGGTGATGAAATTGGAGAGCGGCACCTGGCCGAGGGCGGTGGGCAGCTTCAGGCCGTCAAGCGTGGAGAGGGTGCGGTCGCGCTCGGGCAGGCGCACCCGGATCTCGATTTCCTCGTCCGAGGTATCGACGCGCATGGTGTCCAGCAGGATGCCGCGGGTGACGAGCTGCACCATCGCCCCCGCCATCGCCGCATCGGCGCCGAAGCGCCCGGCCTTTTCGCTATCGACCCGGATTTCCCAGTCGATGCCGGGGAGCGGCAGGGTGTCCTCGATATCGAAGAGGCCCTCCGTCTGCTCGAACTTGCGGCGCACGGTGAGCGCGGCCCGGGCAAGCGCCTCGTGATCATCGCCGCGCAGGCGCAGATGCACGGGCTTCGCGGCCGCCGGGCCGCGGTTGGGCACGAAGATCTCGTATTTCAGCCCCGCGAGGCGGGCGAGGCGCTTGCGCAGGTTTTCGATCACCACATTGCCGTCAAGCTCGGGCCTGTCGGCGCGCTCCTCCCAGGGGATCAGCTCCATCTGGATCTGGCCGATGGTATCGCGGGGGGGCTGGAAGCCGCCGGTGTTCTGGTTGAGCCCGCCCTCGCCGGCGAAGGCGAAGGCCGTCTTGATGCCCGGCGTTTCCAGCACGATGCGCTCGACGGCGCGCACCAGATCGTCCTTCTCCTGAAGCGAGAGATTGCCGCGCTCGCGCACGAAGACGATCGCCTGCTCGGGCTCGCTCTCGACGAAGAACTGGGTGCCCAGATTGTGCCCGCCGTAGTAGGAGAACACCGCCATCACGAGGCCGATCACCACCGCGACGGCAATGATCGGCATCACCGGATTGCCGACGATGGCATGGATGAAGCGGCCGAACAGGCTGCGCCGGTAGCCCGCGCGCACGGGGCGGGGCTTTTCGGGCGGCTTCAGGGCGCCGATGGTGATCGAGCTTGCCATCGCCGCCAGCATGAAGAGGAGCGTGCCGGGGAGGGCGGCGGCGAAGCCACCGGCGCCGGCGCCTGCCGCGAGCGGGGGGTAGAGCGCGGGATTGAGCGCCAGCATCAGCCCGGCGAACATGGCGATCACCGAAAGCGCCGCCAGCGCGATGCGCAGCGCGAGCGGGCGCGGGCGCAGGGCATCGCGGATATGCCCGAGCGCGCGCGAGATGCGCCCCGAAACCCCGCCCGTCACCGGCAGATAGACGAGCGCCACCAGCAGGCTCGCGGAAAGAACGAAGATCAGCGTCACCGGCAGCATGCCCATGAACTGCCCCGCCACCCCGGGCCAGAACAGCATCGGCAGGAAGGCGCAGAGCGTGGTGGCGGTGGAGGAGACGATCGGCCAGAACATCCGCTTCGCCGCCTCCACATAGGCATGCATCGGCCCCGTGCCCTCGCTGATGCGCCTGTCGGCATATTCCACCACCACGATGGCGCCATCCACCAGCATCCCCACCGCGAGGATGAGGCCGAACATCACGATGTTGGAAATGGTGATGCCCATGATGGCGAGAAGCGCGAAGGTGAGGAGGAAGGAGGTGGGAATGGCGAAGCCCACCAGCAGCGCCGAGCGGGTGCCGAGGCTTGCCAGCACCACGATCATCACCAGCGCGATGGCCGTCAGCACCGAATTCTCGAGCTGGCGGATCATGCTGCCGACGATACGGGACTGATCGTTGCTCGTGCTCATGTGGAGCGCGGCCCTGAGCTCGGGCGGCCATTCGGCACGCGCCTTCTCCACCTCTTCGCGCACCAGTTCGGTGGTATCGAGAAGATTGTAGCCCTTGCGCTTCACCACCTGCAGCGCCACCGTCTGCTCGCCGTTGAAGCGCGCCGTGCCGCGGCGGTCCTCGAAGGTGAGGCGGATATCGGCGAGATCGCCAAGCGTGATCACGCGATCGCCGTTGGTCTTGACGGGAAGCGCCATCACGTCGCGCGGGCTCCTGAAGGAGGAGGGCAGCTTCACCGCGAAGGCGCCGGCGGGATTTTCCACCTCGCCGGCGGGGATCAGGAGGTTGTTCTGCTGCACCACGTTGATCAGCTCGGCGGCGGTCACGTTATAGGCCTCGAGGCGCAGGGGGTCGATGGTCACCTCCACCATTTCATCGCGCAGCCCCGCGATGCCGGCCTCGAGCACCGGCTCGAGCGCCTCGAGGCGATCCTGAAGATCGCGCGCCACCTTCAGCATGGTGCGCTCGGGCACCGGCCCGGACAGATCGACGATAATCACCGGGAAGGCGGAGAAATTGATCTCGGAAATGCTGTATTTCTCGTAACCGTCGGGGAACCTGGCTTCCGCCTTGGCCATGCGATCGCGCACGTCGGCGATGATCTTGTCCTTGTCCCAGCCGTAATCGAATTCGAGCGCCACGCCGGCGTAATTCTCGAGCGCGGTGCCGGAGATCTTCTTCAGCCCGTCGAGATCGGCAAGCTCCGTCTCCATCGGCCTGACGACAAGCCGCTCGGCATCCTCCGCCGAGATGCCGGGGAAGGGCACGGAGACGAACAGCGCCGCGATCTCGATATCCGGCTCGCCCTCCTTGGGCAGGCTCACATAGGCGATGGCGCCCGCGATCAGCGAAAGCAGGATGAAGGCCATCACCATGCGGGCGCGCCCGGCCGCCCAATCGACGATCCCGGTCATCCGCCGCTCCCCGCCGCTTCCGTCGCTCCGGATTTCCCTTTCCCGTCAGAATCTCCGCCGTCAACGGAGCGCGCCACTTCCACCTGCACGCCCTCCGTCACGTATTCCTGCCCGCGCACGATCACTTCCGCCGTATCGGGCAGGCCGGTGAGCCATACGCCTTCGGGCGTGTCGCGCAGGAGGCGCACGGGCCTGAAGCGCACGATCCCCAGCGCGATTCCGTCGCCTTCGGTGATGTCATCGACGATCCGCAGCCCGAGCGCGCCATCGTCATTGAGGGTGAGCGCGGATTGCATCACGAGATGGGCCGGGCGCGGCTCGGTCGCGATCAGGATTTCCGCCGTCTGCCCGGCGCGCACGGCCATGTCGCCGTTGGCGGCCTGCACTTCCACGCGGAAGGTGCGTGTGAGGGGATCGGCGCGCCGCGAAATGAAGCTCACGCTGCCGGCGAGGGTGCGGCCATCCGTGAGCCGCGCGCCGGCGCGGGCGCCGGGGCGGATGCGATCGACGGCGGTTTCGGGCGCGTAGCCCACGAGGCGGATGGGATCGAGATCGATCACCGTGGCGCAGGGCTGGCCGGGGCCGAGGAGGGCGCCGAGCTCGGCGGTATCGCTTTCAAGCAGGCCGGAGAAGGGCGCGCGGATCTCGGTGCGCGCAAGCTCGGCCTCGGCCTCGGCCACGGCCGCTTCGGCCGATCTCAGCGCCGCTTCGGCGGCGGTGGCGCGGGTCCGGGAGGCAAAGCCCTCGTCCTGCAGGCGCCTGGCGGCGGTGTAGTTGATGCGTGCCTCCTCGAGGCGGGCGCGTGCCTCCTCGAGGCGGGCGGGGCGCACATCGGGATCGAGGCGGCAGAGGATCTGCCCTTCCTCCACGCGCGCGCCCTTGGGCAGCGGTTCGCCGATCACCCGGCCCGAGGTTTCCGCCATCACGGCCACTTCGCGCGCCGCTTCCGTTTGGCCGCGCAGGAGCACCATGTCTTCGAGCGGGCGGGCCTCGGAGCGGCTCACCACCACGCGGATGCGCGGCTTTTCGCCTCCCGGCGCGCCTTCTTCCGCTGCGCCCTCCGCGGCGCCGGCCTGAGCGCCACCGGCCGCGCCGCCGCCGGCCCCGTTCGCCGTTTCGCCCGCGCGGGCCGCTTCCTGCCGCCCGGTGAAGGCATCGAGCGCATCGCGTTCGAACACGAGCAGATAGAGGAACCCCATGACAAGGGCCGCGGTGATGATCGGTAGAATTCTCATGCGGTTAGCCTGCCTGCCTTCCCTTGCATCTCTTGCGGAGCCCGGGGCGGGGCCTTGCCGTTTTCGTTCCGGCCCCTGGTTCTGCCGCAATCCCGCCACAAACTGAACTATACGGTTCAGATTATCGGAAATATGCCAGCCATGCAAGGGCTCAATGCGCCGGAAGCCGGAAGCGGACGGGATTGTGTTCGGGCTTGCGCCGGGCCGGCTCTTCTGCTGGCCCCCAGCGGGTGACCCAGAGGTTGACCCAGAAGTTGACCCAGAAGTTGACCCAGAGGTTGACCCAGGGGTTGGCCCAAGGGTTGGCATTACGCGGGCTGCACGCTAAGAGGATGCGGGCCGCACAGCGGCGGGAAACGGGCGGAAAGCGGAGAAGCCAGTGAGCAACAACGAAAGTTTCATCGACGAAGTCACGGAAGAGGTGCGCCGCGATCGCCTTTTCAGGCTGATGCGCAAATACGGCTGGATCGCCATTCTCGCCATCCTGCTGCTGGTGGGCGGCGCGGCCTGGAACGAATGGCGCAAGGCGCAGGCGCGCGCGGCGGCCGAGGCGCTCGGGGATTCCATCCTCGCCGCGCTCGAGCAGCCGGATCCGGCGGCGCGCGCGAAGGCGCTTTCCGAGATCGAGTCGGCGGGCGATACACGCGCCGTCATCGCCATGCTGAAGGCGGATGCACAGGCTGCGGCCGGCGATCGCAAGGGGGCGGGCGCGGCGCTGAAGGCGCTTGGCGCGGACGAGGGGCTTTCGCCCGTCTATCGCGACATGGCGCGCCTCAAGATGGTGATGCTCGCAGGCTCCGAGATGAGCGAAGAGGAGCGGCGCAAGGCGCTCGAGGCGCTGATCCGCCCCGGCGCGCCCTTCCGGCTGCTGGGCGAGGAGCAGCTTGCGGCGCTCGATATCGAGGCCGGTCGCAAGGCGGAGGCGATCGGGCGGCTGCGCGCAATATATGAAGACAGCGAGGCCGGGCCGGACATGCGCCAGCGTGTGGGCCAGCTGATCATCGCGCTTGGCGGCACGCTCGAAAGCACGTGACCGCGCCCCTTCGGGATGCTATCCCGATCGCGGGCGCCGGGCCGTCCGGCCGGGTGACTGGCGGGTGACTGGCGGGATGGCCTGCGGGGCGATCGGAATGAAGAGGGTGTGAAGGCAAATGGGGCTGGGTATGATGGTTTTGCGGGGGATCAGGGGCGCGCGCGCGCCGCTCATGCTGGCAGCGGGTATGGCTCTGGCGCTGGCGGGCTGTAGCGAGCGGGAACTGATCCTGCCCGGCAAGCGGCTCGATATCCGCGCCCCGCTCGATGCGGCCGGGGCAGCCGGGGCGGCGGGGCAGGAGGCCGCCGGGGGCGGCGCGCAGGC